>CAYRKM010000008.1:0-3280 GCA_964425075.1 uncultured Gammaproteobacteria bacterium | reverse complement strand
AACGGTTTGAAAAAATATTTATTGATTACGAAAATAAGGACACATGTAAAAATAACTGCCAGTACGACAATTTCAACCCTAAGAATAACCGAGCCTGAACGGATAAACGAATCGTAGATAATATTGCTTGCTAGATTCAAAAGAAATCCGACAATTATCGCGTAAACATAAAAAAGCATGTTCACTGCATCTCTTCGTGTAGGCTTAAATTTAGGATATGTCATACGGTGAAATATACCAAATACATATTGTAAGTACAAAACCGAACTTCAATACTTCAACCTCGGGAATAGCGTAGACTGTAATAACGACATAAGCTACCACTTCACTAGATATTTCAATTCTTCTAGTGATCGTTGATAATCTGCTTGATCCTCAACGAATGCTTTATATGCTTCTTTACTACTATTAAACTGATTTAAGATTCTCGTTGTTTGTACTAAGTTACTACTAATATTACCTACATAGCATTTATAGGATGACCATTGATATTGTTCTAAGTCTGCTACCGACTGTACTAATCCCGACGAATAAGGGTTTAAATGCTGATATCGGGATATATGAAAGAGAATATCATCTGATAGTACTTCCCTAGACTGGAATCGAGGTAAAAACAATGGGCCTTTTCTTTTCTGTTTTATATTGAAATATCGAGTGAATGAGTTGATAACATTCCCGACAAACGTTTGTACACCACCGTCTAAACGCTGTACTAGCAATAAGTGGAAATGAGTTGGCATAAGGCAATAACAAATAATGTCTGCACGAAAATATTCCTCAAAATTCAAAACTATTTCATGCTTTTTTTGTAACTCGTGACTTAATTCTTTATAGTGAGAATAACTTCTTGTTGATAGAGTCGAGCGATAATATTGAAGTAAATCTAAGAAATACCTACATAACTGATTATCTGCAAAAATTTTCCTACCATCGATCGTACGATTAAATATATGGTAAATCCCATTTTCTACAAAAGTATTCCCTCTACCGGGCATATACCAAGATTATAGATCAAACATGGAAATCAACCATGATTTCTGAATATATACTGATTTGACAGTCCATGCTACTCCCAAGGTTGAATTAATCTAAGCAATTCCCGAGGTTGAATAAGTTGAATTACTTTTGTAGCTACAGCCTTAACTGCTGGGAAGCATATCACTGTATAAGAATTTTGTTAACGTACCATCTTATAGTTAACACATGAGTGTTATAATTATACTGAGGACATATATGTCAGACGATTACAATTCTAAACTCCTAGCAAGACTGTATAATCCACGAAACGAAAAAGAGCTTACTAATACTGTTGAAGAAATGACAAGAATTGGATCAGAAATTTTTCTATACCCTTTACTAGATGTTTATAAGAAAAATCAAAATACATTTATAACACACTATTTTATAATCGCCATAAGCGCGATAAAATCAGATTCTGCAAAAAATCTATTAATAACCCTATTCAAAGATCCAAATACAAAAGATTTGGACAAAATGGAAATAATTTCCTATTATGAAAAAATTGAATATTACGACACAGAAAGTATCAAATACTCAAAAGATAAAATTCTTCATATAACACAATTACCCAACCCGGAGTTTGAAGATGGAATGAATTTAACGGCTATTCTTTATTACTTATCAAAGGGAAAGAGAATTGATATTGAAATACAAAAAACACTTCAAGAAGTTATCTTCAATAAAGAGACTGATCCTGATATAACTCCCACATCAATAAGATATTGGTTAAAGTCCGATACAAATAATTTTGATTATTTGATAGAAAAATACCTCATATCCAGGAACGATGACTTAGATATTATGCTTAGTGAAGAGTTACTAAAATGGCAAGGGACAAAAGTTGAAAAGTTAAAGAAACTGATTAAAGAAAATGGTTATATTAGAGCGAAAGAAATTATATTAAAAGCTGAAGAGAATAAACATAGTAAAGATACAGAAAAAGAATCAATTGTTTATTCAAATTCAGGATTAGTTGCAGAAATAAGAGAGTTAAGAAAGAAAATTAACTTTATGAGTATTGGTCTGGTAGTCATTAAAGCAGAATTATTCAACCAAAATGAAGCATTAATCGAACAGCAAGAAGTAGCTACAGGTTTAGAACATTTAGGGAAAAAATGTATAGAGTTACGAGAAATTATTCAGGACTTTTCTTCAATAACAAAAACTCATGGAATGACATTAACTGAAGCTCAAAAAATTCTACCCGGTATAAAAGATGAAGATATTAATAAATCATTAAACAGCACCCACTTATTTCTAGTTTCTAAAGGTATACCAGTAACCTGTAATTTTTTTGGTCTAAAAAGACTTAATCAACTATTGAGTTTAGTAGGTGCGCATTCTGGAGACGTTTCAGATCTTGTTACAATTCTAAAAAGCTACAATTTATACGAACTTTATAAGGAAAATAAATTTGAATTGCTCCATAAATCTATTCTGGAAGAATACAAAAAATCTTTATTGTTGATGGAAAAAGCTTTTTCAGAAAACACATCCTAAATAATTTTAAATAGTGGATTTATAAATTAGAATAATATTGTCGAATTTCGTAAGCTACGGGGTACAGCATAAAAAATCCGGTTTTATACCGGATTTTTTTATGCTCTATTCCTGGCTGAATGAACCGGGTACCGGTTCGCAATCCAGCAGTTAACGATCCTGAGCTTGTCGAAGGAGAGTATTAGTGCTGGTGAGCTTATAGATTCTTAGCGACTCTCTCAAAATTTAATTATTCCGAACAACTTAAAGCCGTTACCTAAATACATTAGTTGCTCAACCATATTAAAATATATAACATAGGTAAAGATTAATAATTATATTATGCGTATTATTCGATCCATATTATTTATCTTTTGTTTGTGCTTAATTGGCATAATTATATTTTTTATTCCTGTAAGATTTTGGTGGATTGAAAATGATTGTTCACCAAACTATCACACTACACTTGATTTAATTCCATGCATTCCAACAAAGTTCCTGGGACTAAAAATAGCAGACCAAACAATCTTTGTTGTAAGTAAAGCTAAGATTGAATATAAATCTCCTTTGTAGATAAATATACCTTCATGTGTTCTTAGTATGTATTTCATTACTATCGTTCTCATGTAAAAACGTCCCGTTTTACACGAACGGTTGTTGTTTTCTCCACTATCATTATTAATAAGCATACATTTGACACATATCTCCTGTAGTCATACACTCAAAACATATGAAAACACCATCGCTTACGGAAACCCTTAAATCCCTTTTAGCCGATTCC
>CAYRKM010000007.1:0-3522 GCA_964425075.1 uncultured Gammaproteobacteria bacterium | reverse complement strand
TCGGTTTCCCTTCGCGCATACAATTTCTAGCTGGCGTGACATTGCCCGTCCCCGTCGCGTGCGACGTTGTGCAACGTGCGGGCGTCACCAGCGGCATCGTGATTGGCGACCGGTACTTACGCGCGTGGTCGCATTGCGCGTGTTCGCAGTCTCGCGTGCATGTTGCCGAGCATGCATCGCTGGGCCTTATGACGGGCCCATGGGGATTGTTAAGGTGCGACTGTACCCCGCGGCCTGGCCGTCCCTGCGCATAGTGGCGACCATGCGACGGCCGGGCCCATCGTGGGGGAAGTAAGGCGAGTTACGCGCGGGGGTTTGGACCCGCTACCGATCACGCTCGCCAAAGCGTAAGCGGCACCGCCTTAACCGGGCCCGTCACGTTTACGCGTGCGGGCCCGGCCCATCGGCGAGGGTTAGTTGTTCCGGTTGCCCGGGGCGAGGGTAGAGGCACGCGTGGTTCCCTTGCTGGCCACGAGCGCGTTAGCGGCGGCGGCACGCTCGCGCGGGCCTTGTTCGGGAAGCCGGGTGCGCTTCACGGGGGCAGCGGGCGCCTTCGCCTTCGGAGCCATCGATGCGAGCGCCGCGACGCTGGGGGCAACCGGAGCAGGCGCGGGAGCGGGAGCGGGCAGCAGGGACGCGACCAATTGCGCGAGGGTTCCGATGGTCGACGTGATGCCCGCGAGGGTAGCTTCGATGGCGTCCAGTCGCGTATCCGACGCGGGCGCCGCGACCGGGCCCATGGGGGCAAGGGCCGCGACCGATTCGACGGCCAGCGAACGCTTCACGGGCGCCGCCTTCACGGGCGCCTTCGCCTTCGGCGCGGGGGCGGGAGTGACCACGGCCGCGACGGTAGCGACTTCAGCCGCGAGTGCATCGGCAAGCGCGGGCGCATGGTAGCGCACGAACTGCGGGAACTCGGCGAACAACGCGCGCGGGTCAACCGCGAGCCACGCCGCCTTCGCGGCTTTCACGATGGCGCGATAGCACTTGTCGCCGGGCTCGTGCGAGCTCACGCCAAGCTCCGTCCCCACACCGAGACCATCCTGCGCGATGGCCATCGCATAGTCACGCTTGCGCGTCCAAAGCGCGGGAGTGTCCGCGTAGTTAAGCGCGCCTTCGCGTACGTACTGCGCGGGAATGCGGGACTCGTGGTCGCTAACGATGTGTGTGTTTGCCATTGTGGAGCCTCTCTCGGCCAGCCCCCGGAGTGTAGGGAGGGGGCTGGTCTTCTCCCAGTATCGTCCAATCTGAACGGTTGTCCAGTCCCCTGGGATTAAACGTCGGAAGGATTCACAAAGGGCCAAGACTTATGTCGGACTTTGAATCTGGAGCAGCGGCGAGCCGCATTAAACGGAATCGAGGTTCCGCTTAGACAAGCCCGACAGCGTTTGAACTGGACTTCGACGATAGGTAGACACGAGCTCGGTGGCTTGACCTTGCCTGACCTTGCCTGACCTTGCCCGAGAGCACCCTCGGCCCGCACGGTCGCGCAGGCCCCGCGTATTGGGCTACCGACGTATCCCCCTATGGCGAAGGGTACAGATCCGCGTGAGCGCCAGCGTAGTGCGCGTGAGCGTGTGCGCGCATTGCGCGGGTGCACGGGCCCGCACGTACGCGCGTATGTGCATGCATGCGTGCGCGCGCGCGAACACGGGTAGGTAAGGCGCCCAGGGGCCGGGCGGCCACGCGGTTCGGTTCACGCGGGGGTCCCAAGCTGTATACGTGGGATGCTAAAGGCTCAAACGGGCTGGCCCTTATCAGGCCATTACAAGGCCGCATGGGTTTTCGGGCCGTGCCTCGTAATTCCCGGGGTGCCGTCATACTTGACCGGCGATTTGGGCCATTCTATGATGGTTGGAGATGGCCAGACGGCCAAACAGACAGGGGATGTGATAAATGGACGCTCCAAACGTGTGGCAGGTAGGAACGATTGAGGTTGAGCCTCCGCGGAACATGGGTGGTGTTGTGGAGCAGCTGGGGAAGATGGGCCAGGACCTGAGCCTGCTGGAGGCGACGGTGGTGTCTTTGCAGTCGAGGCTGGGGTCGGTACTGCGGACGGTTCCCGAGGAGAGTACGACCAGGGAGGACAATGACCAGGATGCGTCGACACTGGCGACGGACCTGCTCTCGATGAGGCGGCGGATGAAGGAGTCTGTGGACACGCTGGTGTGGCTGGTCAGGGCGATAGACCTGTGAAGGCGATAGCGCTCGTACGGGTGAAGCTGCGGTGTGCCACCTGGGGGCATTGGCTTGTTCGGCCGCCGGGAAGCCTGGGTGGGAATGAGTGGGCTTGCGGGTGGTGCAAGGCGGACCTCGAAGTGCGCTTCCCGAAGGGGTGGCCAGAGGGTGACGTTCGCTTCGAGCCGATGCCGAACGGGTGGGCGCGATTGCGGACGACCAATCACTGGCAACACGCCGCTCAGCTCTTCCTGTGCACACTGCTCGGCCACCAGGACACCGTGGCGTTGGTGTGGCGTGACGGGGCGCCGTGGGTCTGCAAGCTCTGTATGTACTGCGGGCAGGAGTGGCGGTCGTGAACGAACTCAGCCGGGGGGAGGAACCGTGGGTGGAAGGCCCCAAGGCGGCCCGGGTTACAGTGACGGTCGCCACCCAAAAGGAGCAGGCATGAAGATCGCGATGTGCATCTGCGGCCAGCGCATGATCTCGACCTGGACTGATGGCATCTACTACTGCGCTGGCCCGCGACACGCGCTTGGGGCCAAGGACTACATCCCGGTAGTGGTCGTCACGGCCGAGGAGGAACAGGAATGAAGAAGGAGAGCTTCGAGGTTGTCGAGGAGAGGTGGCCAACCAGCCGCGGCAAGTGGGCGGCAGCGGTCGACGCGATGGTCGAAGGCAAGACAATCTCGGTCGCAACCCGGAAGGAGGCGCAGGCGGTGCGCCGCGCCGCTGCACATCGCCAGCTGCACGTCGAGCAGGTAACTCGCTCGGGTAGGGTCGTCATGCGACTTTCCCGGAACGCCGCCAAGGCCAAAGGAGAAACATCGTGACACAAGAACTGAACGAACGGCTGGCGAGCAAGGCTGGGTGGATACCGGGCCAGGACTACGGATTAGCGCCAAGCTACGTGAACAGCATCGACGCCCAGATGCGCGACCTTGACCCGCTAGTGGAGGCGAAGTGGGGACCATTCAGTGAAAGGACGGAGCCCTGGCATCAAGTTAACTGGTTTAGAGTGGGGCTGGTATCTCACTATGGCAGCAGATTTGTATACGGCGAAGGTCCCACTCGCGCTGCTGCCCGTGCAGCTGCTATCGATCAGGCGTTGAAGGAGGAAGGTAATGACCGATGTACTGGAAATCATACGTGAACCGGCAGGTGAGCCGGTGGTGGAGTTCCCGTGGTTGAGCTGCCTTTACCGCGTGTCATCGAACGCGGTAGAGCAAAAGTGCGGGGAGGGTGAGTGGAATCCTCTGAACACTGCGTCACTCGCAAGCTACGTTCTTCGCGCCTACCGTATCGCGCTCGGGAAGGAGCCGCCTGCTGACGAGTTCGAGTTGA
>CAYRKM010000006.1:0-6776 GCA_964425075.1 uncultured Gammaproteobacteria bacterium | reverse complement strand
ACATCTATATCCAGATTTAAAAAATAGGGAGCACCCTTTGGTAAGGTTGGTTGCGTATGGCTATCTCCCTTCGGTATTGCCGCATAGGGGAGAAATAGGAGATACGTAATATCAAAGGCAGGAGAAATAGGCATACGTTAATTGTACAGTGAGATGGAGGAAAAAACGAGGTATCCCCGATGATTTGAGCGTAAATATAGAAGGTTAAAATGGTAAGGTAAAACACATATGTTTTGATCTGATTTGATATAGATATTACTCCTTGTTGTACATTCGTGAAAATCGTACGGTGACAACAGCAGACATGGGCTGTTTTTTATCGTATGAATATAGGAGGACTAGTAATAAAGAAAGCGTTACTGTTGAGCTGTTTAGTGTTTTTTTTGTGCGTACCTAATAAGGTTATTGCAGTTACATATTACGTTGATGGAGCTAGCTTGGGTGGCACCTGTTCAGATAGTAATAACGGCACATCAATTGCGACGCCTTGGTGTCGAGTGCAATTTGCTGCTCAAACTGCTACGGCCGGTGATACCGTAAATATCCGTACCTATACATACCGTGAAACTCTGGGAGCCTCAAATTCAGGGACGATAGGTAATAAGATTACCTTTCAGGCTTATCAGAATGAAACACCAGTGATAAGCGGTGCAGATAGGATCGCAAATTGGATATCTATCGGATCACAAGAAGCAGGTGGTGTGTTTTCTACCGGTATTGAAGTTGGAGATAATTCTGAATTTAATTCCGTCACAACTACCTCTGGAAATACTTTGGATGTCCAAAGTTCGCTGGTTTCTCATGGTACGTATGCATTTAGAGCCACATATGCTGGTACCGCAGAGAACGCCAGGGCAAATAAAAGTCTTACTGCGGCAAATGATATTTACGGCCGTATGTATTTTCGGGTAAATAACAGTTTTACTATTCCTGCTGCGGATACTATTCATGATATTTTTTATCTTCGTGATGGAACATCTAATAATCGTGCGCGGGTTAGTATTCTGGCAAATGGGAGTGGGCAGTTATATTTGCAGGCACGGTCTGAAGCTCCGTCAACGGTTATCGTTTATGCAGGTACTCCTGGTGAGATTCTGTTTGATACCTGGTACTCCATCGAACTACGATATAAAGGCGGGGATGCGTCTACAGGCGGCGTGGAATTTTGGTTAAATGATGTATCCAAAGGATCAAATTATACGCAAAATACGTCCGGGTTGCAGGTATCACGGGTTGAAATAGGGGGAAATTCTACAGGTTTAACCCAACCTGCCGCTGGCTCTGTTCTGTACATGGATGATTTAAAAATTGCGACAAGTCATATTGGTTCGTTTGTAGCTGAAGGAGACGCTGCAATATACAAAGCCTTAAATGTAAATTGGGCACCTTCAGACGTATATCAAGACACAACGAGATTAACAGAAGTGGATACGCTGGGAGAGTTAACATCCACCGGAAAATGGTATGTAGATACAATCCAAGATTTTCTTTACGTTAGAACAACAGATGACGTAGATCCTGATACGCACGACATTAATGCTACTCATCGTTCTGTTGCCATAGACTTGACTAATCGGAGTTATATTACGCTGCAAGGGCTAACGGTAAAACATATTCGTCAAAGTGCAGGAAGCGGGATATTGTTGTCATCGTCAACCGGTGTATCGGTTATAAACTCAACTATCTCCCAAAATTCCGGTTCAGGTATTCGTTTGATAGGGAGCACCAGTAACACTATTCAAGGGAATACTTTTACGGGAAATATCCGTGAGTTTGGTGGCGGAATCAGGTTAGAGCAAGGAAGTAATAGTAATACAATTTCTCAGAATACGATCACCGGTCTCGGATTTTCCGGCGGAAATGGTATATTTCTCTGCGGTGATTCAACCTGCGGAAGTGCGGGTAACAGTAGTAATACTATCACTCAGAATACGATATCCAATGTGCGAGACACGTGTTTGTACCTAGATACAGATAATGATGCAAATACTATCGAAAGAAACCGTTGTTCTCAGGCTATCCGTCGCAGTGAAAGCTCAGGCGGAAACGGTATTCATTTAGCTCTTGGGAGTGATAATAATATTATTCGGAATAATATTGTGTATAACGTAGAGCGGCATGGTATTTCTATTCGTGCTGGGAATGATAGTCAGGGGTTTGTATCGAATATCGGTAATAAAATATTAAACAATACCGTGTATAACGCCGGTACCACAAGTGGTGCCGGAATAAATATTCAGTCCGGCAATACGAATACGACAATCCGTAATAATTTGGTTTTTGCTGCTGCGTCGGCACCTCTGAATGTTGATGCTGAATCAAATAGTAGTACAGATTCTGATTACAATATCTGGTATCGTTCAGATAATACGATCGCATCTTGGGCGGGAACCACTTATTTTTCACTTGTGCAGTTATCAGCCGCAACAGGTCAGGAAAAGCACTCAATCTCCCGTGATCCTCGGCTTGTAAATGTCGGTGGTGCGAATTTTGCACTTCAGAAAGAATCTCCGGCTATTAACACCGGAATTTCATCAGGTGATGTGCTATCAGATTACGATGGGATTGGCAGACCGGTTTATGGCGCCTATGACATTGGTGCATTTGAGTATGGAGGTGGAATTGATGTAAGCCCTACCCCAGGTCCGACCCGTATTCCGGCGCCTGTCTGTAGCACAAACGTATCCAGTCGACCTCCCGAGCTTTTTCAGATAGATACGCTTTCCGATAAGGCAAAAATATATTTTGTACCAGCTGGTAATCCTGTTACTTCATATTATGTTAAATATGGATTAACCCCGGAAGCCAATGAATATGGTGTAGAATTTGCCTATAGTAATTCTGATGGGGTTATAACCTATATTGTGAATTCGCTTCGTCCAGGTACTAAGTATTATTTTTCTATAAGAGCAGCAAATGATTGTAAACCGGGACCATGGTCGAATACCATGCTGGCCGTAACTCCAGGTTCTCGACAATGGTTGAGGAAAAATTTTGCTTCGTATGGTGCAATCGTTCAGGGTGTTGCCGTAACAAACAGAAAGCCGCTTTCTTCCTCTCAATCGTTTGAAATTGTTCCACGCTAGTATAATTTTGTCAGATAAGCCCATAGAACTTGTAAATACTCCGTAAATATCCGATAATTACGGCCTCTTGCGATGCGTCGTAAGGGAAATTGGGAATATCTTCAGTGCAGCCGGAAGCGGTTTGCGTACTGGTGGTATTCATCGCACATTTAAAATCCGAGAAGTCAGAAAAAAGGAGGAATAGCAACAGTACGGTTAGTTTCATCCGTTTTCTACGACGAGTATATGGAGGCTTACATGCAACCTATGAACTATGCCCTCAAGATCGCGCTTGTTGGTTTGGGTGCGGTAGGATTACCCTACCTGCAAGCGTATACCGAGCTTGGATTTGATGTCGTAGGCTTTGACATTAGCCAAGACCGACTCGATAAAGCACACTCACTGCAACTTCGCGCATATCACATTGACGAATTTGCGTCGAGTGAAGTGGACATCGTTTTCGTCTGTGTGGGTACGCCGCAAGGAAAGAATGGTGGTATCCATTTGGCGTATATACAGTCTGCGCTTACTACTGTAGGAAATTGGCTACCAAATCGCGTCGCGCAAGGTAAATACCCAATGGTAGTAATCCGGTCTACGATGTTTCCGGGTATGACTGAGGAACGGCTGATCCCGATGCTGGAAAACGTGAGCGGATTACGCGCCGGGCGCGATTTTGGCGTTGGAAATGTCCCTGAAACGCTTCGGGAAACCAGTGCGCTGGCAGATGCGAAGAGCGCGTGGTTTTACGGTATTGGGGAATACGACGCTCGAACCGCAGATGAGATGGTCAATTTCTTTAAGCAACTCATCCCTCTTGAACTGCAAGACCGTTTGATTCGTCGCGTGCCGCTTGCCGTTGCTGAAGCCGCGAAGTTCATTATGAACACGCGGAATGCAAGCATCATATCGTTCCACAATATGTGGTGGTTGCTTCTGAGTGCCATCAACGTTCCGGCGCAGGAGGCAATAGATTTAAGCATCCTAATGGGAGAATACCCAAACAATCCTCTTTACGGTTCGGTAGTAGCCGGTCCCTACGGGGGAGCCTGTCTGCCGAAAGAGGTAGATGCGATGATTTGGTTTAGCATGATGCTGGGCGTGGATAATTCCCAACTCGTGGGAACCAGAACAATAAACACGCATATGGAAGTTCTCGCGGAACTTGGTCGTATCCCGGCGGCAACGATTGACGGCTACCGTCGTTCGCGGGCAGACGAGCTTCGTATCAAGGTGCTTAATCAGTTAATCCAGATCGCTGGGGATGATCCTACTCCACCGCAGGAGGCGGAACTTCGATGACAGAAGCCCAACTGCTTATGCTTGTACAACAGTTATGGCCCATCGGCTTGATTGGTCTTTGGCGTTGGGCGTCGTGGCTTTACCGGGTATATCGTTCCCGCAAATTTGTTGAATACGTTCACGTCGGGGAAACGACATACAAAACCATCGGTGCGCGTTTTACTGTAAAAGGTGAACCGCCGGAACACTTTGAGCGCGTGCTTCAGTCAATGGTCGACACAGGCTTTGATGTAATCCGTGTGGTTCTGGATAGTGGGGAAACGGTTAACGCTTCGATCCTTAACAGGTTCATTTTGCGCGATTCAGGCAAGGTGGACATTATGTACGAATTCACCGATAAAAAAGGGAAACGTTCCGGTCTTCAACAGGCGATCTATATGTCCGGGGATGAAGATGTAACGGTTCTCTTCGATTCGGATGTCGTCTGCGGTTTGCCCGATGCAGAGCTAACACCTGCGCTCAAAAGCGTTCGTGCAGCTACTCTGGAGGCGTTGTCACAGCCGAACATGGGTGGAGTGGTCGTGGCACAGCGGGTCTATAAACCCACAAATTGGGTGCAACGGCTTTTCGACATCATGCTGGTCGAACGGTATGAGTATGAATTGCCAGGACAGGCGTTTAGCGGCTACGTTTCGTGTTTGTCGGGGCGGTGTTCCGCGTATCCGCGTACTATCCTGCTGAAGATTGCGGATCAACTCACCACAGAGCAATGGGCAGGTATTGCGAAGACCGGCGGCGGTGAAGACAAATGGCTTACCACACGCCTTCACGATGCCGGATACAACTCAACGCTTACGCGGACTGCCACTGTATATACGCGGGCTGAGGAGCAGTATGGATCGCTCATGTTGCAGTTAACCCGTTGGATGCGGAATAGCTGGTTTTCAGATATCCGGGCGTTGCTCACACGTCCTTGGATGAAAGGGTATCTGCGATTTTTTGCTATAGACCGCATGATGGGTTCGTTTACCGTATTGTTCGCACCGTGGTTCTTGTTCTATACGATGGTCAACAATATGTGGTTGGCATCTGTGGCGATCGTAGTCTGGTGGTGCATAAGCCGTTGGATAAAGATTCGTCCGTATCTAAAACAGGAACAAAAACCGGGAATGTTGCCTGTCTATATCATGTCAGCGATGGTGATGGGGGTTGTAAAACTCCATGCGTTGACAACGCTTGGTGAAGAAGCCTGGGCTGGAAGCCGCGGCGGTAAGCAATCCGCACTGGCAAATGCCGCTTACTTCGCTACGTTAATTATCATCGTAATCGAGGGCTTACTGGTCTTCGGTCCTCTCACGCCGTAAACGGTTAGAATGTCTTTTATCGTTATAACGTTTACCGGGAGATGGCCACCTTGCCAAAATCTCTGACTTCTCGGTAAACGTTTTTTGTTAGAATTCATACATAATAAATATTGCATTATTACGTCAGCTTTGTTATCCTATAATATATGTCTAGTCGTGAAGCCTTAATAGATGTATCAGCGCATCAACCTCTAAAACCAATGGAGGGGATTCTTGCCGGAGAAGGTGGGTTTACCACTGTATTTATTTCAGAAAATGACCCCAACACCGTTGTAAAACAAATTGACACGCTCTGGTGGATGCAACAAGGATATGATGCGCGTTACCGATTGAATGAATTTATGGAATTTGTTGCTCCTACAGTCGAAATATTCCGTGACAGTCAATACGGATTATCGGAGTTTGTTCCACCTGTTGAACTGGCATGGGGAGACGATAGTACCGGTAAGGAACGTGGTTTTATTATTATGCCCCGGGTTAAAGGAACAGAAATATTGGATACTCAAAGAATTGATGGAAGAACAGCAGGTTTAATAGATGATTTGATAACTGCCGCGGTAGCAATAGACATAAATACTGCAGGTACCTATCGTGATCGTCGCATACGTCCCGATATTATCAGAAATATTGAAGGTCACTACCGTATTCAGAACATAATGCTCGGTACATTGCCGGGAAAGTCCGTTTCGCAGCCTTGGCTGGTTGATGTGTATCCAGGATATTACTTTACGCAATTTCCATCAATGCTCGTGGGCAAGCAGGGATGGTATGAAGCTCTCAGCGAATTACGTGCTCGCTCTGGAAACTACGGGTATACTCAATCTCTCTCTGCTGTAGATAAGCTATTTCAGAATTATCCTTTGGCAGCGTAATCGTTACTTAACGCCAACAAAGTCTATTTTGGGGTAGACTTTTCTTACTTCATCCCAGAATTTATCTGATAGATTTTGAGTAAATTTGCTGTACTGTCCTTTTCCCATAGTTGCGCATAACCGTCGTTCTGTATCTCGGATAATATCTACTACTTGTCCACCGACATCATTAAACATTCCTTTCCAGGTTACGGGATCTGATACGTAACCGTCGTGTATTTCTTTGAACTGTT
>CAYRKM010000005.1:0-19007 GCA_964425075.1 uncultured Gammaproteobacteria bacterium | reverse complement strand
GCGTCTCCCTGTGGAGGAGAAGGTTGCGGGTCCGATCCCCGTACACCACCCCAATGGTTCTCGCTCGGACTTAAAACGTCATTTTGAGGCTGAGAAAGTGAGATTTGGGCTGGTATTTCGGGCAAATCTTTAATTTTCAGTGGTTTATTGTCATTAAGAGCGGTTACAGTCTTCTGAATATACTCAAACGGATTTCGTATTGAAATATCGACTTGTCTGTTCAAAACCGTTAAGTCCGAGCCGACAGCCCTTAAAATAGTTTTTCGTTGTTCAATGCTCCCATTTGTAAATCTTTCCTTAATATTTTTCACCAAATCAAAAGTCTGAATGGCAAGGTGGTTCCATTCCGTGACATGTATATCCATCTTGGATAATTCCTCAAACAGAGTAGCTTTTTTCAACTCCAAATCTTTTTGAATACTCATACCTTTATCAATTGATACCGCACCTTTAACCATCATGTCTGTTGTACGTTCTATTTGAGCAACTACTTCTTGGTATGCCTGTTCTGTCACATTGTATTTTGCTGCTCTCAACTCTTGTTGGTTTGCGTGCATTACTTGAAGCCACTTAATTGCCCATTCTGCAAAAGGTTCTGAAAGTGTGATGCTATCAAGGAAAGAAGTGACCTGTTCTTCTAATTGTTGTGCTGGTAAATATGGTTGAGTGCACTTGCTACCATGCTTCTTTTTTGTACAGCGATAATACACGAAAGTTTGAGATTTACCGTTCTTATAATGCTTGGTTTTTACCTCAGAAGTAATCATCATTCCGCACTCACCACACCGCATAAGACCAGTTAGGAGGTTTTGGGAATGCACTTGCTTTCGGGGACGAGAACGACCATCCATAATGTCCTGAATAAGGTCAAATTCAGCATCAGTAAGCATTCTTTTGTGTGCACCATTTTTATAAACTTCACCTTTATATACAAAACGAGTACCAGTGTAGAAGGGATTTCGTAGCATTTGATGGAGTTGAGTTTCAGAAACAATACTCCCACGATTGCTCTTCACTTTAAGTCTCTCAGCTTCATACCAAAGTTGACTTACTGAGTAGTTTCCAGTCATAAACAACTCGAATAACTGTCTCACCAACGTGAATTGCACCTCATGTGGAATTATGTCTCGTTCTCCTTGTCTTTTTGTCATGTCATTTTTATATCCAGGAGGAGCAAGAATTGGGGCAATGCCCTTGTCTAGTTTTGACTTCATACCTCTGCGTGTATCTTTACTCAAATCTGTGATAAACCTTTGACCTTGGGCTCCATCAATAGCCATTACAAAATCTGAGTCTTGCTGCGTGTAGGTTTTTTCATTAGAAATGATTTGCTCAATTTTTCCCGATTGTAAAAGCCATCTTAGCTGTCCCTCATCCACAGGATTACGACTCAACCTGTTAAATTTCCAACAAATAATTCCTTTAATATCATCCCTTCCTAGGATTTCATTCATCATTTCATTGAATACAGGTCTACCTGGGGCTTTTGCAGAATGAGACTCAGTAAATGGCTTTCCATCAACTTTGAGAGATTGAAGTGCAATAACCTCATTTGCCCACTTTAATTGGTCAGAGATTGAAGCAACCTGACGGTCTTCTGCCTCTGAACTTTTACGGGCATAGATAATATAGTACTTCTTTTCAGGAGTACCTTTTATGGTTATATTGTTTCTCATTTCGAGCTCTTTTAACTTCATATATTATATCAAAATAACTAGCGTTTAGCTATCTGTAAACACTACTCCTTGTAGCTATTCCAAGGCTAATCCAAACAAAATACGTTTTACATGCTCGGTTGCTTCATCGTCCGATAGTTGTTTTCCATATTGTTTGAGAAATAACGCTTTGAACTCTTCAACTGCCTGTTTCAACTGCTCGGTAGTTAGCATTTTTTCCTCCCTTTCTTGTCCCAGAGCAGCACCATATTCCAACCAATAATGTCCAGGAATTCCTGTTGTAGTTCGTTCTGTGCTTCTTCCTGTGAGTGAGTAGGACTGCCGTGTTCAAGTGCTCCTTTTTTCATCTTTTCAGTGAGTTCAGCAAGGAGTTTTTCTTTGTCACCATTCAGGAAGTTGGAGAGTTGCCTATCAATTAGACATGAAAGCAGCATGAAATAGTCAGGGTCATTGAGATGTTGAATAGTCCACTTAATGAAGTTTTTGGACTCCGCATCTATGGTGTGTAATGATTGGACATTTGGCTGTTTCATATAATGTCCTCCCCATGTGCAACATTTTTAAGGTCAATCCTTGGATTATTCTTTGGATGAGAGGGGTCAGTAATACCAAGTTCATCGAGCACCTCGTAAACAGAATTATCAATAATTAAACTCGCTTGTCCTTCTTTGCTTATTCCAGCAAAATGTGACAATCGGAGATTGTTTTCTTCGGGAGCAGTGGTGACAAACCAACGGTCAATTGCTCTCGCAAGAACCTCATCAATTTTGGAAGGGGGAAGTTTAAGCTCTTCGAGCTCGGATATTACAGCATTAACATTTGCAAAACACCCTTTTAGCTGAGGAATTTTGTACACCACATGGTCTTTGCCAATAACGTATTTGTACTTCCGAAGGTAGTACTCAATACTCTTAAAACAGGCGGTGGTATTTGAAGACCAACCTTCCTTCTGAAATCTTTCTGGTGAAAGGCTATTAAAGTATTTATCAAAAAACCTTTGTACCTTTTTAAGATTTGCTAGGAAAATAACTCGGGGGTCAGTCTGCTTAGGCTGTGAAACAGAACCAAGCTCGGTGGTAACCCCCACCTCTTTTTTCTTATAAGGAAGAGAAACAGGTTGGGTATCAGTACCAAGGTTGGGGTTCTCACCTAAAGTCTGTTCCTTACCAGTTTTACTTTTCGGTAGATAATTATAAGTGGTTTCATTAGTTTCTTTAGTTCCCTTATAGTGTCGTTCCTGTGTCGTTCCGAATTCGTTAGAGTTGTCGTTTTCTGTGTCGTTTGTAAACTCCTCAAAACGCTGTAATTGGTCATAATTACGCACAGAAATGATTACTCCCCGTGTCGTTTTTCGTGTCGTTATTAGTTCCGTTTTCTTCATAAACCGCAGTACATTGTCAATTGCCTCTGCGGTTATTCCCTCTTTTTTAAGGTTACAATCCCTCCAAACTGTGTCGTACGAAGTAAGAAGGTCTCCTCTGCGTAATTTATTGTTATGGTGTTTGAAGTTGGCGTTAGCGAGAACATACATCCACACCTTAAACCACCATGCAGGTTTTGTTTCCCATAACTCACTATGAAGAATTGTTCTTGGTACCAGGAATTTACCACCAGGAGTCATTGTGAACCTCCTCTCTCAGGCATTTCAGCTTGTATGCCCTTTAATGTGGCAATCTTTGATGTGAGTTGTGCGGGTGAGATTTTGAGAACATCAGAACAGTATTCCAAGTAAATGGAATTGGTCACATCATATGGTGTGAGATAGTAGTTTTTAACTCCCTGCTTTTGAGGATGGAAGACAACACGCTTTATTTGTACTTTCCCTGGATAGGAAAGTAAGGCGGTTGCGATAAACGCTAAATTGTCAGTAATAAAGAACTGTTTGTTCATATAGATAAATAAATGTTTTTAGTAGGAATATCTGGTTAATTAGAACCAAATATCACCATACTTATATTGTACGGACATATTTACCCAAAAGTAATGGAATAGATTGATATGACGGTATATTCGTGTAATCCATTACACACTTTTTCTGCGGTTAGCGACAAGGAGTCCCTTAAAATTGGTCTAGTTTGATACAGTAGGAAAATGAAGAAAAATGAGTGTTTTTGGAGAAAAACAAAAATAATGGATATGACCTTAATTAAAAAGTGTAATGATTACACAATTTGAGGAGTTACTGACAACTATTCACACACTGCTGTTTAGCCAAACTGGTATCAGGATAATTCTTGTAGGTGTCATAACATGACCTTCTACACGCTTCCTGCGATGATTGATATTTCTCAGGAGGAGTTGTTGGAACAGGTGTGGAGTTGGCTCCATAATTCTGATACGGAGGAACATATCCATCATTTTTTACATTCTTTCCACCTGCTTCTTGTCCCTGATAATAACGACAGTCCTCAGGTGTGAGGTTAAATGTCTGACCATATACAGTGCACGGTGCCAAATTACTTTGGTTGGGCTGAGGATTTTGCTGTGCTGGAGTAGGAGAAGGTACAGCGTTTATTGATTGAGAGTTTATGTATCTCACTGACTCTGTTGGTACTGCTGTGGGTGCAACTTCTTCATTCTTGGACATCTCAACAGCGTTATTTGCAGTGCCTAAACGGTAGGCTCCAAGAATACCAAAGAGAAACACCGCTACAAGGAGTCCCATCAATGGCAAAAAAAAGAGCACGCTAGACCGCCTAGAATGCCCTACAACGGACTTTTTCCTCAAAAACAGTATATGTGTACTGTACAGTAATAAAGCCCCCAGAAATGCGATTACACCAGTTATAACTGTAAGAATGATAAATAAGCCCTGGGACTGAGAGTAGCCAGTGGGTTGGTTGCGAGTAATGAATAAAAATCCAATAAACACACCAATGGAAAATAACCAAGTGGCACCAAGAAGATGAGCGAGATTGATAACCTTTAATAATTTCATGGCTATAAAGCTACAAGGAGTAGCACTGCCATATTGTACAGCTTTTGGATTTTTATTACAATTTCTGCGGTTAGTCTACTTTTTTGAGAAGGTCTGAAAGGGTAATATCAAATGCTTTTGCTAGAAGAGCAAGCATTCTTAATGTTGGGTTTTTCTCACCCCGTTCCAGAAAACCCATGTAACTTCTGTCCACCCCAATTTTATCAGCGAGCTTTTCTTGGGTGAGCTTGTTCTTATCTCGCAGCTCCTTCAATCTGTCCCCGAACCTTTTATGAGTTGGTGAAACTATTTTCATCCAACATAGCGTATTGAAAAAGGGACTGAGAGACCAGCTTCTCCTTGTAGCGGGATAACTAGACGCTAGTTATAATGTAGAATAATAAGATGAGAAAGCTGTTACTTTTGCCCGTTCTATTGGTCTTTTTGGTTGGTGGATATTTCCTACTCTCACTCGTTATGTACCAAAAACTCATCAATGAAGGTTCTAAAATTGCTGACAACCAGTGTCTCATCGTAAATCCAATTATCTCTGAAAGAAAAAGTCACTACATCAAGTCCATGGAGGCATTGAAGAAAAATGACTTCTCAGGTTATGAAGGAGAAACAACAGCGTACTTTGAACGCTCAAAGCAATATGTTGATGAACAGACTAAGTGGTTGGCATCTCAAGATGCGTATATGAAGAGATGGGATTTTCAGTTTTTCCTTCCTGGATATATAAAACAGGCTGCACAATACCAATACGACTCCCGCAAAGCTGATACTGAGTCCACAACCCTGCTTGTTGATGCGTTTGACATAGCACAGCTCAATCAATCACTCTCAAATGAAATAGGTCAGAAGTCCATAGAGAAAATAAAAGTGAGGAATGAAGCGGATAAGAAATATGATGCGTTGTGGGATAACCCTGGGAAGCTGGATTGGAGAACAAAGTTTATAAAAGTTCCTGCTTCTAAATGTCCTGATGAGAATTTCAATTTCCCTGATGTAAATGAATTCTTATACCCCAGTAAGCCAGTAAACCCTGATGCTCCCCTGAGTTAATACGGAGTAAACCATTGCTGTGAGGAAGTGCCTATCTTCTTCGGAGCACGAGTGAAGTCAAGTTTAGGAGCTTCTAGAGGCTCAAGTGCTTTCTGAATGCTGATATTCATATCTTTACTTCTCTTGAAAGGACTTTTATGCAGTGAGTTGAGTGTAGTGATATAGGATTTTATCTGAGATTTTGTAGCACTACCACCTGAACTACCACCAGCTCCCTTGAAATCTCTATCCATGTAGAACTTGTTGAATACAGCGTCATACTTCACCGCACCAATCAATGCTTTTTCTTCCTTGGAAATGAGTCCCTCATCATACAGCCTGTCAAACATTGTTGAAGAGAAAAGAGATTTCCCACCTACTGCACGCTTCCCAAGTATCAAGTCTTGGATAAATTCATCCCTGTTCTGATAATCCTGAGTAGAGAGCATCAGTAGTCCCTCAAGTCTGTCATCAGCATTCATTGAAGCAGCACGGTAGTATTCCAAGTCAGCACCATTCACTCCTACTGCGTTTGCAATGTTAGCTTTCTCTTTTGGACTGAGTTTTTCATCATCAGCAATATCCAACATTTTTGTAAGAATTTTCCTCTGGTCAGCCCTATTACCTTCCTTGTATGTCTTCCCTGAGAAATAATGTGTAATGATTGCACTCTTTGTGGGAGGTTTTTTCTCTCCTCCAAGAAGTTTTGAAAACCAATTCTCGTCCTCGTCAAAGTAACTATCACCAGCAGTTTGCTCCCTGCGGTCTGCATTTACCTGTCTTATATAGTCAGGTTTTTCATTAGCAGGAAGTGTATCCAAAGTTTCTCTTTCATCCTTGAACAAAGGTCGTGAGTAATCACTAGCAAAATAATCTTCACTTGCAGGAGTAGCCCATTGTCCAAAGAGAGCCATTTGGAGGCGTGATAACGGGTCTTGGTTTACTGCATGAAAGATATTTCCAGCAGCACTTTCAGTGTATCCTCGTGCCCCAGCAGTCAAACCTTCAATGGTTTTTCTTATCTGGGAACCACCACCAACAGGGTTATATTTTGTTGCAAGTTCCAAAGGAGTTCTAAGTTCACCTTTTTCATTGAAAGGAGAATAGAGATTTACATTTCCAAACCGTGTTGGGTCTTCTGAACCAAACACATCTCGTGCATCAGGAGCTCCCAGTTTTTCTGCTGCACCATAGGCAAGGGAAAGGACGTTTTGAGAGTAGGGACTAACATTGGCAAGTTCAGCAAGTAATCTTCCCACAGCTTTTACGCTGCTTTGTTCTTTATCTTCTGAACCTGTGGCATATTCACCAGAGTCCATAAGAGCTTGTATTGGGTCAAAAAGCGCAGGGGTACCAGTTGTTTTGGTAGCGAGTTTATTAAAACCATGATACAGAGCAAGAGTAGCCAATACACCTCCAATTTGTTTCTTTCCAATCATGTCAGCCAGTGCATGAGCTGAGTTTGCCCACTCAACCCCGAAAGGAAAAACAAAATTACCAAGTTCAGAGCGTTGAATAGGAGATAAGTCACCAATACCTCTACCACCAACCATTTTCTTTGTCATGTCATCTGCGTACATGATTGCATCATCAACTTTATTTCCCAAACCTTGCTCATAAAACATGTTCCAAATGAACTTGGTTGGGAGTAAATCTCCTTGTTGTAGAGCTCTTCCTCCTACATCCTGGATTTTGTTGATACCCAGTGTTCCAGGTCTCACAAACTGAGCGGGAAGATTGAAGCCTCTGTCTCTGAGGAATGGAGACTCAGCCATAGCTTCTGCATTCTTACCGAGGTTTGAAAGTCCTTTGGTGATGTAGAGTGCTCCTTTTTTATCAGTGCCTATTGTTTGCCCCACAGCAGTTGGAATGTTTGCTGATTGCATCAGGAGTGAGCGGGCATTGAAAAGAACTGCATTCTTTCGCACATTACTTCCAACAGTTTTCACTACATTTCGTGCTGCATTGAGAACATTTCCCAGGTCTTTTACTTCCTTGGTACCAAGAATTCCTTCTTTGGCATATTGGTCAAGATACTGAGAAACTTTGGGGTCTGCACCGTTATCCAGTAAATCCTTGGAGAGCTTCTGAATTTTCCCTGCAAACTCATCTGTATACCCAGCTCTCCCAGCTTTTTGAATATAGTCACCAAAACCACCCATAGCATCAAAGACAGTTTTCTCACCTTTTCTTTGCTTCATAATGGAGGAAGAGAGCTCACTATTGCCTGTATTTCCAGTGACCAAAGTATCCAGCCAGTTACCTCCACCTTCCTTGAAATGCCTGTAATAGTCTGCTCGTTTTGGAATTTCATCCAGTCCCGCAGCGACTCTTCTGGTATTTACTTGACCTAAAATCTCATCATAAGTGTTTCGGAAAAACTCATTGGACTCAATGATTTTCTTACCTGTCTGTTCTCCAAATTCCCTGATAACATCATCAGCAGATTTGAGACCTTCACCGAGTTGTTGAATTGCTGCTGACTCTTTACTCCCAGCCTTGAAAGGAACAAAGTCAGCGACCTTTTTCAACCAATCACTTTTGAATACTGCTGCGTCTCCTTTGGCTGTTTCCAGCGGTTCAAAGATAGCTTTACGAGCAGCCTCAGATACATCACCAAGCATCTTGGGAATTGCTCTGACTGGTTCCAATGTTTTCTCACTGAACCAATTGATAGGAGTAGTGGTTTTTGCACCCTGTTTTACTGCTTGGTCTAAGGCATCATCACCAAAGAGTTCTGCGGTTTTAGTGATAAGTTTGGGGCTACCTTCCACTGCTTCTTTGACAATGGTTTTTGCAGCAGCTTTCTCAACACCTTCTTTTACCAGCTCCTTGGTACCTTGCTCCAAAAGCTCCTCAGCACCTTTTTTGACTGCCTGTTTAGTCCCTTGTTCAACAACTTCTTGAACACCTTTTTTAACAAGGTTTTTTGGAGATGGGATGTTGGTCAAGCCAAAGAGAGTAACCGTTGCGGGATTTTTGAGAAGCTCATCAGCTCCCTTTAACCGTTCACCAGGAGTAAATAATTTCTTGGTTTGCTCAGGATATTTGGTAACACCAGTGACAATATCTTTTCTTCCCTGAAGAGTAGCGGTAAGCTCCAAAGCCTGTCCAGTTTCCCGTATCATGTCTCCTGGAATAGAAGTAACAAATTCACCAATCTTGTTTTGTGCTTGAGTCACGGGATTATCAAAGAGAATAGATGCTGGGGTCTTTTTTATAAACTCAGGTGGCTGTGGAGCATGGAGTGTAGTATCAGGCATCTTTTGCATGAACCTACCAAGGTTGGCAACGTCTTCCTGACCTCTTTGGGAAAATACCCGAGTCATGGGGTTTGCTTCCAGACTTTTGTCTATGACCTCAGGAGCATTTTTGGATAGATAGTCGAAGGCGGAAGTAGCTGCACCACCGAGGGTGTTAATTGCTTTCTCTGCTACTCGTTTTAGAAGTGTTAGTGCCATACATATTTACCCAGTTACAAGACCTCTCCTTTTCAAAAGTGAAAATACATCAGTTGGGTTGACTGGGTTTCCAAAGTCTTCCTCAGTAGCACCACGACCTCCACCAATCCCTGATAAAACACCATTGATGGTATTGGCAATTCCACTAAAGTTTGGAGCGTACTGCGTCAAACTATCAGCTTGTACTGGTCTGAGTGCTGCTAACTGTCGTTGATAATTCACAATGTCATTGAGACTGTTTGCAAAGACTTCCTCACCTGCGTCATACCCTGTATTTTCAAGAGTTGTTGCTCTGTCCATGGCATTTCTTAGATAGCTGTTAGCCTCATTTTCTTGTCCCTGTGCTTGGTCTTGTCTTTCCTGGAAAAGGTTTTGATTACTTCTTTCCTCTTCACCTCTGCGGGCTACGGTATTTCCCTGAGTAGAAGCAAGGTTGCCAGAAACTTTATTCTGTAAATTGAATTTGGAACTATCTCCAAGTCCCAGTGCTCTGCCTCGTGCTCGTGCTTCTCCTGCGGACTCAACAGCCGTTCTCGCATTACTTCCAAGAATGCTTGAAGCTCTATTGGTGATTTCCTGACCTGCATCTGACCACTGTGTTTTTGCTCTATCTCTGAACGCATTAACCTGTTTGAGGATGTTGTCAAAAGTCCCTTGTGCTTGGCTTCTGAGGTTACCAGCTTGAGCTTTATAAGAATTTATCCTGTTCCTTCGTGCTTGTTCAGCAAGAGCAACTTCATCAACACCACCAGGAGCACTTGGTTGAGTAGGTTGTCCAGGAGTCTGACCAACTGTTCTATATCCTGAGGTTGCAGTTTGTACAGGAGTTAGAGGTTGACCGCCACCTTTGGGTTGGGTGAAATGAACTTGTTTCCAAGTATCAAGACCAGCAGCTTTTGATTGAGGAGTCACACCAGTATTGATGGTTGGAGTATTGTTGTTTGCTCTTTCAGAATACCCATATTCAGGCAAGTTAAGAGCTGTACCAATACGGTCAATGTTATTTCCTCCAATAAGTTTAAGTATGTCGTCAAATCTCATATTAGTTTTCCTCCTCCTGACCAGTAGTAACAGTATCTTCTGTCATAAACGCTGGGTCTTTCTCCCTGATAATCTTGATAGCCTCAGCCATAAGTTCAGGAGAGATGTTGAAGTTATTATTTTGGGTAGCATGAACAAGCGGTTGTTTATCTTGCATCCCATGAGTTGCTTTTAAGAGGAAGATACTGACACCTGCGTTTAATTTATTCTGTATCCCCCCGCGAATGAGCTGGTCTCGTTGTGCGTCCCGCAACATGTCCAACGTATGCTGAAATTCAGAGTGCTCCTTCTCCCATGCGTACAATGTCCTAGTACCTACCCCTAACTGAGACGCTAGTTGTTCTATTGTGATGAAATCCTTCTTTTCTTGGCACATCTTTATGTATTTCATTACACGCCGTGGAGTCTCCTTGGTGTACTTGGTAGGTCTCCCTGGTCGGAGTGTTATTGTTCTGTCTTGTACTTGTGGTTCCATACTCTAATTATCCCAAGAAGTATGGCACTTTGTAATGCGATGAGAGCATTTTGCTATGCAGAAAATATAGTTTCGCAGAGAATTAACGGGTATTAAGACTTATCTAGTTAAAACTGCTTGGAGGACTTCTTCTTGAGAAGCGGTGAAGTGTCGTTTGTTGGTTTCAAAGTAGTCAGAGACATTATTCTTGTTGGTTCCTACTTGTCCAAGCCCAAAGAGTAGTGAGGCTCCAGTTCCTACATAAAAGCCGATGGTTCCAGCAGGGAAGAAGTTTGTGATTGCCCACCACACGCCAAGATAAATAAGTGGGAAAATGATGAGGTTGAGCATGTATCCCTTCTTGATGCCGTTCTTATGCAAGAGACCACGCTTTTCCAGTTTGTTGGTCAAAGGGATGCCAAAGAAGAGGATAATCAACACAGGGATAATGGTAAATGACGCTACCATCAGTCCTACAAAGAAAAATATGAGAAGCCAAACAAACTCCATACCCTAATTTATACAATTCTCTGCGGTTATTGCAATGAGGATTTTGTGTAATGATTACACGTTTACTGGTTTTGTTATCTCAGGGAAGTTGTTTGAGGGTTTACTCACGAGACTTGAGACAGGATACGCTTCCATCAAATCATCTGGATATTGTACTAGAAACTTTTGGAGCTGCTCAGGTTCCACATTGTCAGGATTTAACCATTCATCCTCATCTTCTTTTCTGAGTATAACAGGCATTCTGTGCTTAGTGTTATGAATTTCTTTCATCAGGTTATTGGCTTCGGTTGTAATGATTACATATCCTGAATGTTCCACACCGTTTTTATCTTTGGTCGTGACATTCAGTCCTGCAAATCCCATGATTTCTTTGCTCTTCAAGCGAATGAGGTAGGGCTGTTTTGATTTATCATCCTGGACTTGCCATTCATAAAACCACTGGGCTGGAACGATACATCTACTCTCAGCAAATGCTTTCTTCCATACTGGACTGTGAGCAAGTTTCTCAGCCTGTGCATTGATGAGAACGCCACCTTTCATAAAGCCTGGGAATATTCCCCACTTACGAAGGTACACACCATTTGGACTATGCCTTTCAATGACTGGTTCCTCATGGGTTGGAGAAATGTTGTAGCTTTGTCTCAACTCAAATTCAAAGACCTCAGCGTCAAATCTTTCAATCAATTCTTTATCGGAAAATGTAAATCCGTATCGTCCACACATACCGAGATTATACACTTTTCTGCGTAATATTAGTGTAATAACCGCAAAAAACACGAAACTTCTTATTGACAGTACACAGTTGTGTACTTTATATTAAACACATGAATTCCCAAGACGCAGTAAAGAAAATCCAACGCTACTTCCTCTCTGAAAGACGAATGCCCAACTATCAAGAATTAGGAGAAATTCTCTCCATGACAAAGAAGGGTGCCTACAAAGTTGCCATGAGGTTGGTAAACCAAGGCATATTGGGAAAAGATGAGAAAGGAAAACTGTTCCCCAAGTCTCTGTTTGATATTCCTGTTCTTGGAAGCATTAAAGCTGGATACCCTGCAACTGCCATGGTAAGTGATGATGAGTCTCTGAATGTTTTTGAGTTTATCCATGATGCAACTGGGGACGTGATGTTTCTCAAAGTCTCAGGCGACAGCATGAAAGATGCTGCCATTGTTGAAGGTGACTATGTGGTTGTTGACCGCAGTAAAACACCAAAACTAGGAGATATTGTCTGTGCTCTGATTGATGGAGAATGGACGCTCAAATACTTTGACAAAATTGAAGGTAAAACTGCTCTTGTCCCCGCCAATGACAAGTACCCCATTATTTACCCCGTCCACGAGTTGATGATTGGAGGAAACTTTGGCGGAGTCGTCACACTGATATTACGAAAACCTCGCCCATAACATTATGCTGGAAAAATTAAATGAAAGAGTAGATGTCATAACCATCTATAAAAAAATGGGTGCGACCGTTAAGCCTTACAAAATAAGGTGGAATGGGCGGGAGTATAAAATCACCAAGATTGGATACCACCACAAAGTGCAGCGGGGAAAGATATTTCACCACATCTTCTCTGTCTGTTCTGATGAGCTTTTCTTTCGCCTGAACTTTGATACAGAAACAATGTTCTGGACAGTAGAGGAGGTGTCGGATGCAGCTTCCTATCAGTCGTAACCAACCCTTCATCATGCACGTTGATTTGAACTCCTGTTTTGCAACCGCAGAACAGCAAGCAAATCCTTTACTTCGTGGCAAGCCTTTGGGAGTTGCAGCGTATGACTCCCCAAATGGCTGTATTGTTGCTCCAAGCATTGAAGCAAAACGCTATGGAATAAAGACAGGAATGAGAATACGAGATGCACGGCTTTTGTGTCCAGAGCTTGTTATTAGAACTCCTGACCCTGAGAAATATAGGGACATCCATATGAAGTTCAAAAAGATATTCTTCTCCTACTCTGACAAGGTAACTCCAAAATCTATTGATGAAGCGATTATTGATTTCAGCTCCATGCAAGGAACAAAAATTGACCTGGTAAAAATTGGCTATGAAATAAAAAAGAGAATGAGGAATGAGATTGGAGAATGGATGTCTTGTAATGTGGGAATTGGCACCAACCGCTTCCTTGCCAAGACCGCAGCGTCACTCCATAAACCTGATGGATTGGATGTCATTACTCACGAAAATCTTATCAAGGTGTATGAGTCGCTAAAACTTACCGACCTTTGCGGTATCAATACCAGGTATGAAGCACGGCTGAACTCCTACAACATTTTTACTCCCATTGAGTTTCTCAATACAGACTGTGAGAAGCTGCAAAAACAGGTTTTCAAAAGCATTGTCGGTAAGTACTGGTATCAGCGACTCAGGGGATATGAAATTGATGATGTGGAGTTTGAGACCAAGAGTATTGGTCAGATGTACTCCCTCAAAATTCCCACCAGTGATAAACAAGAGCTTGGAAAAATTCTTATGAAGCTCTGTGAGAAAACAGGAAGAAGACTCAGAAGACAGGGATATGTTGCTCACGGAATACATGCAGCTTGTATCTATGACAACTGGACGTATTGGCACCGTGGAAGGCTTGTGAGTGGAGATTTATACACCACAAACGAAATCTATAAAGCGGTGTGGTATGTACTCAATCACCAACCCAGTGAAAGAAAAATTGCCAAGATAGCTATGAGTGTGTATGGATTAGAACCGAAAGGACAAGTACAGCAAACACTCTTTGAAACAGGAAATGAGAGGCACCGCAAAGCCTCTGATGCTATGGATGCCATCAATGATAGGTTTGGAGAGTTTATCGTGACTCCTGGAATAATGATGGGAATGGATGACGTGATTGTTGACCGTGTGGCATTTGGAGGGGTCAAAGAACTGGAAGACCTATACGCAACAAAAAATTAGAAGAAACTTTCTTTACCTTGGAGAGCGTCTTCCACCCCTGCCATGTATTTATCTAAATAAGCTAACTTCTCAGGAGGTAGGGATTTCTTTTCTTTCGGGGTGAGCTTTGAAATTGCATCCCTCAGCACCGCCAAGTCCACAAAATCTTTTACCTCTTTGTATCCAACCCTAAATTTCTTCCTTGCACTGCCAACAGTATGAGCTGAGAAGCCTTCAATAAATGAAGCAATTCCCTGAGGTTTCTTAATCAGTTCCAGTGCATACTTTTTCGCTTCTTCTTCAACACCCCAGCGTTTCCAACGATAGAGAATATACGCAATACCAGGAGAGGTATCCAGTTTCCCATTCCCTGCATATTCTTTGATTTTGGCTACTAATAGAACTTTGAGCTTTCCCACTTCCTCAGGTGTGAACAAAATATCTTCTTTTTGTTTCTCATGGTCACCCTCTTCAATAGAAAGGAAATGTACAGGACTCTCAACGCTTGCTGATTGTTTGAAAATATTTTCTGTCACAGCATAGCGTTCTTCAGCAGGGAGTTTCTTAATAAGGTGATAGCCAAGGCGTACTAGTTCCATCTCCACACCAAAGTCTAAGTCACCATTACGCTCTCTGGAAATCCTGTCAGAAATGTTATAAAAAGCGAGAACAAAACTACCCACATTTTCATTAGGTACAGCATCAATAAACTCTGGTAACCGTTCCAAGCACCTGCGAATTCTGCCATCCTTTAACAACTCCTCCAACTTTTTGTTAAGCAATTTTGTATCAGCAGAGGCTTCTGCTATGACATTCATTTCTGTTTGAGAAATTTCTCCTTCTGGCAATGTGAGATAGAAGTAGTTACCAAATCGTTTCTCAGAACACACCCGCTTTTCTTTGAACCAATCATCTTGCTGTCGTTCAGTTTGGTTCCTATAAACTGCTGCCACCTGTGGGAATAACTCAAACATGAGAGTCTTTACTATGTGGCGTTGCTTCGTATCTACCAACTCAAACAGGGCATCAAATTGTTTTCTTCGAGCTTCTCGGTCTCGGTCATTATCCATGAAGAACAAGCCCACAAAGAGCTCTTTATTGCTGGCTACTCCTTCATAAAAAGTTGGGAAGAATACTCGTATTGCCTCGAGCACAAAGAAATCCAGAGGGTTTATTTCATCGGCATTGATATTGATGTTGAACTGCAAACTGTTGATATATCGCTTCACATTCCGCACTGAGTCAAATAAGTCTTTGTAGCCGTCATGGAACACCGAATTCCACCTGCTTAAATCCCACAGACCATCAGGAAATGGTTTCAATACCTTATCGAGTTCATCAAACAAGATTTTGCGAAGTCGTACATCTTCAACAGCAGGGACATGGAAGTTCACCTGAATAATCTTTTCCAAAAACTCGTCTTTCTCACCAATTTGCTTCAATGCTTTTTCCTGGTCAAGGGAAAGGAAGTACATGGTGTTTGGGAAGTTGGCGTTTTGTTTTACCAGTTGGAAAATCTGCTTTATTTCCTTCTCGTTGAGACGGTCAATGTCATCAATGACTATGATGATTTTCCTTCCCAGCTTTTGAATGGTCTTATCCAGCTCCTCTTTGAATTGCTCCAAGTTTTTGGTTTGCAGTTCGCCCCAGTCCTTTGTGGTTTCACCTACCTGCTTAAATACTTTTTCAACTATCTTTGCGTACGGGTCAAGACCAGGAACCAGTGACATTACCGTGAAGAATTTGCTGTATGTAATGAGCTTCTTGCCTACCTTCTTGGCATCAGCCCCCTTGTCGTAGTAGTTGATAGCCTTTGCGAGCTCTGAGAAGAAAATAGTGATGAGTTGGTTCTGTTCAGTGAAGTTCCAAGGGTTGAAGCGAATGATAATTGGTTTGTCTTTTTTGGTGTATTTTTTCTTCTTGGTCTCAGTCTCAATGTACTCAATGGCAAGGTTTATCACAGAGCTCTTTCCTGAACCCCACTTACCGTAAAGACCAATGACAATGCCATCCTCGTTTTTCCATTCCAGGAGAGCTTTCCCTAGAGACTCTGAGAACTTTGTCCTACCGAGTAAATCATCCTTCTTTGTTTTTATCGGAGCGTCTGACTTAATCACACCCGAATTATATCAAAATAGCACACCGCTAGTTATCTGTAATTTCAAAGTGTAATGATTACACACAATAGCTACTTCTTGTAGCTTTTTCTGCGGTTATTTGATAAAATCTGCTCATCTATTTAATCTATTGCACAACTAATAACTGTGTATCTATACTTTAATTATGGAAACAAAGAAAAAATGGTATCAAAAGACGGTCTGGATAATAGTCCTTCTAATCTTCTTCTTCCCAGTAGGGCTTTTCCTGATGTGGAAATATTCAAACTGGAACAAGATAGTTAAATGGGCTGTCACTGGGTTTTTTGCATTGATGGTTATTGCCAACATGGGTGGAGGAAGTAAAACAGCTTCAACAACTACAACACCTGAGAATACTCCAACAGTCACTCAGGAAGTACAACCAACTACTGAACCAGAGGTTACTACTCCACAAGAGCAAACCACACAGCCAACCAAAGCTCCTGCAAAAGCTACAACTGCACCAGCTAAACCAACTAATGCACCTGCTGCACAAGGTGCGACAACAAGTCAAAAGAACGCTGTACGAAAAGCACAGTCATATCTCAGTTACTCTGGGTTTTCTCAAGAAGGATTGGTTGCTCAATTAGAGTTTGAAAAGTTCTCACATGAAGATGCTGTCTATGGTGCTGCTAATTCTGGCGGGGACTGGAACAAAGAAGCTGCTGAAAAAGCAAAGTCCTACATGGACATGCAAGGTTATTCCCGAGATGGGTTAATTAACCAATTACTCTTCGAGAAATTCACACAGTCACAAGCAGAGTTTGGTGCTAACTCAGTTGGTCTATGAGCTTTACGACAATAATTCTCCTCGCAGTTATAGCCTATTTTATTTGGGCACAGTTTAAGACTGCAAAAATACAACGCACCAACGCACTGTTAATAGCTCACTATCTCCGTACTATTTTTCTTCTGTTAGATGAGTTCAAAGGTAATGAACAGGACTTGCGTAAACAAATTCTCAGAGGTTATGTGTATGAACACGAAAATACACCTGTACAGGATTTTAATGAACCCTGGGAGGCATTAGCAAAAGCGTGTAAGGTTACTCCAACTTATGATGGCTATGGCGGGTATAAAGTGGTTGATAAGAAAACAATTGATTTAATTACCAGCATGATTTATACCAATGTTCACCACATGGAGGATATTACAAAGAAATTACCTCGAGATTTGTCAGTCAGAGACTTAGAAAAAAGAATAGAGCACGGTGAGTAAGTTCTTTTTAGCATCCCAATCTACAAAATAGCCTCAGTCGCATTACATTCTGCTCCGTCTCACAATACAATTATAGTATGAGACTAATTCCACTATCACAAGGGAAATTTGCATTTGTTGATGATGCTGATTACGAAATGCTTTCTCAATTTAAGTGGTACTACCACAAATCCAGAGGAAGAGGTTGTGCTGTGAGAAAACCTGCAAAGGTAAACGGCAAGAGAATAGGTTTTATTTGGATGCACAGAGTTGTTGCAAAACCAGAAGATAACATGATGGTAGACCATATAAATGGAAATACACTTGATAACAGAAAGGAGAATTTGAGGGTATGCACTCGTTCACAAAATCAGTGGAATAAACGACTTACTTCCAAATCCTCAACTGGCTTGAAAAACATTTATTACAACAAGAGTAAAAAAAAGTTCGTAGTGCGGTTTCAAAAACATGGTAAAAAAATTGAAGCAGGTCTATTTCTAAATATTGATGAAGCAATTGCAGTAAGAAATAAAGTTGCTCTCACTATCCATGAAGGATTTAATCCAGCAATAAAGGTGTCTACATCTGCATGAGAGCCCATCTTCATTCCCCCCTGGGTTCCCATAGGGACTCCCAACCAGTTTTTTTTACCCCCACCCCCGTACCCACCCCACTCCCCTGGGTAGGGAGAGGTACTCCCGCCACCACCACACCAACCAGTGCAGTGTAATGATTACACATTCGCTACTATCGGTAGCATTCACAATTCCATTTTGATATTATTAGCACAACTGTTTAATATATTAACGATATGGATACAAAGAAGAAGTGGTATCAAACAAGTGCTGGTGTAATTGCTTTACTCATCCTGTTCTTTCCCGCAGGATTGTATCTAATGTGGAAGCACACCAATTGGAACAAGAAAGTGAAATGGGGAATTACTGGCTTTTTTACCTTGATGTTAATCATAGGCTTCAATTCACCTGGAACTAAAACCACTCCTCCCTCAAACACGAATACTCAAACAGCAGAGACACAACCAACCGAGCAACCTGCTGCTCCCACAGTCGAGACAAAGAAACTTTCTTATGAAGTGGTAAAGAAAGAAGTGAATTCCACTGTTGAGAATTACAAGGTACTCATTCCAGTGGGTGAAGATGGAAAAGCAGTTGCACAGGAAGTAAAAAAGAGTTGTGGTAAACCCTGCAACATCGCTGTCTATGATGACAGGAAGTCAGTTGACTTGGAACTTGAATACGAAAAGATGATGGGAAATATAAACACACCTATTGAAGCACCACAGGAATGGAAGAAGAAAAATTACGTTTATGTTGCCGAGCACCATGTTGGATACATTGATTTTGAAACTGGCAACTACAAGGAATATCCTTACAAAGACTGGTACTACAAAGAACTCAAAGGTGAATAATCATCGCTACTCACAGTCCCTCAAAATACCCTCTCAGAGCTCGTAGAATGGCTTCTGACAGTCCCATTATTGGAAAACTAGGATAGATACTTCTGAGAGTTTAAGAAGCGTATAAAACGGCAAATGAGCTCTTGAAGAAAACTATGTCTTTTTGTGGCAATGTACTATAATAGGTTCGGATAACGTGCGGTAGGGCACCCCAATTCAGGCGAGTCAAACATCACCCAATAATTATGGCCACAATTAGTTT
>CAYRKM010000004.1:0-19477 GCA_964425075.1 uncultured Gammaproteobacteria bacterium | reverse complement strand
TGGAGTTCGGCGCCGATTTCCAGGCGCTGGTCTCCGGCATGGAGTTCGGCGCCGACCGGCGCGGGGGCAGGGGCGGCGGCGGCGGCGGTGGACAGCAAAACCTGTTCAAGATGATCCAGCAGCTCGGCCGCCAGCAGCAGCAGCAAGCCCAGATGATCCGCCAGCTCGGCAAGGGCATGCAGACCCTCGCCCAGGTGGTCAAGAAGGTCAGCACCGGGACCGAGACCTACAAGCCGCTGGGCGGCGGCCCCACCGTGCGGATCACCCCCAACAACCGCAAGCGTCAGCTGCCCGTGGGCGTCACCAGCTCGGCCGCCATCGCCGCGGGCGCGAGCTTCACGATCCCGGTGAACCCGCAAGTTCCCTTCGAGCTGGACCGCCTGGTCGCGGCGCAGAGCATCGCGCCCTTCTTTCAGCTCGAGGACGTGAAGATCGGCAAGGACAGCCAGTTGATCGCGTCGGGCGCGGTCCCCGCCGAGGTCTTCTCGAACGTGAGCGTCGGTGTCGGGCTCAAAGGCGATCCGGCTTACCCCGGTATCCAGATCTCGATCATCGTGACGAACATCAGCGGCGCCGCCGCCTTCTTCCGCGGTGCCTTGATCGGGTTTTCGCTGGTCTGACATGGCCTCGCCTCTCCGGGTGACGTTCGTTATGGGCAGCTGGCCCGCTTCGGATCTCGAAGCGCGGTTGCCCGAGGTGCGCGCGGTGCTGGGGCCTCTGCTAGAGGCCCTGGTGCAAGTCAATTGCGCGTACCTCCGGCGTCACCCGGAGACCCCGCGCCTCTATCAGTCGGGCGTGCGCTACCAGCGCGAAAAGCCGGGCCGCGAAGACTGGCAGGATATACCAACCTGTCTCATTCGGCGGGTGGCCGACTGTGAAGATTTGGGGTGCTGGCTCGTGGCAGAACGGCGGATTTTCGACCGCGACCCCACCGCGCGCCCGAACGTCACGATGCGCAAGCGGCGGGCGGGCGGGTACCTTTTTCACATCAAAGACATTTCCTCGCGCTTCGGGGTCGAAGACCCCAGCGCACTGCTAGGGATGAGAGGTTCAGATGGCTAGTTTGCTGGTCCCCCTGTTGGGTGGGGCTCTGTTGCTCGGTCTCGCGGCGAGCGGTAGCAGCGGCAGCGGCGGCGGCACCGATAGGCCGGGGCCGCAGCCGCAGCCGGGCACCGGGGGACAGCCGAACCAGCTACCCCAGACGCTCAACCCGCAGCCGAGCCCCCCGAGCGATGCGACCATCGCCTTTCCCAGCCCCCAAGGGCTAGCGCCGCTGGGGCAAACGTTGGCCCTTTTCCGCGGGGCGATGGACGGCGACCGCATGCCGGCCGACCTGCGGGCGCTCGTGGCGGATCAAGCGGTGCTGGCCTCGAGCCTGGCCCCTCTGTCGGCGGCGGCAAAAGGGGCCCTCGATAAGCTCGCGGGCTGGCTCGCAGCGCAGGGCTACAAGGCGACCGGCCAGGTATTGACGGGCCGCGCCGTCGAGCTGGGCGTACCCCAAGCGCAGCTCACCACCGCGGGGCCGAATATCACCGTCGAGGCCGGCGCCACAATCGCCACCCGGGCCGCTCTGTTGAGCGCGATTTTGCAGGGCGACGTGTCGTACCTTGACCAGCTCGCCGGGCTGGCTCAGAGCGCAAAATTCCCTCAGCTGGCGATCACGGCGAAAGCTTGGGCCGACGCCTTGCGGCCGTACAACACCCCGCAGAGCGCGCAGCCCCAGCCGGGCAGCGGCGGGGTCGGGCCCATGGCCGGATTGCTCGCCGGTATCCTCCAGGTGGTCAACCCCGGAGGCGCCCCGCCCGCGGGCCAGGGCGGCCCCCCAGCGGGCCAGGGCGCGCCGCCCGCGGGCCAGGCCGGCGCCCCCGGCATGATCGTTTCGGCCAATCCCCCGGGGGGCTGGCCCGAGGGCGTGGCGTGGCCGGGCCAGTGGCCGGTAGGGGTGCCTTTCCCTCCGGCCCTCAAACCGCCCCAGATTGGCCCCGGAGGCCAGGGCGCGCCGCCCGGAGGCCAGGGCGCGCCTCCTGGAGGCCAGGGCGGCCCCCCTGCGGGCCAGGGCGGCCCCCCCGCCGCGGGCCCCTGGCTCACCTCGCAGCCGGCCGACTGGCCCGCGGGGGTGGCCTGGCCGGGCTTCTACCCGAGCGGGGTGCCCTACCCCAAGCCCGCCGGAGGCGGCAGCCCCCCCGGCGGCGGCAAGCCGGCGCCGCAGCTGCCCCCGGGCGCCACCCTGGGGCCCGAGGGGCTGAGGTACGCGATCCAAAACGGAGATGTGCAGGTAAGGGTAATCGCCGCGAAATTTGGCAAGACCAACCCTGACGCCTGGGTGCCGTCCGCGCTCGCCGCAAATCCCGAAATTTCCAGCGAGGGCTGGAAAAAACTCTGGGTGGGGAAAGTGATTCGGCTTCCCCTCTCCTGGCTCGACCCTACCGCGCAGCCCCCAGAAAAGGGCCAGCCTATCCAGCTCACCCCCGGCGGCGGCCAGGCCAAACCCCCGGCCGGCGGCGGCAACAAACCGCCTCCGGGGGGCTCACAGCCGGTTGATTTCGTCTGGGTCACCGGGCCGAACGGGCAGGCTATCGCGGTGCCGTCCAACTACGTCCCCGGGGCCGGGGCCGGCGCCCCGCCGTTCACCGGGTTTTCTCCGGCCGAAATGAGCGAGGCCGTGAGCAAGGGCAAAAAGCCGGTCCTGCCGCCGGGGGCCTCTGCACAGCAGGGGCCGAACGGGCTGGCCCTGCTCTACAAGCTCCAAAAAGGCGACACGAGCGGCGAGGCTATCGCCCAGAAATTCGGCAAAAAGTCCAACCTCAGCAAGTGGGCTCAGGCGATGATTCAGGCAAATAGCCAAATCAAAGACTGGTCCAAGGCCAAGGTTGGCCAAACGGTGCGCTTGCCCATTTCCTTCTCCAACCCCGCCGCTGCGGCGCCCTGAGGTTTTCCCATGGCCGAACGTCCCCCCCTGCACCTGACCCTCTACACGGCAAAGCCCGGCGTTTGGGGCGCCCGCGGCGAGCTGGCGACCGCTCACGGGCCCATCGTGTTTTGCGTCGAAGCTCCGGCCGATTTTGTTTCAAAATACATCCACGCGCAGATGGGCAAGGCCACGATCAGCGGCGAGGATGATTTCGGCGGGTTTCTCGATAGTCTGAAAAAACGGGTCACGGCCGCGCAGCATTTCGCTGCAAAAGCGGTGGTTCAGCAGGCTATCAACGTGTCGCGCGCCGCGCTTCCCTCGCAGGCGGTCAAGATTGCTCAGCGCGTGGCCGAAAAAACCGGCGTAGCCCCCAAGGGCTCGACCATCAGCAAGGCTTTTGGCCTGGCGAGCAAAGCCCTTTCCGGCGATGTCGCCGCCAAGAAATTCCTTTTGAAGCTGAACAAGGCCGCGGGCCTGGGCCACCCCAAGGCGCGAGCGCTGCTGGCTACGGTCCTGGAGGCCAGCAAGCTCTTGCCAAACGTCCTGCCGATCACCCAGGCGGCGCAGGCCGGGCTTGCGCTGGCCCAAGGCCAGACCCCGCCGCAAGTGCAGGCCGCCCTTGCGCTGGCCCGTGGCGACGCTCGCGGGGCTGTCGCCGCGCTCGCCCCCCAAGCCGCGCTCCTGGGAAACCCCGCGGCGGCGCTGGCCCCCTGGCTTCGATCACGGGCGGCCTGACCCGTGGGCATTTCGCCGTTTGATCCTAGCGCGCGGCCTAGGCGGCTGCTGGAGGCGAACCAGGGGCGCCCGGTCGGCCGGGCTATCTCGATTCCGGCCAACGTGGGCACCCTGGTTAGTCTGCTGGATTTGAACGGCGACGACGAGCAGGGGCCCGAGATAATTACGGTCAATTTGGCTGCGATTGTCTCGAACCAGTCAACGCAGGCGTTTGGTAGCCAGCCGGCGCTAGTTCACGCAAAAATTGATTTTGGCACGGGTGGGGCCTCGCAACAGGCGTGGGTAACGGTCGGGCGAGGGGTACAGCTAACGCTGCTTGCGACCGGCCTAAAAATAGGGGTGCAACGGGTTCTTGACGTGGGGGCCGCTCCCAACCCAGAGATTGCTTGTACCTGCTCCCTGTCCTACGGGACGCGACCGAGCAACAACGGGCCGACCCCCTATTTTGAACACCGGGCGCTGGCCGTCGCGCCCGGCGGTAACTTTACCGCGCCGATTCCGCCTTATTCTTCCTTTGTGTCCCTGCTGACCTCAAGCGCAACGGATTTTCTCGAAGCGCCGAACCTGGGCACGCTCGAAGCCCTCAACAGTGCGGGGGCAGTGGTCGCGCAATTTCCTGCGCGGATTTATGGCCTTTTGGAAAACCTGCCCCTGCCCGCAGAGGCTAGCCAGCTGCGGGTAACCGTGCCTGCGGCTGCGGCCGGGCCCCAGGATTTGCGCCTTCTCTTCGGGCTGGTGTTCTAGTGGCGAGCTGGCTAGGCGCTGAGGCCCCGACGCCACGCGCCGCGCCCCTCGACGGGGCGCAGCTGCTGGCGGCCCACTGGCAGCAGCGCCCGGCCGAGGGGGCGGCCGTCGGGGGGCTGTTGGACTCGACCGACGAGGTAAAAGCTCACTTCGAGATGACCCACCGCTTTATAGGCGGTGTGCTCGATGACTACGGCGGGGCAAAGCAAAAAGGCAAGCTGTCGACCTCGGAGGGCCAGGCCCTCTATGCCCGGTGGAAAGATTTTTACAAGGAATGGCTGCAATTTCATTCGGAAACCAACGGTTCAGGGATTGATTTTTGGAACAAAGACACGGTTCTTGAAAAGTCGAAATCCTTTCGACGCCAGGCCGAGGAGTACAGAGATCAGCTAAACCGCCTCGCCCCCGGGGCCGGGGTGACGCCGAATATCAAAGACCCGCCGCCCTTTATCCCGCCGTCGTTGCAGACCGGGATAAATATCGGCGGGTTGCTAGTTGTCGCTGGGGTGGTTTTCGTGATCGTATCCTATGCCAGGAGGTTACCCCTGTGACTCTGCCCCCCGAAACGCGCCTCACGACCTGGCTAACCCGGTGCAAGCTCAAGTCAAAAAAGAGCTCTGTTGTTCTGCTGAAGTGCTCTCGGATGGCGCGAGGGCAAAGCACGCTGCTTTTTGAGAGCGAGGCCAACCTAGGCGAGTCGGAGCCGGCCGACCTGGCCGCCCCTCTGCTGGCCCAGCTCGAAGAAGACGCCGGGGTAATTGGGGGCAAGGGGGCGTATTTTGTCACCTGCTCGCGCCGGGGGGAGGCTGAGCATTTCGAGTCGGTTTCCCTCTCGATCACGGCCCCGGCCGGGCTGGTGTCGCCGGGGTTTGACGAGGGGGTTTCCCCGGTGCTGTCGAGCCCCGCCGCGTCGCAGGCCGCGGTTTCGCTGCAACAGTCCAACGCGCTTGTTGCAACGTGCAATATGCTTATTCGGCATCAAGAAACGATGTTCGGAAAGTATATCGACGCCACACATAAAACGTTCGGGGTTTTGGAGTCCGAGATAACCGGGCTACGTACCAGGCTAAACGACCTGGAAACGCAGCGTCTAAACTCGATTGTCACTCAGGAAACGCTCTTGACCATGAACGCAGAGCGGGAGCTTTTGCGTATGAAAGAGCAAAAGGAGCAGGACCGGAAAGACCAGGCAATCAGCCAGTTTATGCCGCTGCTTTCGATGGTCATGAGCAAGGCTGCTGGCCTCGATACGTCCGAGCATAGCAAAACCGCGTTCAATACCGCACTGGTGCAATTCTTCGAGTCGATGAGCCAAAATCAGTTTATGGCCATCATGGCGCAGCTTAGCCCAGAGCAACAGGCTACCATGGTTATGGCCTGGGAAGAGGCGCAGAAGGTCAAGGACGCCAGTAAGCCGAAAACCCCCAGCAACGGCGCGGCCAACGACCACGGAAAGCCGAGCTAATGCCCAGCGACGCGCAAGCTAGGGAAATCGTAGCGTCGCAATACCAGGCGATGCACAAGAGGGCAGCGACCCCCCAGGCGGTGCGCGCTATTCAGCTCGTGGGGCGCCTGGAAACCCGGTACGGACTCGCAAAACCCTTCCCCGGGAGCTTCAATTGGGGCGCGGTTCAGTGCTGCAAACCCGGTACAGACGGCTGCCCCGAGGGGAGCTTTTTGCATGAGGACAGCTACCCGCGCCCGGACGGTACCAGCGTCAAATACGCGGTGTGCTTTCGCAAATACGCCGACGACAACGAAGGCGCGCGCGGACTTATCTCGAACCTCACCACGGCGCGGCAAAAAGTGTGGCCGCTGCTGGACTCGGGCGACGCCTGGCTAATCGCGGCTGCGATGTATGACAGCACCTATTTTCAGGGTTTCGGCAAGACGCGAGAGGACCGGATAGACGGCTATGCGCGGGCTTTTGAGCGAAACGACGCCGAAGTTACGGCGGCGCTGGGGGGGCCTCGCCTGGTGCGCTATTCCGGCAAAAAAGCCCCGCTGGGGGCGGGGGCAAGCGGGGGCGGGGGCGAGGGGTTTGTGTTCCTGCTAGGATTGGCCGGGCTGGGCTTGGCCCTGCGAAAGTGAGAACCAATGGCCGATTTGGAAGACATTTTGATCCGCTGCGGGTGCTGTCTCTCGGAGGAAATGGGGGTGGTGCTGGGCTCGTTTTTGCGCCTCCCTGAGCGCTGGCTAGCGAGCCCAGAGGGTGAGCTAGCCTGCTCCTTCGAGTGCGCGGCGACGCTGAGCGAGGGGGCCACGGTGGCAGGCACCGAGACCGAGGCCGAAACCGTCACGCTGGGGGAAATCCTCGGAGAAACCCCGGGCCAGACCGCGCCCGACGAAGACCCCGAGTTCTTGGCAGAGCTGAGCCAAATCCTCGAGGACGGCCCCCCGCCGCCGCCGGCCTCCACTCCGGCCGCCACTGCAACCCCCACCGAGGGCGACGAGTCGCGCCCCCAGACCGATCACCAATTGGCCCCCGCTGAGCCGAGGGCCGAGGAGCAGAACCCGTGAGAAAAATGCGAATCGAGAGGATTTTTTGCGGCCTCCTGCAAGGCCGGAGCGCGCACGACCTGACCCCCGAGTTTTTGGAGGGTATCGCGCAAGTCGCTGTGAAAGCGGAGGGGGCCCTTTCGATGGTCTTGACCGTCGAAGGGCTCGAAGACCGCGAGAGCTGGCAAGAAGATGAAGACTGGCGCGAGGATCAGCGGCGCCGGCAGCGCCAGCAGCAGCCCCCGCAGCAGCCCCCGCAGCTGGGCGCCCCGGAGGGGAAAGGCTAGCGGCTCAGGAAGTCCAGCAGCTGAGCGAGAGGATGGTCTTTGTTCTCTTGCTTCAGCTGCTGGGCTTTCTGGAGCGCGCGCAGGGCGGGCCCCGTGTCAGCCGCCCGCACCTGGCCCGCCAGCTGGGCGGCCGACTGCGAGACCTGCCGCCCCAGCTCGTTCGCCTTGGTTTCGATAAATCCAGCGAGTTGTTCCTGTAGTTTGTCCGACATGAAGCGAGGTTAGCATGGCCACGGTTACGAAAAAGATCACGAGCAGCGTCGACGCCCCTCTAGCGGTTGCCCTTGTGCAGCCTGATGCCTCCTTGGTGCCGGTCACGGTCACCATCAAGACGAAGGTCGGGGGGGTGCTGTCGACGCTGGCGCGCCAGCTGGTTGTCGCCCCCACCGCGGAAACCCCCTCGCGTGGTGGTACGCGGATCGTCGCTTATGCGGATGTGCCAGGGGCGAGCGAATGGGAAGTCTCCGCTGACACGGGAGTTTCGCCGGAAGCGCTCGATCTCAACCTGATTTCAGGCCCCCTCAATGTCGCCACCCTGACGCAGCCGTTCCTGTTTATCGCCCCCCTCGCCCCCTCGCCGCCGGGTACCTCCGCTCAGGTCATCAGCGAGACTTGGGTCGGCCCCAACGGCAACGATGCGACGGGCCAGCGGGGCAATAATAACGCCCCGTTTCGCACCCTCGGCGCCGCTCTAGGCGTTCTGCAGAACGGCGATACGCTCGTGATCGGGCCGGACTCTTACAACGAAACCCTGAACCTCCCGGCCGCTCTCGACAACGTGACTTTTCTGGGGCTGGGCAACCGGGAGAGCTGCAAAATTTTCTCCAACACGGCCGCCGCTATCTCGCTCAACCCCAGCGGTGGCCAGCGGGTCACCTTCCAGAACCTCACCTTGCAGAGCACGGCGCCGGGGGCCTCCGGGGTGGCGGGGTCAGGCTCGCCGGCCAACGGGCCCGAGGCAAATTTCCTCAATTGCATCCTTTCTGGTGCCCCCTTCGGCGCCGACCTGGCCGGGTTCGGCGCGGTGCGCTTCGATGCGGATTGCACCTATTCGGCGCGCCTCAACAACTGCAATAGCGCGCTCCTGGACGGCCAAAACAATACCCTTGACTTGGGCATCGATGATCCGGTGCCGCCCGGGGTGGTGAATAACGGTTATCAAAAAAACGCGGGCGAGGTTTCGGGCCTGACCCAGCGCAACAACGCTAAAATCAACTTTGGCGCGGCGGTCAAGATTCGCTCTTACGACAACGGCGGCGGGACGCTGGGGCCCTCGGCCGATATTGTCTTCTACGGCTCAGCGGAGACATGGAACCAGCAGAACGGGGCAAACCCCGTACCCACCGACATCACGAAGGCGCGCATCAACCTGTTTACCCTCGATTTCGTCGGCGGGGTGGTGCTGACGCCCTACAAGATCGGGGCGAAAGGCGCGGTTTTCAAGAACGGGTTGCAGCTCACCAACCCCGGCGCCGGTCAGCCGCTCGTGGTCGACAACCAGGCCGGAGTTTTCTCGATGTTGGCCAGCTCGTTCGGGGTGAATTGCTTTGTCGACCGGGAGAGCGGCGGCAAGCAAGACCAGGTGATTCCCCCCGGCGGCGCGGTGCTGACTTTCGGGGCTCAGCTCGCGGGCCCGCCCTTCCCGCCCTTCGGCCCTTCGGTGGTTTTCGGTGTGAGCCCGTCGGCGGGTATCGCGGCCGTGAACGAGATTCCCTATATCAGCGCCCACGACAACACCGGGGTGACGATCGGCAACGACTCGGCGGCGCCTATTACCGTCCAGGTGGTCTGGACGCGCCAGCAGGAAATCAGCTGACGCCATGGCCGTGCAGCTGATAGCGAAAGGCTCGGGCGAGCCCCGTAACGTGGTCCTGGTCTACAACATCGATCCCGTGCGCACCGGCCCCAAGCTCGCCGCAGCTGCGCCGGGGTGGTGCATCGGTGTGGAGACCGGGCCACCGTTCAAAAACTTTTACCGCAACGGCGGGGGCATGACCGCGCTACCGCAAGCCCTGGCCCAACTGCAAAAATTGGGGGGCTTCGATACCCTGGGCTTGCTAGTCCTCGCGGGGTTTTCCGAGGGCTGCCAGGGGGTGCGGGCGCAGCTGCTGGCGGGGCACGACCCAAGCGGAGTGCTGGCCCTCGACGGGATACACGCGAGCCAGCCCCCCGACGACGCCGGCCAGCTCAAGCCCTGGCGCGACTACTGCGCGCGGGCCAAAACGCGCCAGCGCTACGCCATCCTGACCCATACCGCGATTGTGCCCCCGGGTTACCTCGCGACCGGCGTCGTGGTGCCCCTCGTGGCGCAGCTGGGGCCCGGGGCCTCGACGGTGCAGGCCCTCGACCCGCCGCACGTCGTCCAAAACGAAGGCTGCCTTTGGGTCGATTCGTGGCCGGGGGCCGATGCTGCGGCGCACGTCCAGCAACAGGTTTCGGTGCTGCCGCACTCGCTGGCCTTCCTGGCAGAAAATATGCCCCCCGACGCGGCGCAGCTCGCCCCGCGCATCGCCGGCAGCCGGCCGCCGGCCGGCGGGGGAGGGGGCGCCCCGCCCGGAGGGCAGAGCGGGCCCCCTGCGGGCCAGGGCGCCCCGCCCGGAGGCCAGGGCGCCCCGCCTGGGGGCCAGGCCAAGCCCCCGCCCGGGGGGAGGCCCCCGGCGGTTCAAAAAACCGACGACGACGGGGGGGCGGGGGCGCTTTTTCTGGCGGGGCTCGGGCTGGCGGCGCTGGCGGCGCTCAAATAGAACTTGACACGACAAAAAAGCCGATAACTTGCCTTTACTTTTCTTGTTGACGCGGCTATAAATCTAGCCATCCACAGCAAGAAAGGGTGGCGAGATGCACAAGAAAAAGCGTCGTGCAAGTGGGTCAAAAGTGGGGGGCACGGGGGGCAATTCGACGGCTGGGGGGTCGGGGGGCCGGTGGAAGGGGGCGAGTTCACATAACTTTTGTTCCGCGACAATTTCGAGCCCTGCCCCGGGGGGGGCCCCCCCCTCCGGGGTGCGCCAGGTGCCCCCCGGCGAGCCCACCCAGGACGAGCTTTCGGACAGCTACGACCCCGCGCACGGCGGTTGGGGGGCCTGGTGATGGCAGCCGCCCTCAAACATCGCAGCAACGCGCAGAAGCTCGCCGGCAAACCTCACTTTTGGAAGGAGCACGGTTGGAGCTTCGGCCTTTCGTTTCAACCCCTGGACCCGCAGAGCAAGGGGCAGGCCCCGTTGCTGGCGCTGGTGGAACAGCTCACGGGCGCGCCTGCACCGGGGGCGTGTTACTGCGTTTTTAGCGCGGTGCTCTGGCCCCGTGGGCGCGGTTCGAGCGAGCAGGATTGGGAACGGCTCGGCTCGACGTTGGCGGCGCTCCAGATTCCCGCGGAGGCATGCGCTACGCCTCTCGAACACCAGGACCCAAACGCCGTTCACTACTGGCTGTGGTTCGAGCTGGGCTCACGCCAGGTGCTCGCAAACATGGACATGGCACCGGCTATCCAGCAGATGCAGGCCAAGATAGGGGGTGCGGCATGATGAGCCCTCAGCTCTGGGAGCGCCCAGCGCGCCGCCTCCAGCTGCGCCAGCTCGCCGGCCGGCGCTTCGAGCCCTTCCGGGCCTTGCTCGGGCCCTTTGTCTGGGGGCACCTCGCGTGGGCTTCCCGGTCCTGACCCCGCTGGGGTGCCTGGCCTGGTGCCTGGCCCAGCTCGAGCAAATTCCACGTCGCCTAGGAAAGCCGGCGCGCTAACTTTCGGGCATGAAAAAAGCGCGCTGCGGCTACTGCAACCATCGGCGGGGGGGGATTGCATGTCAGATTTCGTGAAGTGTGATGGCTGCGGGAAGGAAGCGAAGCGGCGAAAGAGCCGGCCCTGCCCTGAGGGGTGGCGGTATCTGGAGATAATGAACGAAGATGATCCTGGAGATTCGATGATTGCCTATGCGTGCTCTCCGGCGTGCGCCGAAAATCAGTGGAAAGAGGGGCCGGGGCCGAACCTAGACACGCCGCAGATGAGAGCGACGCTGAGCCTCAGGGAGCGTTATAGGCGTGAGATGCTGCGGGAGCTGGCGCCGGCCCTGGGGCTGATCGAGGGGGCGACAGAAGCGGACTTGTTTGCGCGAGCTGTGGAACTTATGGACCTACGACAGGGCGACCCATGTGAGCTGCTAAGGCGAGCGCTTGATAAGCTGGAAGGGCGCTAGGGCGTGACAAGCGACACTAGCCAGGTGTTGTAAGCGGCCTGCAAGGCTTCTTCGTAGGTGTCTGCTACGCCGCTTGCCGTGCGCTTCCCGCGCTGAAGCGTGACAGAAAACGGGCCTCCGGGGCGCGAGCTTTCGTAGATCGTGAAGCCCTGCCCCCGGAGTTTGATACTCAGGCTGTTTTCCCCGGACTGGCTCACGTTAGTTAGGGGGTTTCGCAGCTGGGCGGGATGTTCTTTCGCTTGCCGTCCCACCCCTTGAATCGCCCTTCGGCTGTGCCCCCGTTCGTGTCCTGCACCACCTTGGAATGTTGATGCATGCCGCGCATGGGGTGATCGTCTATGTCGGCCCACTCGCCCAAGGTAAGGCCCGCATAATTGCAAGTCTTGCACCCCTCGCCGTCGCACAGCACACACTCATCCATCGTCAAATTATCGTGCGGATCGTGCCTTCCCTGAAAACGGACCCACCGTTGACGCGCAAGGCGCAGCCCTCGACTCAACTTCTTTTTGAGTTGTCGATTTCTCTTATTCATGGCGTCTTGTCTCCACTTTCGCGCGCGATACGTTCGGCTGTGTAAGCGTACTCGCGGCACGTCGAGGCTAGATCCATGAGCCAGGTAGCGCCATCGAGCAAAGCGTTATCCACGCGAAACCAAAACAGGCCGATCTTACGAACCGCACGAATGCGCGTGGGAAGTGGGATGTAATCGAATGGGTGTTTCATTCTCAATCCTCCCGATATGACATGAAGCAAGAATACATGATGACCATGGCCAGGCTCATGCAAAAAGCACAGATCGCGGCTCTTGCGTCGCGTTCGCTCTGCACCAGAGTCCTACCTATGGGGTCGTAACACGAGCCCCAGAACATCGCCACCAGCACCGGGAGCAACAGCAGTGGTCGGTTTCGTCGGTCAGACTTTTTCATTTTTTCCATCCAGTGTTTCTAGTGCGAGACACAAAAACCCCCGCACAGCCATCATATCCAGTCCCCGCAATAGAGTCACCCGCTCAAAGATTTCTGATTCTGTAGCGTCCAACGACAACCCCAAGAGAGGGGCTAGCTCGTGCAACAACTCGCTACGGTGCGCCGTGCGAACGTCAGAAGTGTTTACCTCTCGAATAACTATTTCAGCAGCGACGCGAGCGGCTGTCTTTTTCCCTTTCTTACCTCGCTTTTCTAGTTGCGTGACAATCTCAGGAGGTAGCGAAAGCGAAAGGGTTTGGTAGGTGCGGGCCATGTAAATCCTTGCGTTAGTTTGGCTTTTGCCTTTGATTTAGGATCTTATTTGCAAGGTCCACCGCTTCGGGATCATGCACCAAAACGGTTTCCCACTCTATGCCGCACTTGTCGCATATATCAAAAACAGTTTCATAGAGCACCCTGCCTAGATTGTCCTTGATGGTGCGTGGTTCATAGCGAGTATCACCACCGCACACACTACAATGGGTTTTAGTAATACGTGGTGACATGTATCAGTCCTTGCAATTATCCGGGTCGGGGCAAACTTGCTCGATGGTCAACCCCGGGTGATATTCCAGGTGCCCCACGTCGGGGAACCCGGGGAAGTCCCCGCCCCATTTCCCCCCGAGTTCCTTGGCAATGGCGCCCAGCTGGGCGTACCCCGCCTCCGCTCCCTTGGGAAAGGCCACGTCAACGGCGCGTCTCTGGACGTGCCACGAGCGGCAGCCCCGGGCTTGGGTGACGATGGCGCCGGACGAGGTGCGCCCCTGGGCATAGAGGCGGTTTTGCTCGGCGCAGCTGCGGCGCCCGGACACGAGCCGAGGGGCCAGGCCGGCGCCCCTGGCGCGGGCCAGGACCTCTCGCACAAACGCCCGCGTCGAAGGCTCCAGGCCCCGCCAAATCGCCAGCTCGGCCGGCGACAGCCCCGGCGGCGGGTCGTCGCCCCCAGCTGGGGGAGGGGGCGAGGCCGGAGCTTCGTTCGAGCCCATCACCGCAAACGCCAGCAGCACCCCCAGACTAAACAGCGCCGCGGGCCTCACTTTGTCACCACCGCCACGACTCGAGGATTTTTCACGAGCGCGCCCTCTGCACAATCGCAGCAAATGGCGAGCATGGTTGCCGAAAAAAGCATGGAAAACGGCCGGGCGTTTTCCAGGTCCATTGTCCAGCTCGTTGCGAGATAGGGGGGACCGTGGCCAAGGTAGACCCTTGTCTCTGTCTCTTCTCGCGTGGCCTCGACCACGCAATAATCAATCCTGATGATTCTGGGTTTCGTGGTCATGGGATCTTGCCCCCCATGGTCACAATGGATGCGTTCAAAGAGAGAATTTGACCATTCATAAGTGCCCTCACCCTGGGGAGTGCTATTCGCTCGCTTCGATGCCACAAAACACCATGCAGGTAATGAAATGCCTCGTAACTTAGATGCCAGGACAAAACCGAGCGGTTCGCCTCGTGCGTCCAATCCTCCGGGTTTTGGCCGTATTCTCGGGCTAGTACAACCTCCCGGTTTTCTAGGTCGCCCACGATCACCCACCCGCGGCAGGCATCAAATTTTTGATAAGAAAATGAGGTCATGGCTATCTCTTGGGGAAAAGCGTTTTTGTAAACTGTTGCACTTTTTTTTCTAGGCAATCGTAGCTGCAAGCGTGACCAGTCTGGTTGCACTCTTGAAAATCAGCGTGACTAATCTTCGGATGAATGTGGAGCGCGAAGTAAAACCAACCTTCCGGCTTGGATTCGTCCTCTCCAAGGTCGTTAGGCTTTTCGACACGCTTGCCGCACTCGTCGCAAATAAACTCTGAAATCAGCATGGTTTACCTTTCAAAACGGGGCCTCTTCGAGCCCTGCCCGCTCTTTGGCCCGCGCTTTGTCGAGCTTTCGCCCGAAGGCTACCCCGGCCGACCGCTGGCCAGCGCGGCGCACCGCAGCCCCCCGGCGCGCGGTGCGCTGAGTCTGCAAGCGCTCGTATTTTTTGCCTAGGTCGCGCTCGCGTTTCTCGTGCGCCTTGATTTCGGCCTCGGCGCTCTTGATTCGAGCCTCCTGCACCTTCTCCGGGTTTTCTTGCAGATATTGCAAAATCATTTCCAGGCGAGAGAGCTTCTTACCCTTGGGTGGCTTCTTGAATTTGGCCTTGTTCTGGTCAAACCAGGGCAGGGCTTCGGGAAAGTTTTTCTCGAGGTCGTACCTTACCGCGTCGTCGCTCTCGCTTTCGCGCTCCCTGCGCTTCAAATAGGCTTTCAAGCGCCTATCTGCCGTGCCGTCGATTTGCTCGATCTTGCCCCGGGCTGTGCTCAGCTCGCCCCGGCGCTTGTCGAGCCAGGCGAGCGCCTTGCTGTGGTCTTCGACGATCCGTGATTTGTCCAGGTTGCACTGGACAGCGAGGGCTTTTTCGCTGGCGATAAGCTGGGCAAATTCCGCTTTGAACCGCGCGCGCAGCTCCTTCTTTTGCTCGCGCACCGCCTTGACCTTCTCTCGACACCGGGCCGCCAGCTCGCGCAAAAGGCCCTTGTACTGTGCCCGGAGGCTGCGCAGCAGCGCGCGGGTTTTGACCAAGGCCCCCGAGAGAGCGCGCTTCAATCCGGCGCGCTGGCCCGGGGTCATCTGCCCCAGCTGGGCCAGCTGAGCGGCTAGCACCTGGTCCTCTCTCTCCAGGTCAGCCAAGTAAAGGCCCGCTTCGGGGGTGGTGGCGGTAAACTCAACTGCGCGACGGGCCATAATCCAGCGCTAGCAGGGCGCGCCGATCCTGTCTAGCTGCGCTGGTTTTTGAGCATTTCGACCTCTGCCGCCGTGTCGGGGTCAGGTGAAGATGTGCCATCGTAGGGCCCCTGAATCGTGGGCATGATTCCCAGCTTAGCCCACCAATCGCCATCTTCGAGCCGGCCAAATCGGAGGGTTTGGCCGGGGCGCAGCTGGCGCAGAGCAACCAGGATTCCCAAGGCGGCCTCTTCGATGAGGTCACCTCGACAGCCTTCTTTTTCGAGCTTTTTCAGTAGTTCACGAGCGCGGAGGGTCCGGGGCATGGGGTCAAGTAGATCGGCCTGAATTGTCCCTGTCCAGAAAAAATGGACCGGCTATCGTTACCCCATGAGAAAGCATTTGATTTGGTGGGTCTGGATACAGCTTCTTGCGCTGCACTGCGGGGGCGAGGAGTTTGCAGGCGACGCACAAGGGCAGGCCGGCGCAGCTGGGGGCGCTGGCAACGGGGGCGCAGCTGGGGGCGCTGGCGGGACAGGGCAGGGCGGGGCCTCGGGGGCACCAGGTGGCGCAGCTGGGGCCGGCGCTGGGGGCGCGGGCACTGGCGGGGCAGCTGGGGCCGCTGGCGGGGGTGCTGCGGGGCAGGGTGGGGCCGGTGCTGCTGGAGCTGGGGCCGGAGGCATCGAGGCCGGGGCCGGAGGCATCGAGGCCGGCGGGGCCGGCCAGGGCGGCGCAGCTGGGGGCGCAGCTGGGGCCGGTGCTGCTGGAGCTGGGGCCGGGGGCATCGAGGCCGGCGGGGCTGGAGGCGCTGGCCAGGCCGGGGCCGGCGGGGCCTTCGATGCGTGCCCCGGGGCGCACTTGCTGGGGGAGTTCTGCTACTTCGATTCCTCGACACTGCCCGCAGAAAATGGGGTCGTGCTCTGGTCGGAGGCCGAAGATTTTTGCGTGAAAAAAGCGGGTCACCTGGTCTCCATCACGAGCCAGAGCAAACAGGATTTTTTGGACTCGTTTGTGGGGCCTGGCCCGCACTGGGTCGGGCTGTCTGATGGGCCCGCAACGCTGGCGTTCAAGTGGTCGGATGGAGTCGAGTTCATCGAGGGCGCGAGCTTCGCGCCCTGGGCCAGCGGCGAGCCGAATTACCCGTTTTTCTCGAACCAGGTTTGGACGCTGGGGGGCGAGTGGTACGACAACCCCCCGACCGAAAAGGCCGCTTTTTTGTGCAAATACCCCTCTCTCTAGGGGATTGACAGCGGCTCGAAAATCTGCACCAGGGGGGGGCCCTCGTCGGAAGTTCTGGACAGGGCGCGCGGGGCGTGCTCTGCCTCACGGTACCGCGCCCCTCCGGGCCGGTGTGGCTGTCCCCGAAGCGTTGCGGCTGAGGGACACGGCTACCGCACCCCCAACCCCAACGAGTGTGCATGCCGTCCAAAAACGACGGTCAAGGCCGGAATTTGCCCGATTCCTGTCTTGTCCTTCTGGCTATCCTTGCCAGAAATCCAGGCCAAATTGTCGAGGTCAGCGCGCTAGCTGAACAAGCCAAATTCTGCCGGCGCAAGGTCTCTCTCAGGCTGACAATTCTCGAGGATTTCGGGGCTATCCGGCGCCGTATCGAGGTCCACGATAACCGGCGGTTGCGGGTCGAGATCCTGCCCCCCGGTTGGGGTCTGCTGGGGGTCATGACCCCGGTCATGACCCCGGTCATGACCCCCCCTCAAGCGCAGCTTTTCAGGGAAAATCCGCGGGTTTCTCTCCTGCATGCGCCCGCGCGGGGGGCCGCGCCCGCCCCCGTTCCGGTCCATGGAAGAAATTCAGAATTCTCCATGGCTTCCATGGACAGAAATTTTCGCCATGGATTCTCTTCTGCTTCTCCTAGGCCGCGCGTGTCTCCGGGGGGATCGGGCGAGGGTACGCAGGGGGGCGCGGTCTCGGCCGCGGGCGGGGGGCCCCTGGCCGGGTTGGGAGAGAGTGAGCTAGCTCGGGTTACGTTTCTGCGTGAGCAGGCGTCGTGGCGCTGGCCACAACACCCACAAGCAGATTTTTACCTGCGCCGAGTCGCGGCGTTGCCCTGGACGCCGGCCAGCTGGGCGGCGTACCTCGATGACCCGACCCACGACACGCGGGGCCTAGAGCGGCCCCTGGTCAAAATCTGCAACCTTGCCCGCGCCCAGCGGTGGCTGAGCGAGCAAGCCGCGCCGCCGCCGCCGGCTGCGCCGTCGAGAGAGCCTAGAAGGGTTGCAAGTGCGCCGGCCGCGCCAGCTGCGCCGACTTTGCTTCCTGCCTGGCCTGCACCTGCGCCCGGTGAGCCGTGGGTGAGAGAGTCGGCGGGGCGTCTGTTCCGGTGGCAGGGCGGGCGCGGCTGGTGTTTCGCGGGGGTGGTTGCGCCAAAGCTCGCCGCGGAATGACCCGAGGGCCCCGGGGGGGGCCCTCGGGGGGGTCGAGAGTCGGGGAGAGCTGGGGCCGGTGGGGCGATTGGCCCGTTTTGGGCGTGCTCGCGTTTTCGGGCCTCGGGTGGGGCTGGGGCCCGTCCTGGGGTCTGAAAACGAATCCTGGGGCATTTTAGAGGCGGTGTCTTTTTGTTCCCGGTGGCTCTTTTGTGGGGATAGAACGACAAAAGGCAACCCTGGCCATCTGTAAGAAGGCCAGGGTTCGGGGTGATTTCACGGGTTGCGGGCCTGAAATCGTGGCCTGGACTGCGGCCCAACGTTCCGCTTCACAGGCACTTGTGAGCTTAGCCACAAAAAAGCTATAGGCAAGACTTTTTTTTGCTTTTTCAGTGAGTCTTTTTGATCCATTCGCTACACGAGCGCAGCCGCGGGCAAGGTGAGGCACAAGATTACACCCAGCGTCAAATTTTGGCGCCAGTTCGCATAAGATACAAAGTGGAAACCGATTTATACCAAACAGGATCGGAACAAGGGCCCCCGTCAAGGGCCATTGTCTAGGTAGATCGGCTGAGGTAGCCTTGACTTATGCGGGTTTTGAATATAGCGCGAACCCTGTTGCTCCCTTCGCCTCGACCAAGGCCGCCCCAAAATATCGAAGAGCTAGCCGAGTCGCTGCACTCGCTGGGCCAACTGACGCCGATCCTGGTGCGCCCTGACAGTGAGAAGGCCGGTTTTTTTCGGATCATCAAGGGTCACAGGGTCAACGCTGCGGCGGGGCTGCTGGGCTGGGTAGAGCTGGGGGCTACCGTGATTTCTGGCGAGAAAGAAGACCTCTCGGCCCTCGCCGTTCTGCTCGCACTTCCTACGGTTTCGCTCGCGCAAAAAGCAGAGCTTTTGTACGAGGCGCGCAAGGTCTACGCGCCGAAAGATTTGGCCGCTGGGGTGGGGCTCAGCGTGCAGCACGCAAACAACCTGTCGCGCCTGCGCTCGGACCTCGCGCCCGCGGCCTGGGCTCAGCTCGTGAGCGAGGGCACCAAGGCCGGTGCTAGGCGCTGGATCGGCATCGCTGCCATGAGCCCAGCTGCACAGCTGAAGGTGCTGGGCGTGCTAGGGCCCCGCGCGCGGCGCGTTCGAGACCGGCGCATGCTGACAAAAAAACTTTTGGGCCTGCGTTCCAACGATGTGCGGGCACTTGTCCTAAAATGGGCACTCCACGAGGGCGATTGGCCAGAATCAACCGCAACTAATCGCAGGTAATCGCGCTCTTGCGCTGCCTTGTGACCGGCCATGGGGGCCGGTACCTCTAAAAGAGCGAGGTAACAGCATGGCAGACCAGGCGGGAGAGCAGCGCATCACGTTGACCGCTGCAAAAGAGAAAATCGAGCAGCTGGGTACGCGCCTCAAGGGGATGCGTGAGAAGGTCGACGAGCAGGTCGATGTTGTGGTGACGGCCGGCGTCACCATGGCCGGCGCGGGCGCGGCCGGCGTCCTCGACGGCTGGAGCGGCCCCGAGGGCTTCAAGCTCGCCAACGTCGACGGTAAAATCGTGATCGGCGTTGCCGCGCACGCCTTCGGGATGATGAGCGGCAGCAAATATGCCGATCAATTTCGCGCGTTCGGCAACGGTGCGCTCTCTGCCTTCGTCTACAACAAGGGCAAAGACTGGGGCGTCCGCATGAAAAGCAACAAGGACGCCGGCAAGCCGATCTTTTCCGGCGACACCGCGCCGCCGCAGATCGGCGCGGGCAACCAGAACAACGGCAACGGCTACGGCTACAGCTCCGGGGCTATCCAGGTCGCCGCCGAGTGATTTTCACGGGCCCGAAAGGGCCCTCTCTCACGCAACGATGACGGGCCAACGGCCCACAAAAAGAAGGTAACTCATGGGCTGGGATTTTGGCGATGATGGGATGAACAACTACGGCGGCGCAGGCGGCCGTATCCAGGTCTTCGGGGAAGACTTCGGTGACGAGTCCGGCGACGAGTCCGGCGACGAGTCCGGCGACGAGTCCGGCGGCATGGAGTTCGGCGCCGATTTCCAGGCGCTGGTCTCCGGCATGGAGTTCGGCGCCGA
>CAYRKM010000003.1:0-36498 GCA_964425075.1 uncultured Gammaproteobacteria bacterium | reverse complement strand
AAAAGCGAATTTGCCCAGGAAAACCAGTGTCTGGTGTATTTATGTGGATCATCCACATGGACACTTTCATGTATAAAATAATTACTTGCGTGGGTACTCCGCAGAATCCGTAAGCACGATTTAATTTCTTCCCGGTCTATCGCAGTAATTGCCTGCATTATAGTAGCCATCGGCCAAAATTTATCACATACCCCTACATGCGGAGAAGTGATTCCGCACGCTACTTTACCGGCTGCATAAAATGAATTCCATTCGCTTAACACTAACCTGCGGGTATTTTGATACACCGGGTTATCAGCCGTAGTAAAACCCAAATACGGCAAACTGAGAAGGCTGGGAATATTCGGATCATCCATAATGCAGTATGAACCGAACCCATCAACTTCATAAGCATAAATTTCGCCGAATTCACGATGTCGTACAATTCCCCATTCCGCTATTCCCTTCTCTATCTGATCAGCCAACTCGGTTATTTGCAATTGCAGCTCTGTTGCGGATAGTTTATCCAGAATAGCAGTACAATTTTTCAACCCCATAACCGCCATAGCATTCGCCGGGATCAAGAAAGGGAAAACCGTTTCGTCGTCTGACGGTCGGAATACACTTCTGGTTAGGCCGCACTGTTTTCCCGGATACCCGTAACCGTGCAGGCGTATTGCGGGATGTAGGTGCCCGGCTTTCGTTTTGAATTGAAATAATTTATCTAAATTTTCTTTATTTAATGTTAACTGTTCCGCACGCCAGATATCGTTTATGCGGCGTACCGCAGTAAGCCAGTCCTGCGAGAAGGGAGAAACGTCGCCGGTAGTATGAAAATATCCAGCTGATAACCGCAGAAATGCGCACAGACTATCCAGTTCGTATTTTCTTTCCCACGTAGTGCAGTCGCGTTCAAACGCATTCGCATAAGGGTCAGCTAAAATACATTTTACCTGTCTGTTTATCAGTCCTATAAATAAACGTTGAAGTTCCGGATCTTCGATTACGAATCGCAAATACGGCCATATCTGATTAGTAGAATCCCGGAGCCACATAGCAGGAATATCGCCGGTTACAATAAACGTATCCGGATCGGTATTATCGTCTTTTTGGGAATAATACACAGTAGTATCCAACGAATCTGGTAAACATTGAGTAAACATTTTGCGGATTTCATCATCCGCAATATCCCCGGCAATTCGCACGATTTCCCGTTCCAGTACCGTACTTTGAAACAAACGCTCATCCACATCCGGTCGGGCATGGGTATGCGGAAAATTCTGGAGTGTATCGCTTTTTCTATACGGCATACGATTCAGTATACCCCGTATTTATCACTTGGTGAACAACCTTAAACTATGCCGCAGTGGGATTTCTGGGTGTGGAGCGGATAATGGCGGCATTTACCCGGGAAACTAACTGTCTTCTCTCCAGATTAATATCCCGGCGTAACGCCTGCCATACTTGTTTTTCTATTAATGGCGAATAGACGAAGAGTGCCGCTGTATTATTAAACGCCTGCCCGTCTCCCGGGCGCCGCTTTTGCACTTCCCTGTTAATTACGGCAATTAATTGCTGTACCTCTACCGGCAACTCGATAAATTCAAAGCGATTGGTAAAACCGGATATGTATATATATCCCGACAACGAACGTCTGCCCAGATTTGTGCCGGTACGATCCCGGTCAAAATCAAACTGTATACCTGCACGGGACAATTCGGTCGTTAGCGATACCGGAGCCAAACCCGTAGCGTCATAATAATAATCCGCATAAAACGTTTTTTTACCGTCAGTTATTTTGGTTTTATTGCGGGGAATTTCACCGTTAAATGCTCCGTTTATGTCAAAATCCAGTTCCGTTACGGTAAAATCATCCGCTTCCTGAGCTTTATCCGAGCTAAATATAACGGCACTTAAATCCGTGTTTTCGTACCTGCGCCGTAACTTACCGGGCCTGCCTCCCACACCGATAATATTCGCCGTTTCAAAATCAGACGTATCATCGGGAATCGCGCGGCGGTCTATCCGGTAAGCTACCCCACGCTGAGACTGTTCCTGAGGATTAGGGATCAACGCCTCTGTAATTACCGAAAACTCATCGCCGTTTACTCCGCCGATAGCTATGGTTTTACCCGAGTCGTACCAACTCCGGAACGGATATAAATCAGGATTTCTTCCCAACTCATACACCCAGTGATACAGCAATAACTCACGTACCTGCCTGTTAATATATCGTGGTAACGGATTGGGAAATACCGGTAGTCCGTCTGCAATGCGTTGACGGGTTTCTGCAATATATTGCCGCACCTGACGTACCGATTGCTCAAGTTTGGCCTGGGCACCACGTACCTTGCTCTGCTGCTCCGCACCAGTAGCATAAAAAACATAATCAAATTCCACCCGCCGTTCAGTTCCCTGCGCGTCACGCAGCGTAAGAATAGTAGTTTGCTGGGGGGTAACTTCCGTTTTGTCTATAATTACGGTATTTTCTATAAAATAATCTCCGATTACCGTAGTTAAATTCATATGACCTTCAGCACCACCATCCATCCCGCTGGGATTTTGTCTGGTGGAACCATCGTCACATATTTGCTGTAATCCGTTCCGCTTTGCCAATTTCCCGGCACGCACGACATCCGTACGCTTACTGGGAGTAGATGCTGTAGTTTCGGATCCTTTTACAGCAGGGAGTCGGGGTTTATCCAGGTCGAGTATCGGTTGACCAGTACTGTTAAAAATTAGATCCCGACCTAACCACCGTTCACCAACCACACTACCGGAATCGATAACGGTAATATCACCGTCACCAACATAGGGAGCAAGTGTTTTGGCTATAATTGTCGCCGTAAAACTGGACCCCACTATGGCTATGCGTTTTTTCAATATTTCCTTACCGTCACGCTCTACCGTTGGGACACTACCGATGAGACCCTTAGCAGCACGGTCTGCATTAGATTGATTCGCCTGTGTTATTTGTACTTCTACTGACCGCGATGTATTTACCCAAGCTACACGTAATTCATCATCTGCGAAAATTTCGTCAAGTAACACATCGATAGGATCGTCCGGGTTATTGGCCACTTCATCAAATGTGCCGGTAAATGAACGTAACTCACGTAACGGAACACCACTTCTGGTTGCATTGTCTAACACAAAAAGCGTCCGGAGTGCAGCGCGTGGTAAAGTACGAATCCGTTGAGATGACAAAATGGCTTCTGCATCTTCTGCTTTAAAATTTCTAATATCATCTATACCGAAATAATCGCGGAAATAATCCTGATAGTGCGTCGCCAGGTTATCGCGACGTTGCTGTTCGACCAGTAAAGGGTTAACCCGCTCAGGTACCCGAAATACATCTCCCAACGTTTCCAAAAATTCATCCCGAAAACCTGAAGTGTCTACAAAACCCGTAAGACTTAGTGACTCTTCCTCAATCAGCCGAAGAGACTCTTGCGTGTTTATGCGTTTTTGTTCGTTAGCTGCTCGCTCCGCGAGTTCAGCTTTGGAAATTCGCGGTCGCGCGTTACGCGGTTCATTCGGTTCCTGAGGTAATTCCTTTCCTGGCATATTAGTTGAGTAATATACCATACAGACCTATAGCTGGCAATAATTAAATGACGTGAATTATGTTTTATGGCTTTAACCTACTTATTAAACTGACGTAATTGTCAGTTTAAGTAGGGATGAGGGTTAATATTCCAACCTATAATACATTCCTACTTCTTTACTTCTATTGTGGCGCCATCGCTGCCGTATGCCTGAAGTACTACTGTGCTTATGCCATCAGTCCCTGCGGAAATACTGTATTTGGTGTTACCGGTAGTACCTCCTGAAGGGTCCATTACCGGGGATTCCATATAGACAGGTACTATATATTTATACAAATCATAGCAACCTTTATCCGTACCGATACAGCGGGTCTGACCCGGGAAATCAGGGGGGAGTGAATCATGTTCCGAAAGATAAAAAAGTATCGTAGTGCCGATTACGGATAAATCCGCCCGCCGTTTGGCGTCTCCGGCAGTACCCAATGCCTTACTGTAAACCGAATCGGGCTTACTGACTGCTTCCTGTATTTGTTGTTGAAACATGGCAGTTAACTCGTTGGTATCTGCGTTTTGAATCTCGTTACCCGATAATGTAATGATCGAACTTTCTCCTGTTTGAGCTGTGGATACGCTGTGTTCTGACTCTTGTGGCATTTCACTTGCCTCCCTCTCAGATAATGTCAGCGTAGACCGGGAAGCAGCTTGAGACAATTGGTCTACTCTTCCTGATAACAGAAAAATATATCCCCACGCTCCTATATTTGATACGAGCAAGAGTACAATGACCGAAATTAAGACAGGAGTGGATAAACCAGGCTTAGACGGAGGTTCGGATACGGGAATAGCCGTAACGGGTGTCGGAGTATACGATCGATGCAGATAATTCGTATTGGGTGGCGGCAATACCGTATTTTCCATTTTCTTCTATGGTAAATATCAAAAAATTTTAAGTTTACGCTTTATACTCCGGACACAAATCCCCCAACGGACAATTGTCGCAGGTATGCGGGCGGGCTACACAGGTATGCCGGCCATGAAGTGTAAGCAAACTTCCGAAATCAATCCATGTGTCACGCGGCAATAGTTTCATCAGATCCTGCTCAATTTTAACCGGATCTTTTTCCGTGGTTAACCCTAAACGATTGGAGAGCCGGATACCGTGAGTGTCGATGACTATTCCTTCTGCAATATGAAATGCATGTCCGAGTACCACATTAGCCGTTTTGCGTGCGACCCCGGGAAGCGCATCCAGTTCTTCCATTGTTTTTGGTACTTCCCCACCATGTTTTTCCATAATCATGGCAGCTGCAGCCTGTATATTTTTGGCTTTATTGGAGTGGAAGGTTACTTTGGTAATAAAACTATCTATTTCTGCTACGGATGCAGCGGAAAAGGCGTCAACAGTTGCAAATTTTTTGAATAATGCAGGAGTAACGGTATTTACTAACTTGTCAGTACATTGAGCAGACAGAATTGTCGCGACCAGCAATTCCCAGGGTGAAGTAAAATCAAGTTCGACCTTTCGGTCTGTAATGGCTTTAGATAATCGTTTATATATTTCCAACGCTTTTTCCTGTTTTGTCATAGTAGAAGTATACAATATGAAGACCAATTTCTGAATTGGATTATTTCCTAATAATGATAAAATGGGTAAATATGCAAAAAATAACTCCACATCTCTGGTTCGAAAAAGATGCCGGTAAAGCGGCCGAATTTTATGCATCGGTATTTCCGGGTACCGTGATTACGGACACGACGATACTGCATGATACGCCGTCAGGCACCGTAGAGCTGGTGACAATGGAAATACTCGGTCAGGAGTTTCTGCTAATCGGCGCCGGGCCATACTTCAAATTTACCCCTGCCATTTCCTTCCGGGTAAACTGCACTACCAAAGAGGAAGTTGATATATTATGGAATAAACTTATTCCCGCAGGTTCCGCGCTCATGGAATTGGGAAGCTACCCGTTTAGCGAACGGTATGGCTGGCTCATGGACAAATACGGTTTATCCTGGCAAATCATGTATCAGACCAACGGCGAAGTGAAACAGCGGATTACGCCTACACTTATGTACGTAGGCGATCACTGCGGACAAACCGAGGCAGCAGTTAATTTTTATACTTCCGTATTTCGCAATTCATCGGTAAACGGCACGATGCGTTACGGAGAAGGAGAAGCACCCGATAAACCGGGAACCATCCGTCACATGGCGTTTACGCTAGAAGGGCAAGAATTCGCAGCGATGGATAGCGCGCACAAGCACGAATTTACTTTTACCGAAGCTATTTCATTGCTTATTCATTGTGATACTCAGGAAGAAATAGACTATTTCTGGGAAAAACTTTCTGCTGATCCCGCAGCGGAACAATGTGGCTGGTTAAAGGATAAATACGGAGTTTCCTGGCAGGTACATCCGGTACCGTTAACGCAAATGATGAAAGATAAAGATGAAAAACGGTTAGCGCGGGTAACCCAGGCCTTTTTGCAGATGAGAAAGTTTAATATTGCGGAACTTCAGAAAGCATACGAAGGGAAATAATCACTAAATACTACAGCATGGATACAGCACAAACCATAGTTATTACCGGTGCCAGTTCGTATGCAGGATCACGTATTTTTTTTGACCTGCAGAAACAATACACGCTTATAGGAACATACTTTCATAACCCGCTGTCATCGTTATTTTTACAGCTGGACCTCACCGACGCTGAAGCTGTTGCGGCATTTCTGCGCATTCATAAACCATCAGTCATTGTACATGTAGCCAATTATCCCAGCCCGAAAAACGCCGTAAACAATGAACAACTATTTACGAATCTAAATGCGCAGGCAACCAATCATATTGTTACGGCTGCCAACGATATCGGAGCAAAAATTATATTTATTTCGTCTCAGGCCGCCAATAATCCCGATAATATATACGGAAAATTAAAGAAAGCATCAGAAGAATCGGTAAAACAGGTAAAAGCCGGTTACCTCATACTGCGGCCATCGTTGATGGTTGGCTTCAGTCCCAACACGACAAATCCACGTCCGTTTAACCGTATCTTAAGTTGCCTGGACAACCCCTCTGTTATCGGAGAATTTGACACCTCCTGGAAGTTACAGCCGACTTATGTGGGACATTTAGCTCAGGCTATAAACGGCTCTGTACAAAATAACATTTGGAATAAAACGATACCTATTTTTATAAACAAGCCGGTTACGCAATATCAGCTGGCAAAAGATATTTTAGGTGTCTTTGGAGTGCAGGTTAATCCGATAGATCAACACCTGGATATCCCTTTAAGTGCGGAAGGACTTACGGACATGCTGGCACTTAACTTACAGCCGGATACATACACGGGAATGATAGACCGTATTGTAGCTGAAATTAAACAGCGGGAAACTTTTACACTCTAATTCCCCATTATGAAGAGAACAGAATATGCGCTAGGTTATACCTCATTATTTAACAAAAATTTTTCATACAATCCCCTTCGAAAAAAAGTATCCGCTCAAGCAAAAGTGGTTATTTTTTCGGACAGCCATTTGGATGGCAATTTTAACCAAAAACAGTTCAATGCAATTAAACGTATAATAGCCGATGCAGATGTCGTGGTAATAAACGGCGACTTCTGGGCGGATAAATACATTACGTTTGATGCATTTATGCACACTGCATGGCGGGAATTATTTCCGCTGTTACGGAAGAAAGAAACCTATTATCTCTTCGGAAATCATGATATGCCCATGCATTCTGACGAGCGGATATTTCAGTTCTGTACCTATGCGGGCTTTCGCCTAAAACTTATTGCCGGAAAATTATTGCTCCATATTGAACACGGACATTTACTTTCAGGAATGTTGATCCGCACTATTCTGATGATATTTGAAGCCAGTCCCGGAGCGTTACATACTGTTACATTTCCGATTGAACAATTAAGTTTAGTGTCGGTAAATTATTTAAAACAAACAGGATCACCGTTGTTTACGCGGGTAAACGATTCGTATAAACGCAAGCGTGAGGGCTTAGAACCTACGGAAATTCTGGTTATGGGACACACGCATACACCGCAAATGGATCTGGAGAATAACTATGTAAATTTGGGATTAACGCATCATGGATATTTTTCGTACGCAGTAGTAATACATAATAAAATTACCTTAAATACAATACCAATCGATTAAGGGTATTTTATATTTCGGAGAGCTTCCGTTTTGTAGTTTATTTTTGTTTTATAAATATCCTTGAACCCGGACCACGCAACTGATACCGTGAAAACTGTGCATCTGTTAATCCCTTAAGAAGAGGCTTACTAGCTTTAGAACCCACACCGATATCGAGTACACCGAGCAATAGCATGCTACCCGGATTCAAATATGATAATCGAGATATAACATCCGGGATCATATTCACATTCTGATAAAACATATTTCTGGCAACAACTATATGAAATTGATTTGTATCTAAAGTGCCATTATCCGTAACGATATTTCCTTGGGCAAGTGAAACACGCCGGTACGCTTCATATAACGGCGAACGGAGCGTATAAGATCGATCATCATAAGTGCTGAATAAAGAATCCATATCATGTCCGGAATGGGTGACTGCCAATTTATCTCGTATATTTAACGTAAATTCTCCAGACGGATTTAACACAGAACCGTTTAAATCGAAACCTTGTATGTGCCAATCTGCGAACGGTAAATTATTGTCACGAAAAATAGCCAAAGTCGATGCTATTTCACGACCATCACTGCAACCATAAAAAACTATATCTGTATTATCCGGCCGTATCGGATTTACCTTTAGAATTTCCGAAAGCGTAGTGAACGTACGATACTCCCGAAACATATGACTTGATGATCTGGGTCCCTGTATAGATCCTGCCTCTGTCCATTGATCTAATTCACTCGCACTTAGCGTAAAATCTGGTGGCATCTCGGCGATGGTAAGTTTAGGACTTATATCAACATGTGGTTCAACCATATAATCAATATATTAACGAAACAACATAACAATAATTTATTTATGGTAAATCATACAAATCACGACTTCTGTTGCTGCAGGTATTCGTCTAGTTTTTCAAGCGCTTCGGGCATATTTTCACGACCAAATCCGATTCTGATATGTTTATTGCCATAGTCATATACAGTAGAAGGCAAAATCATTATTCCGGCTTTTTCCACTACCTGCTGACAGAATTCAAGTGAATCCACATTTCCCAGTAATTCCGGGAATGCAATCGTTCCCGCTTTAGGTTTTATAAAACGGAAGACATGAGCATACTTACCGAAAAATTGGTCAAGTAAACTCAAATTCCGTTTAATCCTGTTTACATGTTTTTGAATGATAGCGTCTTTAGCCCGTAAGGCAATTACGGACAATATCTCACTGGGTGCACTATTACAGATGGTAGTGTAGTCTTTAAATGTAGCCATATTCATATAAACTTGTGAATCTTTGGTTATTACCCAACCCACCCGGACACCCGCCATGCCGAACGTTTTAGACATTCCAAAGAGCGATATGGCTTTATCATACAGTTCTGATGCAGAGGGTAATCTGTCAGCGGAATCCAGTTCCAAGAATCTGTACATTTCGTCGGAAAACACATAGAGATTGTGCTGCTTGGCAATAGCTATGATTTCCGCAAAATCCTGTTTTGAGGGCATATACCCCGTAGGATTATGGGGGAAATTAATAACCAATAATTTAGTATCTGGTTGTATCTGTCGTTTTAACGTTTCCGGGTTAAACCTCCAATTATTTTCTTCTTCTGGTAACCACTTGGTAACGGTACAACCAATTCCCTGAGCAATTTCATATAAAGATTGATATCCGGGAAAGGTACAAACAACATTATCCCCTTTTTCCAACAGCGCGTTTAAGGCAATAAATATCCCTTCCTCCGGCGTAACCACCAGGACATTTTCGTCGGTAATACCGGAGTAGAGTCTGGCAATTTCACTCCGGAGTAACGGCAAACCAAGTGATTCGGTATAGCCAAGAGTAAGAGATTCCCACAGAGATCGGGTTTCTGTGTCTGCCCAATGTAACACATCGCTTTGTTTTAACCCATCACAGTCAGAGCTGGAAAGCAAATACCTCACGGAAAACTCATATTTGGCAAAGTACCGTTCGAGGGAAAAAGGTTGTAACTTCATATCAGAATTGTAACAAATTAGGGAAACCTAAGAGTACGTTATGATTTATGGGTATGATCCGAATCCAAATGGTCATGTTTTCCCAGTAGTTTCTGGAGCAACGCTTCTTTTTTATGACGGAGTACGATATATCCCAAACCGCCTACTACAAAAACACCGATGATAATATAGCCCACGATTTCAAAATCTTCGAGTTTTACAATTAGGGATTCCGTCGCGTTCACTCCCGTAAAGCCCACGGATAAATACATCAGATTCCTGAGGATAGTACCTATAAAGGTAGACAACAGGAACGTCCGCATATTCAATTTAATGAGTCCGCTGACAATGGAAACAGGTGCGCTGGGGATAATCGGAATTGCCCGCAAAACGGTAAGCAGAATGTCGTCTTTCCATCCTTTGTTTAAATATTTGCCTATGCGCTCCACTTCTTTGTGCGATACTCCCAGGAATTTTCCAAATTTTATCAGCACTACATCTTCAAACTTGTCAGCGATCACATACATAACATAGCTGGCTATAGTTTTCCCCAGCGCACCGGTAGTCGCAATAAACAGTAAGTACAAGTACCCGTTCTGTCGGGTAGCGGCAATTGAACCGGCGAGCGTCATTACCAACGGAGACGGAATGGGAGCAATAATTTCCTCAACGATGGAACCCAAGAACGTAAATGCCGGTAAGGGAATACTTGATGCAAAGGAATTTAAATACGTTATTAATAAATGTGTAATCTGGCTCACCATCGAATACCTATACTATCAGGTTTTGATGTATGCGGAAAGGATAAACACGAAAATTCAAACTGGTTCATCCGATTATTCAATGGGACAGTCTATTCCGGGAATTTGGCCGGAAGCGCAAAGTGCTCTGTATTTTTTTTCTGGTTCAAACCGAAACAACGGAAACCCCACCACATTTACGGAAAAATACAACACGATTCCCATACAAAAAATAATCAGTACAGTGAAATAGAAAACTTTTTTTTCATACTATACACGTATTACATTTCATTCTGTCATATTTCCGTTAATCGTGTTAACACACCTTAATATATCTTTTTTCGATATTTTTATATTGACATACGATATATTTTTGATTAAAATACCTTTACCTAATATAAAAAAAGGTGGTATATATGAAAAAAGGCTCTACTGTATTTTTGCGGTTTGTGATTGGTCTTTTAGCAGTCGGTGTGCTTGTCGGTCTGGTTTGGTTCCCGCAAACAGAAGGACGGGCTGCTGGTTTGAATCTATTTCAAATTTATGCGGATCCGTTAATTCTCTTCGTTTATATCGGGTCAATCCCTTTCTTTGTAGGGTTATACCAGGCACTCAAATTCTTACATTTAATAGACGCAAATAAGGCTTTTTCCCAGGCGGCGGTTAATACTATCAGGAATATGAAATTTGCTTCTCTGTGTCAGATAGTTTTTGTTGCCGGTGCGGTACTTTTTATTCGATTCTTTGCACACGGTGACGATCCTGCCGGTCCGACTGGTTTAGGTATGGTGGCAATATTTGCGACCGGAGTAATCGCTGCCGGTGCTGTGATATTTCAGAAACTACTTCAACATGCCGTAGATATAAAGTCCGAAAATGACCTTACTGTATAAGGTGTACCTATGGCAATAATAACCAATATAGACGTCATGCTGGCCAAACGGAAAATGAGTGTAACGGAACTTTCGGAGAAGGTAGGGATTACCATGGCTAACCTTTCCATACTGAAAAACGGAAAGGCAAAAGCTATCCGGTTGTCTACATTAGATGCGATTTGCAAAGCGCTAGACTGTCAGCCCGGAGATATTCTGGAGTTCAGAAGCTAATTAAACAATAGTATATGTTGTATACGGTATAATGCAGTCATGTGCGGACGCTATTCGGAGCCGAAAAACGAAGTATACAAAAATTACGGTGTTACCCTTTCCCGTGGGTATGAAGCCAGTTATAACGTCTCCCCGTTTTCTACTCAGCCTATTATTGTAAAAAATTCTCCATTACGGATAGAGTTAGCCAAATGGGGACTTATTCCTGCCTGGAGTAAAGTATTTAAGCCTACTTTTACTACGTTCAACGCCCGGAAAGAAGGTTTGTTAACCAGTCCGGTTTTTAAACGCCCGTTTCTAACTCAACGCTGCCTAGCCTTAGCATCCGCATTTTATGAATGGAAGACAATGCCGGATGGTGAAAAAGTTCGCTTTGTGATTAAGGCAAAGGACCGGGAATTCTTTAGCTTTGCGGCGTTTTATGACATCTGGCTTGATGCGGAGAAGAAGGAATTCTATTCGTATACGCTGATTACAACCGAGCCAGAGCCCAAAGTAAGTAAAATCCATACGAGAGAAGCCGTAATTCTTCACCAAGAGGATGAGGACCGCTGGCTAAATAAGGACACTCCACAAGAAGAATTAATGGCAATGTTAAAACCATACCCCGACGCACTAACGGAAACGTATCCGGCAGCAATTAATTCGATTAAACATGATATGGATTCTCCTGATCTGCTGAAACCGCTTAACAGTTAAATTCGGTTATATTTCGGTTTTACTGCTTGACTACCGCGCAATCCAAGGCGTAATTTAATATGAGATAGTTCGGTTTATTTATGGATACGGTCACGTCAGAAAAATTCGGCTTTAATCAGGCAGCATCCACCATAATGCATATTGATCTGAATTCCTGTTTTGCCACTATAGAACAGCAGGCTAATCCCCACCTGCGGGGTAAACCCGTCGCCGTATGTGCCTATACCACCGGAAACGGATGCATACTTGCTGCGAGCTATGAAGCAAAAGCGTTGGGAATTGGTACCGGAATGCAGGTACGGGCAGGATTAGCGCTTTGTCCAACATTAATATTACTGCCGTCAGATCCGGCCAAATATCGGTATGTAAACCGTAAACTCTTATTTCTGTTTCAGAGTTATACAGACACGGTAGAAGTAAAAAGCATAGATGAAATGGTGCTGAGTCTGAAGAATACCCCCGTGTATTCCGCACATCTAAAAAACGGAAAAACGAACTCAGAAGCGATGTTGGTTATCGGCGCGGAAATAAAACGCCGGATAAAAGAGGAAATCGGAGAATGGCTAACCGTGTCCGTGGGTTTTGCACCGAACCGCTATCTGGCAAAAATCGCCGCCTGCAGATATAAACCCGACGGACTGAGTGAACTAAGCAAACATAATATCCGGGAATATTTCTCTACGCTTCAAGTTGAGCAGTTAACCGGAATAAAATATGGATATGGCTCACGTTTACGATGTTTTGGCATTAATACGGCACTGGATTTCTATAATGCCGATATAAAAACGCTGAAACAGGCATTCCATTCCGTTATCGGACATCACTGGTGGTTACGGCTTCACGGTTGGGAGGCAGATGACCGGGAATTTGCCACCAAGTCCATCGGTCATTCGTATGCGTTATACAAGGCGTATTGCCCTTCGGATCCCAAACTCCATCAAATACTATGCCAATTAGTGGAAAAAATGGGAGCACGATTACGTCGGAATAAATATAAGGCAGAAGGTATCCATATAAGTACGCTCCTTTTGGAACACAGCTTTTGGCATCGGGGAAGAAAATTACCGCAACCGATGGCGGCTAGTATCGATTTATATCATGAGGCACTTACACTATTACGTGAAGCTCCGGATGTACCGGTCCGCACGTTATCCGTATCGGTTCACTATCTCTCTTCATTACAACATGAGCAAGAACACTTGTGGGAAGACAACGGCAGAAAAAACAGTTTATATAAAGCCATTGATACGTTATCGGAGCGCTACGGATCATTTACCGTAGTACCGGCCAGGATGCTCGACATGGAACGAAAAGTATTGGATCGGATTAGTTTTGGGTCCGTAAAGGAGCTGCAGGATTTTGTTTTTCAGGAACCGGTGAACGGTACATCGGAATTCGTACAATCCGCGTAAATAAATATTATTTTCCGTTATTTCTGTTTAATCCAGTATCGTTTCTTTCGCGGTTTACCGTTCCCCGGGTCTACGATGTTTTCCAATACCCCACCGCATGATTCAATTATCTTCTGAGATCCGATATTGTTTTCATCGCAGGTTACTAAAATTTCTGTCATATCCATTTTCCGTGCTTCTTCTAATGCCAATTGTAATATTTTTAACCCGTATCCCATTTTTCGTTTGGACGGTTTAATATAGTACCCGATGTGTCCGCCGTAGTTTAAAAGAAAATCATTCAGAATATGGCGTATATGAACTCTGCCGATTATCTCCCCCTTATCCAGTAACCAATACATTGTGGCGGGTACTGTTCCAATTTTTAAATTTTTTCCCAGTGTCTGATCCTGCCACATCTGCACAAATGCTTCGAAAGTTTGGTCCGGCTCCGGCTTATTCAGTCTGGTCTCGCCGGTATCACCTACCGTTTCCAGAAGAGCGGCCAGATATTCTGATTTATATTTTACTGATGGAAAAACGAGTCTCATGAGTGAATTATACCGGAGAAAGTACTGCTATAACCACGTCTGAGCCCGCCCTTCAAATTAGTCGTAACTAATTTTCAGGGTAAACATTAAAAAAGCGCCACTATTGTGACGCTTTTTGTTGGTGAGCCCGCCCCACTTCGCTAAAGCTACGAGGGGCGCAATGGTCTTACAAAAATAAAAAAACGGCATTTAGCCGTTTCTTTTATTTTGTGACCCTAACTATACCAGATCCGAACGAGATTATTCGTAACCTAACAGACCTCATAAACACCTTCCTTCCTGATGTCAGAGGCTTTGCGTACGCATAAATCTGTAGTGTGCACAACTCAGTATAGGTAGTCAAATATATATTTACGGTGCTTGTACCATTTATTACACAGTTTATTCGTGTAATCATTACACCTTTTTATAAGTGATAATAAAAACAGACGGGAGTCCCAATGGTAACCTACGCGGGAGTAAAGTAGTGGCAGAGGAGGGCTGGAATTATGGTTTTTTAATTCCTTTAACTGACTCTGGATCCAATTTGGCAATCCATGCATAAATACTTTTAACAGCCTTTTCAACTTCGGCGTCAGCATCATGCTCAACAGTAGTGAGATCTCGATTACCTTGTAGAGAGGCTAGGCCAACTCTTTTCCAATCATCACGACTCATCTTAAAAAGTACGGGGTAAATAAAGGGCAATCCGGTGCTATCTTCACGATCCTTAAAATGATGCACTTCTGTTTGAATTTCATTTGGTTTTTCATCACGAGCCCTCAGCAAAAACCTCTTTGAACATACAGGTAACATAAATCGAGATTTGGATAAATTAATATCAAGTTTCGCTTTAACAGTTGGATTTGTGTATTCCACATCTAAAAAGACAGCAAATCCTAATTTAGTAAGCTCTGTATACAATTTATTTACAAACTCATTTTCTCCTAACTCAGCTCCAGTACCAGCAGATGCATGACTAAGAAATATTGCAATACTTTGAGAAACACCATATATGCTAATATCTTCACGAAATGATTGGTACGTCCATTTTGTAAGTTGACCCTTTGAAAGATTTACTGCGATCTTGTTATCGACTGCCCTAATAACGATGTTATACCGAGCTGTTAGCTCAGCAATCTGTTTTGATAACCAATTGAATTCTGGAACATCATTGTGTTTTTCAGCCCAAGATCGTAATTCCGCTAGCGCATTAAATGATAAGAGGAAGTTATCGCGTGCTATAAAAGAAATAACAATTTGCCATAGATAATTCCTGTACGCACGGTAGTCGGGTTTTTCGACAAAGCTTACTGAATATTCGAGGAGGTCAATTACACGATCAAGATATTTTTCATCTCGTAGATTAATAAGTGGTCTTGCAAACGCTCTTGAGTCTAATTCAGCCTCGTAATCCCCTACGGAGTGAAAACCTTCCTGTTGAGTAAAGGGAGCAGCGGAGTCTTTTATTTTTTGGAAACGCCAATCGATTGATTTTTCATCATGGTAAACTGAAATCAGAAGCTCATTTGCCAGATCGCTGATTGAATCTCTGACATTTGGATCCCAAAGTTTTTCCAAAATTTCTTTTTCTTTGGTATCTTCAGGATTAAGATATTTACCTAGATTTTCAAGTGCATATTCTTTCTCATGATCCTTTATAAGAGGGTCTGTGATAAAAGATAAAAGCACTTCTTTTGGGGACTTTAGTTCTGTGTTGGTTTTTGCAAGGTAGATGTATGTTTGAGGAACGAGATAACGCGCGTCGTTTGTTTTATCTAGCATTATGCTGTTAACTACCTCCAGTTCTTTATCAGTAATGTCTCCTAGGAGTTCTTTAATATCTTTGAAACCGCTCAAATACGCAAAGGGGATATAGTTTACGATCTTTTTACGATTTTCAGGAAGCTTAAGTATTTCTGGTTCAAGTAGGTTAATTGCTTCTAATACATCACCAAAATACGCAGCAAGGGAGCTGATTGTATATTCTCCTGCTTTTGTCTCGCTATTTTTGTAATGAACTTGAATTTTTGATGGATCAATCTGTTTGAGGTTCGTTTCAATTGCAAGACTGAGGAAGTGTTTTTTTTCTGCGATTGTCCAACGTTTTTCGACTACTGCTTTATGCTCTATGAAGTGTCTGAAAACTTGAGGATAGTATTGTCCCTTCTTGGGAGGATTAAGATATTCTTGAAACTGTTTGTAAACTCTGTCTTCCTCTTCTTTTTTGTAATCTCTTTTTGGAAGCGTACTTGGATCGATAATAATACCTAAATCTATTCCCTTTTTATACACTTCCTCGCCGACAGGATTACCGGATTGGGGCGCAATACGGATTGCTTCTGCAAGCGTATATCCCGCATGATGATGAAAGGCATCCGAAAATTCTCCTCGCAACTTCTCAAGATCTTCAGGCCTTATTAGTGCCGAAATCGTGTTTTCAATATCGTTAATAAAAACAATATTTTGCTGCTCTTTGGGTAAAGCTTTAACTGTATTAACTAGTTCATATAAAAATTCTGGTTGTTCTCCACTTATAATTAAAGCTATTTGCTGGAGGAAATACGATTTTCCTGCATCATAATTTCGCTCACCAGTATACGAAGCAACAACAAATTTTTTCAGTAACTCGATTACCTTTGGGGTTTTATTCCTGCGTATATTTTCGATCAGCTTATCGTCAGCATGAGAAGTAGGTTTATTAAAAATTGACTCATTATCCAAGAATTCATGTATGAACCTAGGGTTATCTTGTACTTTATCGAGAAAGTACTCTATCCCTGCCTGAGAACTAATTTCCCAGAGGCCGTACCTGCCATAAATAGTTGATCTATCCTCTGCAATTACATTTATAAAATTATCGATTGCTTCTTCTGAATTTGGATTAATAATGCGACATAAATCAATGAATGCATCCAATACAAGATGATCGGTTGACTCGCCATTCTTTTCAACCTGTTTAATAATTTCAGTTTCTCCTTTGAAGTTCTCTAGGGCGGCTAAGGAGTGCCGTTGAAGTACACCATTATCGTTATCATCATTGGCATATTCAATAAGCTTTTCCTTCCATGACGTTTTTTCCTCCGGTGTTAAAAAGGGGTGCTTATGTAGAAGCATGCCATCGATAACTGCTGCAATGTTTCCCTTATGATAAAAGTCTTTATCATTAGCACCTTTTTTTAGAACTTCATATTGCTCCCTGTCTATAAATTTATATAGGTGATGATAAACCCATGTGGGTAGCCAAAATTTCTTATCTTGATAATAGTCAAATATACAGCTGAACAGGTCTCTCTTTATCGTGGACTTTGTTGACTCAGGAGTCGAGAAAACAACCATCTCGGATATCATGTCGACAATTGCATCAGGATTTGCTGTTAAAAATTCCACCAACCATAAGGAGAAGTAATTGGGTTTATTATCTACAAGAAATCTTAATGTGCCTGTCCAAGATGGAATTATTAAATTTTTACCTGAGTCTTTATCAACAATTAGTTTTTCTAACTCTTTCGATGGCTCTTTTTGGCTTAGAATATGATCTGCAGCCAAAAATTCACTCAATGAATGATGAGTCCATGTTATAAAGGTTTTTCCCTCAACTTCGGAAAGACTCATTAAGTTAGCCTTTTGTAGAAATTCGGATGTTAAGGTTGCTGGTACCTCTAGCTGCTTCAGTACCTCTTCAAATTCTGAAAGCTCCATCTGGTTTTTCTGCAGATGTTCAAACACCAAGCCCAATTGTCGGAGAGGTACTCGTAATTTACTAAAATCTTTGACTGACTCTTCAAAAAAGTAGTAGTAGAAATCAAAGCGAGATATAGTGGTCGGTTTATTTTTTTCAAGATATCTTTTGAGGATGTCAAAGTTGTGGGGATCGGCAATAAAACTATTGAATATATCTTGAAACCAAAATTGGTCGAGAAGATGATCTGTAAAGACTTGAGAATATCCTAATTTTAATAAGAGTTCACGGATTGTTTCGTTTGATAGGTATTTTGGATCTCCGTATTGCATGTCTTTGTGCTCTATTTTAGCACTGTTTAGCCTCAAATGATAGAAGATGTGTAAGCATTACACATTCGGTGGCACATTACATACTAGCCTCAAAACTGAGATAATATAAGTATGCAGGAAGGAAATTTATCTCTTAGGAGAGGCAGACCCACCAAATACACTAAGGAAACATCAAAGCGTGTAATTTCCTACATAAAAAGGTGCCAAGAAAAGGAAGAATTTCCCACAATAGAGCATTTAGCGTCTCATTTAGGTATCGGAACACGGACATTATACACATGGGAAGACACCTATTCTGAATTTCAGCAGACGATGGATATGTTGCGTGACGCTCAGCGAGACCTACTCATACGCGGTGGGTTAACCAACAAATATAACGCAAGGTTTGCATCTTTTCTCCTAAAAGCAAACCATGGCATGAGTGATACAAGACCACTCGTTAATGCTACACAGAACAACATTTTCAATGGTATATCTCCCGAATTGTTAGCTGAAGCAATGGAAATCACGCGACAAAAAGAGGCTGAATTAACCACTTAGACCCCCCCACATTACAGTCTGCCCCTTACGCCTATAAAATTAAAATAGGCAGGAATGACTACTTTAACGCTTAAAAATGCTAGAAAAATATTGGGGAAAGAAGCTGAGAATATATCAGACGAGGAATTGCAGCAAGAAATCGATATTGCACTGCTTCTCAAGGATTTGTTCTTTGACAACTTACTAAAGGCGAAAAATAAACCTAGTCCTACGCCCCCTAATATGCCATAATATGGCAGTATATGGAAAAAAGAGCAGTTATATACGTTCGGGTATCAGATCCCTCTCAAATCGAAAATAACAGCCTTAGCACGCAAGAAGAAATATGTAGAAAGTTTGCAAGGGACAAAGGCTATGAGGTTATAAAAGTGTTTCGAGAAGAGGGTGTCTCAGCAAAATTTACACATACACGTCCTCAATTACGAGAGCTCATAGGTTATTGTATTAAAAAACCAAACAATATTTCTGCGGTTATTATCTATAAAATTGATCGTTTTTCTCGTAATGTAGAAGCAGGACTTGCTGCGATTGGATTATTAGCACAGCACAAAGTTGCGGTTATTTCTGCTACTGAAGTTACGGAAGAGAATGCAATGGGCAAGGCGATGCGTACTATTATGATGACACTTGGGCAACTAGATAATGAATTAAAAGGTGAACGTGTTAAGGATAATATGCAGGCAGTTTTTAGAGATGGTCTATGGCCTTTCAAAGCCCCCCTTGGTTATAAACGAAGGTTCAAGACTAAAGAAGAAAATAAGGGTTTAGTGGTCATGCCAGATCCGAATTTGAGTCCTATCATTACGCACATGTTTGAGAATGCTGCAAAAGGCATTTATACAAAAGCTCAGTTAGCCCGAATAATGAATTCTGAAGGATTTGCGGACTTCTACAGAACAAAAGCAGATCATAAAATTGTTAGAAATATCCTCACAAAGACTTTTTATTATGGTCGATCTTATGCTCCAAAATGGAATGAATACGCAGAGGGACAACATAAGCCACTGACCGATGAAGAAACATGGACAAAAGCGTATCATTATCTTATCTTGAAGAAGAAAAATTTTGTTTATCAAGACGTGCAACAGTATCCCTTAAAGGGAGCTTTGAAATGTGGGTATTGTCTTTTTGTTATGACAACCTCCCCATCAATGGGAGGAAAAGGTATTGTGAATTATTATGAGTGTAAAAACAAGAAGTGCAGAAAAGGACGAATTAACGCAAATAAAGCACATGAACAATTTCAGGATATATTGGATCAAATACAACCTACTCCACGAGTCATTAAGCTTTTTGAGTACGCGGTTTTCTCAGAATGGGATAGAGCAATAAGCCATGCAAAGGAAGAGGCTGAAAGACTAGAAAAGCATATAGGTTCACTTAGAAAGGAACTACAGAGTATTCGTAAAGCAAAAGATGATGGTATATATACTGCTGATGAAGCAAGGGAAGAGGCTGAGCGCATAAGACAAGAAATAGGAGTTGCGGATATTGAGCGTTCGGAAATTAAGATTGAACAGTATGATAGTGAAATAGTTAGAGAGTTTACAGAACAGTTCCTCCGTAATCTTAACTTCTTATGGAGTAACCTTGACCTCGCTAAGAGACAGGCGTTTTTACAAAAGGTATTCAACAGTAGTTTGATATGTGATAAGGATAAGAAAATCCGAACGGACAGTTTAGCCCCAGCATTCAAGCTAATCGAAGCATTGAAGGATGAAAAAGGTGATAATGTGAGCCCGCCCCACTTCGCTAAAGCTACGAGGGGCGCAATGGTCTTACAAAAATAAAAAAACGGCATTTAGCCGTTTCTTTTATTTTGTGAGCCGACTGTCCAGACTTTAGAACCTGTCTGGGACTATTTCTTGCGAGTGTATAATACGCTCGAACAGTATCAGATTCCATTATACGCTTAAGAAATAGCCGTACTCACACCCACAGTGAAATTGATGCGTGATACATTACTTTCCTTGTTGGTGTGGCCTTTCCCAAGTTTCGCCTCTACTATATGAATCTTGAGACCGCCACCACCTTCTGTCTTGCCTTCCTTAGAAACCTCAACAGCAATATCAAAATTAACAACCTTGTCTTCAGGCGTTATCTTGTAAGCCTTGGTGTCCTTATTGGCCCCAGCAATACCTTTGCGGATGCTGACCAGTGTTGTTGTGATAAACTCTTCTAAATCCATTACCAACCGTACCTTTCTGCTCTTTCCTCGTTATCTCTATTGACCTGTTCTGACAACGCTCTGTTACGAGCGTCAATTTCTGCTTCTGTCTCTAATTCTTGTGGATAGTAATCCTGTTCAGTGTTCTTCTCATCTCTCACCTTCACCATGTCCTCAGTGGTCTTAATAACCACACAGCGGTGTTTGGTGGCCTTATGATAGCAAACTGTACCAGGCTGAAACTTTTCCATTAGTAGAGGTATCCTTTCTTGCGGTGAACTATTGCAGACTCTCGTTTCTTGAGTTCGTGAGGGTAATAATCTTTCTCAGCATCATCTTGGTTGCGGACTTTAACAGTGCCATCATCATTAACCTTGATGACTACGCATCTCTTTCTTGTGGCTTTGTGGTAATACTCGTCTCCAGGCTTGAACTCTTCCATACACTTTATATACTGCAAATCATACTCTTATCACTCGTCAATTTCAAGCGCCAAAACATTTGCATTGTCCAGCAAATATGTTAGATGCAAGGTATGGCACTATCAGTCAACAGTACAAGTAGCACAACCCACAGTGGGAGCGGCTCATTTTCCTTCAATCATACAATATCTGGTTCTAACACCTTGCTTATTGTTATTACTCATGAATATGGCTCAACTACTTCAAGTGTTACCTTTAACGGAACCTCTCTTACAAAAATTACTGGTGCCAGCACTAGCAACGGTTCACATTTCATAGCTTTTTGGTATCTCATCAACCCCGATAGTGGCACTCACTCTGTTACGGTCAACTCAGGCTCTATTTTGGCCAAGGTGCTGAGGCAATATCATTTACAGGAGCCCACCAGTCCTCTCAACCAGATGCCAATACTACAGAGTCTGGTTCCAACGCTACTAACAATGTCTTAAATATAACTTCTAATACTGATAACGCATACATTGTTGAGGGTATTACAACGGCTGGTCAATTCTTAACATCAGGACCAACGCCACACTCTGGCCAGACTACTATTGTCAGTGCAACCGCTTATTACGGGACAACTTCTTATGCTGCATCTTCATACAAGTCTGTGGGTTCAGCAGGTGCGCAGACTATGCAGGAAGACTGGACAATGAGCTTGAGTACACTTGCTTATGCTCACGCGGGCATTGCCATAAAACCAGCCGCAGAAACCAATGTACCACTTACTACCTCAGATAGCATATCATTAACAGAGAGTGTAGCAATTCAAATTACCGGGCCAGATATTCTCGTGTCTGTCTCTGACTCCATCACAATTACAGAATCTACCAAACAACTGATTGAGAGCAATGTTAATGTCAGTGACTCTGTTACTCTTACAGAAAGTACAAAATTCTTGATGGGTGGCCAATTCTCAACAGAAGATAATATTACTGTCACTGAGAACTCAACAGTAGACCTCGTCTTAGACATTCAGGTCAATGACTCTATAACACTTTCTGAAAACACAGCAGTTGTGAATGGTGAATGTTACACAACTATTGAAGAGAATATTACTGTCTCTGAAAATACCACAATTGATGTTGGCCAAGCCTTATCAGTCAGTGACACCATTACAACAACAGAAAATACGGTTCTTACTATCTCAGCCTCAAGCCCTCAAGTTACAGACAACATTACCATTTCTGAAAGCCTCCAGGTTGAGCTGGAAGGCCACTTAAATATAGAAGATGATATAACAGTCACTGATATTCCAACCATTGCAATTCAGCCAACTACAACACCAACAATTGCAGTCAATGACACTATTACGGCTAGTGAATATACAAACACAATTCTGGTATCTGACATTGCAATTGATGATACTATTACAGTTTCTGAAGACCTGGGATTTTACACAACAATTGCTCTTCGTGTGGAGGAGAATATTATTGTCAGTGAGGACTTCGCGGGCTCTCTTTCAAATCCTCAAATCTCAGTATCAGACACTATTACTATTACAGATACTCCCACAACCTACAGGGCACTAGTAGACTTTACCATTACAGTTGATGACTCAATTACCATCAGTGAACAAGCTCTAGTTGGCCAGCCATACACACCAGAGCCAGCACCAAGAATAGTGTTTATAGAAGGAGACCCAGCATATCTGATACTTGATGGTGTTATTCCAAAATACGTACTCATATAGTTTGTGAAAACGCTGTGAAGCACGAAAAAGGGGCTGTAACTCTAACTAGTTACAACCCCTCTCATAGCCTCGAATTTCTAACCCCTATACAGTGAGTCTTGCAACGTGCCTTGTCACTCCACCTTCCGTAATTCTAATAGTTCTTGCCTCTCCAATTTCCTCTGTTAAGCCCCTTCCCATAAACACATCCCACTGCTTCTTAATCTTAGACAACATAAACTTGACAGCATTTCCCTTAAGTCTCTTGGCATAAAGCTCATCAACTATTGCGCGTTCTTGTGGTGTAGCAATATCTTTGAAAATCTCTTCCAATATTACTGTTCGCCTTATCACAATATCACCTCCTTTTCCTAAGTGTGGTCCATCAGGCTTGTGGTGCCAACGGGCTTTATTGCGCAGTAATGTATCAAAGCAGCGCAATGTCAAAAACAGTACCCAAAATCTTTGACAACAATAAGGTTAGTGTGATTGTCTAGTTGTATGATGATACAGATTCACGTAGATATAGTTGAAGAAGACTTTAAAAAACTCAGAAAACTCTCCTATGAGACTAATGCTTCTCGGGCTTACCATGTACGAAGGGCAATCCGCGAGTATATACAGCAAAAACAATTTAAAGAGCTGCTTAGCGAAGGATACAAGGACGCTGCGATGGAATATGAGAGATTGAAGAAACTTGGAGAAGAGAAATTTGGTAAAACAATCGAATAATATGGACGAAGCACTAATGTTGTCAATACTCAAGGACATAATGATTATTAACAAGAGGATTACAAAACTGCTTATCATCATGGAAGCGAGGGAGGCCAAAAATGGACAAGACAGATAAGGAACTTATCATTATGAAGGCCGTTGAGTTTGCCAAAATTGAACAAGAGATTCGAGCCAAAGGTGAACGAACAGCATTGGATGAGGACAAATTACTTGCAATCGCGTTCATGTCGGGTCATATTAAAAAGATTAAAGACGAATACGAAAAGCTCATTGAGCAAATTCGCAAAGAGCAACAACAATAGCCATGTATCAATATTGCTGGAACTGCACTAAACGATTGTTCCTAGTGAAGACTGGGCGGCAATCCTTCTGGATATGTACTAATAGAGAATGTGACAAATATGATTAAGAAAGGTGGTGAACTAAATGGACAATAACACAAAAAGCACTGAAGACCAATTATTAGACCAGATTATTGCAGAAGAAGTTAAAGTTAAGAAGTATGAGGAAATGATTGCTAAATTCCAAGCGGAAGAAGCAGAAAGCGAGACAAACAATGGCTAAAGATTTAAACATTTACACTTCAGACTTGATATTAACGTTTGAGCAAACTATGAAAATAATGACAATTATTGATGATTTAGAAAAGTCATTCTTAGAAGCACAATCAGTGATTCTTGCAGATGATGAATTAACATCTATTCAGCAGGAGCAACTCTTGTGCATTGAGTACAACTTACAAGCACTCAGGGAGGCCCGTCGGGAAGAGTTCAGGTCTGAAGTGTGGCACGAGAAACTGAAGGAGTTCTTAACAACATGAAATATCAAGATGTAATTCGCGAACTAGAAAGACAAAAGGCCAAGAAACTACAAACAATTGACCAGACTGATGGGCGGCTCTTCGTGTCCAACTACATGGACAGAATACAATATGGGTTTATGGAATCAGAAGAGGCACAACAGGAATATGACAGACTCATCAAGAAATACACTAAACAACTTTATGACAAATGGGTGGCAGACCTTAAGCAGACTATTAAAAATGAGAAGACAATTGAGGTAACAGATTATGGTCTTGTCATTGCCCAGGCCAAACATAACCTTATTGCGAACTAATACTATGGCAAAAACGAATTGGACACACGAACCTGAATATTTGGCACAATTGAGAGCTAGAAAAGGCAAGAATAAGAAGCCAGCCTCAGAAAATGCCATAGATACTACTGCTGCTTCAGAGAGAGACAATAAGACAATAGAGAATGGTCAGCCCAGAACCCCGTTCATAATCCGCTCTCTCAAAGACATTGATAAGGTCACTCGAGACATGATGACCTCTCTTGCCAACAAAGATGGAAGATTTACAGTAGCAGAAGTAAGAGTCTTTAGTACCTTAGTATCTATCTTCAAATCCAACAGAGAGACTATGAAGTCAGAAGCATCAATGAGACAGTTACTTAAGGAGCATAAGGAAAATACGGCAGGACAACAACAATAATACCTACGCACATATACATAACAATTCCCTCCCTCCCTTCCTATCTTCCTATGTCATACGTTACAACAGCCACCCAACCCCCGCTGTAGGAATTACCCACTAAGTCAGTACTACTAGTACTGCTAGACCATGGTCAACCTGTAGTATTACAAGCAGTAGTACCCCACTCCAAAATTTTCCAGGTAGAAATTGCCTCAAATAACACCAAGGTGCTCCAATTATTGCTTAGGTCCGTTATAATTGAGGAATGTTATCAGCAATAGCATTATCACTATCATTACCATTACTTATGCCAGCTCTACTTTTGCAGATGGGTGGCCTAGACATGTCTAAAACCATTAAGAAGGACAATGAGACCATAAAGATGTTGGACTTCAAAAAGGCATCAATCATCTCTCTCACTTGTTGGGTAGCCCTCATCATAATTATTGCTAATATTTCAAGCCTCTTAAACTACTAACCCACTTTCCTTGACATTACACAAAGTAGTAAGTTACGGTTAAGTTACAGTTCAATTGGGCAAGCACTACCGATTGAGCAACCAGACGCACATTATATGGCGTCTTTTTTAGTGCTAAATTTGTGAACTGAGTAGTAGAGGTATGCAATTACTGATTCCGCCAGAACCAGAAGTAACAAGGCAGTAACCTCTGCCATTGAGTTCACAAAACTTGCGAACTGAATAACAATATGGCATTAGTACCAGATTTCTCATCATCACCAGTAAGTGGCTCATCAGCCACACTTAAACCCGTGACAAAGTCAGGCGGTAGTCTCGCACCTAACACTGGCAATAACTATTATTCTGTGGCCCCTAAGACAACTCCAGCACCTACTACATCAACAGCAATGCAGGTCGGAGGTTGGTACGGTGGTAGACAGTGGGATGGCAGTAGATTAGGCGCGCCAGGTGAAGTTATTGTTGGTGGCAGTTCTACAAACCCATTTAACAGTGTAGGAGTAACAGATTATAACTCACAAATTAACGCAGAAATTGATAGAGCTGCAAATGCTCTTAATGATGTTCTCAATAAGCAAGAGGAGTATTTGAAGGGTGAAGATTACAACTCAGGTGTAGAAGATATTAACCGCAATATACAGCAAGCTACAGATAACCTTGCAGCAAGAAAGCGAGAATCAGACATACAGTCTGCAAGTGATGAGGACTTATTGGGTAAGAGCTACTCAACTGCTCAAGGTGATGCAGTCAGAAGTTATAACGCATTACAGCAGCGCGCAAGAGCACTATTTGGAAGAGGTTCAAGTGCGGGGCAGGCAGGTACAGAAATTGCTCAAGAAGCGTACTACAAACAACAAGGTGGCATTGGTGAGGCATTCATAAATCAGGAAGGAATGATAAGAGCAAGAGCAGCCCAAGTTGCAAGAGAATATGATGACAATTTGAAAGAGTTAGATAACCAGAAGACTAGTTTCATGGCAGCACTTAAGAAGAATCTTTCAGACAAGTTGATGGAGATTGCTTCACAAAGAGGTCAAATTGAGGCCAACAAGTCAGCGCAAAGATTAGCAGTATTACAGGCTGCACAGAATCAGGTTGCTCAACTTAAGGCATATGACACTCAGATGAAGGCCAACATACAACAGGCTATAGCTGAAAAGATGCTTAACATTAATAACGATTTCTCAGCAATTGCAAAGCAATACAACATTGATACCACAAACACGCCATATGTTCAGTTCTCAACTGACCCTACAAAATACGGAGCAATTACATATCAGTCACCAGACGCAATTATGAATCTTCTTGCGCGAGCACCAAGAAATACGCAGGACGATTTAAACACAACTAATCCGTTTTACGCGTAACCTATGGACGTTATAAATAGTATTATTAATGCGGCTCGAAGCTTCTTCAGCCAGAAACCCTCACGTACAAAGACACAGCCAGTGCCCAGAACTCAACCTGTCCAACCAGCACCTAAACCCATTCAAGTACAGCCAATAGACTTCACACCTATTAAGAGAGGTTTTCAAGACTTCGTAAACTACCAAGCCAAACAGCCAGTATTACCTCTTCTTGGCAAATACTCACCAACAACAAGTCAGGCGTTAGACTTTGCCCGTAGTGTTACTGTACAACCAGTAGCAAGAGCAATGGGTGAAGGCATTACTAATCTTATGGGGCTCAAGCAACCACTCTACAACAAGGACACTGAACACCCAGAACTCTCAAGATTCCTGTTTGGTGATGAGCCGCTTCGCAATTACTCAGACCCAGAGCGAACAGCAAATAAGATTGGAAAGTTTACAGGCCATCCAGAACTTGCTGCACCTCTTATTGCAGTTGGAGCCGTTACAGACTTACTCCCACTTGAAGGTATTGGCAAAAATGTTGCTAAAGGTGTTGGCAAAGAGGTTATTAAGGAAGGCTCAGAACAGATTGCAAAAGATGTTGGAGAGCAAGCAGTCAAGAATGGTGTCTTGTCTAAAATGCGTTACCTCTTCACATTCAAGAATGACTTAATGCACAGTGGGTTTTCAGAGAAAGAGGCTGAAGCCATAGGTTATCAGGGTTACAAGCAAATGATGGAGGCAGGCCATGACACAATTAGAAGCACCAAGGAGATACTCGATGAGGCACAAAGTGTTGTAGACCCAAAACGGGTTACTCAAAATGTTGGTCAAATTGTTAATGATACTGTCAACGATGTTAAGAACAGAGTTAACATATTCGATTACCTCAAAACACCCAACAGAGTACTTACCAAAATTGGTATGGGTAAAGAGGCCCGGGCGTTAAGAGTTGCCTATGACAAGTACACGGCAGAGTTACCAGTAGAGATTGGTAGAATCTCAGATTGGGCAGCCCGCGCAGACAGTCCAGCAAGTACAGTGCCAATATTCCAGTGGCTTGATGGTGACAAGGTTAGTCTCTCACCAAATGACTTACAAATTGCCAAGGAGATTAAGACTTATCTTAAGGAGTGGGCTACTAAACTCAATTTGCCAGAAGATGGACAGATTACCAACTATATAACCCACTTGTTCCCAAAAACTGAAGCCAAAGAGTTAGACCCAGCAGTTGCTGCACTTATTAGAAGTGACAAGGTTGCATCAAGTGTCTATGACCCATTCTTGCAGAAGCGTGTTGGTAAACCCGATTACATAAGAGATGCCTGGGTTGCCCTTGATGCTTATGTGAAGAGAGCTGTTCGTAAGTACAATATGGACCCAGTCCTTGAGGTAGTTTCACGAAAGGCAGAGGGGTTAGATGATGCGAGCTTTAACTATGTTAAGGGCAGAATTGACCGCGTAAATTTGAGACCAACAGATATTGAGAACCTCTTTGATAATGCTATTAAGGCCAGTCCAATAGGTTACAAATATGGAGCAAGACCATTTACAGCAAAGAGTTCACAAGCAAGACAAATGGTATTCAGAGGGCTTCTTGGGCTTAACCCAGGCTCTGCTCTTCGTAACTTACAACAATCTACCAACACTTACGCTCTTCTTGGTGAGCGTGACTTCTTGGGTGGCGTTATTAAGACAGTTCAGGAATTACCAAAGTATGTTTCAAACGTTGAGACAGAACTTGAGAAAGTAGGAGTATTGGACGGTAACGTTGTTACAGATAGAACCCTTAGTGCTACCAAGAAATTCTGGCAAGAAGCAGACAAGACAATATTCTACTTATTCACACAAGCTGAGAAAGTTAACCGCTCAATTGCATATTATGGTGCTAAAGCCAAGGCATTGAGAGCTGGTAAATCAGAACAGGAAGCAATAGAAGCTGGTAAGGCATTGGTTAGACGTACACAGTTCAACTACGATGTTATTGACACACCAGCAGTCTTACAGTCTGATGTTGCAAAAACATTCTTGCAGTTTGGCACATACCCTATTAAGCAGGCTGAGTTCATGTATGAGGTTGCCATGAAGGACAAGAATATTGCAGGTTCTGTTCGATGGTTGGCCGCAAACTTGCTCTTCTTAGGAACTGTAGGCAAAGTATTAGGCATGAAACCACAAGACTTACTCCCAGTGCCACGTTTCGGAATTCCACCAACACTTCAAGCACCAGCAGGAGTTGTTGAGGCATTTACAAATGGTGAAGATAATTATGGTAATAAGTTGAGTCTTCAAGACAGAATTCTTAATAAGGATTTAGTCAGTGGTGTTACTAACTACGTGCCAGCAGGCGCACAGTTGAGAAAGATGATTCAAGGTGGTCAGGCATTGATGGAAGGCGGCAGTAATACACCAAGCGGAAAACTCAGATACCCAGTAGATAACCCACTTACTGCTCTTGCCTTCGGTCCTAACAGCTCACCACAAGCTAAGGAATATTACAAGAATGGTTCACCACTTGGTGACAAGCAAACAGAAATGTACAAGACTCTAATTGCGACTGGCATGTCAAAAGATGAGGCTTACCAAACTGTAACTCAGGATAGAGGAGATGACTTCTCAAAACGCATACAACAAGAGGCAGAACCACAATCATTGACCGACCATATTAGTAGCTTCTTCTCAGGCATTTTTGGCAAGAAGAACGATACGGGTAAGACCGTTGTCAAGGAATCTGATGACCCTCTTACCCGTGCCTTTCAAGAGGAGATTGCAGGAGATGAGAAGGCGGCAAAGATTAAGGAAGTGTTCAAACTTGGAAAAGATAAGGCCACAACTGAAAAGATTCTTAAGCAAGAAGGTCTTGGCACGTATGAAGAAGCTCAGGTAACTATTATGAAGGCTCTTGGAGTAGACAACGGGAACCGTGGCAAGTACATCAATGAGATTACCAAAGACATGTCAGAAGATGACAAGTGGAAGACATACGAGTATTTGGCTGAGAATGAGGTGCTCACGACTTCTGTAGTCTCAAAGTGGGTTGATGATGGAGAGATAACAGATGACCAGGCTGAAGCGTTAAGAATTCTCATTAAGATGACCAAGGGGACTTACAAGCCAGCCAAAGGAAAGACACCACCAAAGGTAAGTATCAAGAATGTTCAAGTGCCAGTGACTAAGATGACTGGACTTGGCAAGGCTTCGGGTATTAAGTTGGACTTTGCACCAACTAAGAGACCAGCACAAATTACTCACAAACCAGCTATCCAAGCAATGAGAGAATATGCGCCTATTAACACAAACTTGCAGTATGCAAGACCATTGGAAGGAGTAAGGTATGGACGTTAATAAGAATGGGATGGGTGACGCAACCATTAACAAACGAGAACATCAGTATAACGCAGAAGCAAGAAGAGTTGTTAACGTGCCAAAAGCTGAGCAAACACTCATTGACCAGGTTACAGCCAATACTATCTATATAGGACGCGCGTTGTTAGGCAGTGCCACAAGTGACCCTGTTTGGCAAATTTTCAGAATACTTACACAGGGAACTGTAACATCAATTCAGTACGCAGACGCGGAACTGGATTACACCAAAGTGTGGGATGACAGAAACAGTTATACGTATTCATAACATGAGCAATATCAATCCAGAAAACATAGTACAGCCTAAAACCAGTAATGTTCCTACTCCAGTCAAGGAATATGTGGAGCCAGTGGAGGAAAAAGGCAGTGGTATCGAGCCAGACAAGAAGGAGTTCAATACGGACGGGCAAACTAAGCGTAAGTTTAGAGATGGAAGTATTCGGGAGTGGAATTGGAACTTGCCACTGACAGATGAGCCTATGTGGATTGTAGGGCGCAAAACACTTGGGTTGTCAGACTCAGAAGCCAGCCAATATCAGAATGAGATAGCGGATATTATGAAGCTTACTATGGAAATATTACAGGATGATGACGAGTTTGAAGTTATAAAGTTCTTGCGTAAGGAATTGAGATTTACACCAAATAGTGGCAACCGTCTCTTCAACTTATTGCACAATCTGATTGCCTACAGAAAGGAGCTGGACGATGAGAGTTAAACCAGCCAAATTCAGAATGTGGAAAGCACCTAAGAGCGAATACATTGGCCAACGTAGTGGTATAGAGAGAATTTTAAGACTTACCCCTAGTGAGAAGGCAAGACAATCACAAAAATTATTAGGCCTTTCCAAGAAGGAATTGAAGAGAACCACGTAAAGGAGGTGAACAACTATGACAAATAAGAGAATACAAAAATTATATAGACCCTTGAATGAGGAAGAATTTGCAGACCAAATTGACAAGATGGGTGAAGCACACAAGAAGGAATCTTTAGCAGATGCTAAGAAGGCAACAAATGCTCAATTAGCTGCATGGCGAGATAAGTACGAGAAAGAGCATGAGAATGACGCATACATGAAAGATGCCTTAATTGCACAAGACATTGAAAGACATTTTCCATATGAGAACCACAAGACAAGATGGCAGAAACAGCACAAAGTTGCAGTTGAGCTTGATGCAGTTAATGACGAACTCAGAAAGTATGGACAAGGGCAGCCAGAATATGAAGACTTAATGGCCAAAAGATTGGCACTGGAGTCATTGTTATAGATGGAAGACATTAAGTGTAAAGATTGTGACCAGTGGTTCACATTTACAGAAGCAGATAAGAGATTTTACGAAGAGAAGGGCTTCACAAAGCCGCTCAGATGCAAACCTTGCAGAGCCAAGAAGAAGGCATATTACGAAAACAGAACAGAATATGGAACAAGATACCCAAGTTTCAACATGCGAGATATGTGGTAAGCAATATACAGTCACGAATACGGACATTAAAGGTGTATGTAGAACCTGTCGAGTCCAAGGCCTCAAAAAGAGGTCTGGGTTCTTCAGGTAGCTCTCGGTGAGCCTACGTAGTCCTATTCGTGGGCTCTCCAAGAATTAGAAGGTGTCATTCCAGATTGATGATAAGGTTACTCAATTATAGGTTATTGAGGGTGTTGACGAGTTATCAATTTGGAATAATGTCTTCTAATCGGGGGCAGAAAGGATGAGCTTGTTGGCGATAGTCCCCTACGTTGCACAGCGTAGTACCTCCACTATTGCCAACTCGCTCACACCAAATAATTATCATGATATGCACAAACTGCAAAACCAACAATATATACGCCTCAACGCTTTGTAAAAATTGTTACGAGAAAGAGAACTCCAAAAATCAGTACCATAAAGACGGCAAGTGGTCTGATTATAGTGACCAGTGCAAAGATTGCTCCACAACTAGTAAACCGCACCACTCCTGGGGATTTTGTACTGCTTGTTACGCCAGACAACGTAGGAAGTATAAGAGAATCGGGCTGACCAGCAAGGACTTGTCAGTGGCACTGAGAAAGAGACGACCCAAACTGGAAACACGTAACTTGAGACATAATACGTGTAAATTGTGTAGGAACGGAAGGGCGTATAGTTACAGTGGCACTTACCTTCCCGTGTGTATCAACTGTTACCCAAGCTGGCGCAAGACCGTACCATGCGATGGTTGCAGTATCCCTTGTCTTGAAAACGCAGTGGAGACAGAATCAGATGACGGAGTAATATATTGGTGGCATCGGGAGTGTTGGTTAAGAGCTTGCAGTGAAGAACAGAAGCAACAATTGATAGACCTTGCCAAGGCATTGTCTGAGCCTCCACAACGCGATTCTAGCCACGTTTCTACACCTTAAGCACTCAATCATCACGGGTGCCAGAACAGGGCATTTTGAGGGCGAATTATGGTAAGTTAATAATGATATAGTTTGTACTATTTGTAGGACTTGACAAACTTATGATTAGTCGAATACGGTTAGTTATAGAGCTTAAAAAGAGGCTCTGGGCAAAAATATGTTGATGGGGGGAAATAAGAGATTTTTAGGATTGTACTGTTGACTCACCTCCCATCAGTTACAGTACAGCCCCAAGAATCTCTTTTTTGTAGCTCAATGACCAAGAATTGAGCAGTACAGCACCAATTAGTGACCAAGATATGGTCATTATGAGGTGCTTTTTGCGTTTAAAGGCTGTCTCTTGGGTAGGAAACTGACACGAAACTCTTACTCAAGCGCCAACCTTCAAATCACTAGCAACTTCTGTCTTTGGCCCTGTCCACTAACAACTTGGTGGGCAGACCCAGACACATAAGTTAGAGGGTAAGAGATGAGAGGCTCACCAGGGATTGTTAACAATTCACGAAGTTAACAATTCTTGAAAAGCAGTAAGAGACCTATTGGCATGTGGTAGTCTAGATGACTTGCGGATTGTGCAGTAGCAATACAGCACACACTTAGCGGAATGTACGATTGAGCTAAGTATATGAGCCGTTGACCCGTACAGGTGGAGAATACATGTAACAGCAGTAGACACAGCAACCCTACTGCGGCCAGCTTGAGAACTGGCAACTGATATGTCTTGAGAATGTGGAGACCCCACTAGCAACATTTGCGAAGCCAGCCTAAGAACTGGAAGTCTCAAGAAAGTTAATGCAGTTGTCAATAGGTCGAACTTACGAACATACTAGACTCTTTTAAAACCAGTCATATGGGTAAGGGAGGTTAGTATCAACAAGTGAGTCCTCATTAATAATTGAGATAACATTATGATTTTACAACTTAAAACATTAAACAATAATATTAGACTTTTAAGAGTTAAGGGAAGGGTTGTGCCCTCTAATTCGAGTTGGTTTGCCCTCTCGTTCCCTTCTCATCCAGAGAGGTTTGAACACATAATTTGTACACTATGATAAACTGGGACTACATCAATAACAACAGAGAACCATTATTCGAACAACTTGCCAAGACAAGACGTGTAAAACAACCATTTCCCCACAATACAGACAATGCAGAATTCTACGCCACAGTCCTTAAAAATAGACCCACAAAAGCAGAAGCAATATTAAGAGCAGTATTAGACCCAAAAGAATGGGAATTCCAAGCAGCCATAATGTGTTATGTTGCAGACTTCATAAATTATGATAAGAGAATTATTATTGAGGTGGATGGCCTCTACCACACTGAAGACCCAAAATGGGCGAAGAGAGATAAGGAGCGAGAACAGTATTTGCTGAACTATGGGTTTAACATGTTGAGGTTCACGAATGAGCAAGTGGAACAGAATCTAACTGAGGTTAAACTAATCATTAGTGGCTGTCTTTGGTGGGCGCGTAACTACAAATCATGTCTTCCACCAATTCCCCATCAAAAGAGCTATTTTGCCCCCGTAAACTAGAAAAGGCCGCCATTACTGACGACCTTCTCAAGCACTAATCTACTTCTGTTTTAAGAATCATAAGCTGCTAAACCCTCACTTGTCAAAACCACCAAAAAGACCCCGTTCTTGCGATTGGGGTCCGTCTGGATAAAATACTTATCTTCTATGGCACCTAAATTACAACATAAAGGAGTATAGAAGGATTTTAGAATATCTGACTACAATAACCCCTGTCAAGGCAATGATATGGTTTGATGTAGATGATATGATTCCAATTTTGTGCGCAAAATGGTATAGTATTTACGGACCCAATAGTAATGGTTAGGGCATCGCTTAGAGCGCGATGTCACTAACAGAAGAACAATTATTACAAGAAGAACCTCTCACACCAGAAGAGGACGAGTTGCTGGATAAACTGGCAAGAATACTAGTAGATATGGCAGAGGAGGAGCTTATAAATGAGCAATCCAGTTGTTGAGGCAGTTATTATTGCCCGTGTATCTGCCAAAAAGTCCCTCATGAATGGGGATTCCCATAGTGACCAAGAGAAAACCACAGAACTCCTTATTAAACGCATAGAAGCCCAAGACAATGTATCTATAAAGATAGTTCACGTTTACCCTATTACACAATCTGCAAGCGGAAAGTTCAGCGGAGAATTCGAATTACAACCGCTATACAACGTACTAAGACTTATCAAGAAAGAGTTTCCAAATGTTAAATATGCTCTCCTTAAGTCTGTGGATAGGCAGACAAGGGCAGGTGGCGATATGGCACTCTTTCTCAAAAAGATGTATCTCTCAGAAGACATTAAACTATACGACTCACTTGGTATTATTGACCACAAAACATACAACACACTAGCTCACCTACAAAAAGAGTTCTGGTGGTCAAAGAAGAACCCCACTGACACAATGCTCTATCTTGAAGGTGAGAGAGCCAAGAATGAGGTGACAGATATTCTAACCAGAATGATTGGCGCAGAAATTACATACACAAGACTTGGCTACGCAACAATGGAAGCACCATATGGACTTATAAACACTAAAGTTCACACGGAGCATGGCAAGAGAACAGTCTGGACAGCCCACCCAGAAGAGAGCAAGTATGTAATTCGAATTATGGAAATGAGTTACGAGGGATTTAAGGACAGTGAAATTATAGAAGCGGTCAACAAGATGGGTTACAAATCAAGAGTTAAGAACAGATACGATTCAGAAGATACTGACAAGATAATTGGCAAAATTGGCGGTAAGTTATTAGACAGGAAACAATTGGCCAGAATTCGTGAGAACCCATCATATGCAGGATACATGAAGCACGAATGGCTGGAGGGCAAACTCATCAAATGCCAGCACTTTGATGGGATTGTTGATATAGAACTTTGGAATGGAGCCAATAGAGGTAAATACACTCTTGTTGTAGATGGTAAAGAAGCCCAAATGTTGGAAAGAGCAAAGAACCCAATAAGAGTTAAGAAAGACAATCACAATCCACTCTTCCCATTTAAGAACGTGGTTGGCTGTCCAGTTGAAGGGTGTGGTAAACCACTTTCTGGCTCAGCCCCAAGAAACGGTTCGGGTGGCACCACTAGACAATATCATCACGCATGGAATCACAAATATTGGGGTATTAATGCGGACAAGTTGGAAAAGCAGATTTACAAGTTAATAGATAACATTGAGCTTAAGGAGAAGTACTCAATTGCACTTCGCAAAAAGATGCTGGCATATTGGGAAACCAAGAGAGGTAGAATTATAGATGCAAACCTTGCCATGAGTAAACGTTTAGCAGAGATTGAGATTAGAGAACAAAGCCTGTCAGACAAAATAGAATTTTTGGAGTCACCAGTAGCAATTAGAGCAATGGAATCCAAACTTAATGACTTACTTGTTGAGAAAGCTGACATTATGGAAAAGAAGAATAAGAAGCAAGAAGAGCAAGTTAATGTGCAGGTGGTTATTAATAGAGTGACCAATTATTTGGAACATATTGGTTCTACGCTTCAAAATACGAAGGATACAAGGAAGCTTGAGGTACTATTTGCACTACTATTTGAAGAGCGTCCAACAGTTGATGATTTGTACTTTGGAACGGCCAAATTATCTTGTGTCTTCAATCTAAACGAGTCATTCTTGCAAGAAATTAATGCAAAAATACCCGATTGTGAGCCCGCAGGGATTCGAACCCTGAACCAATAGCTTAAAAGGCTACTGCTCTA
>CAYRKM010000002.1:149427-232462 GCA_964425075.1 uncultured Gammaproteobacteria bacterium | reverse complement strand
TAAGTCGTAACAAGGTATCCCTAGCCGAAGCTGGGGATGGATCACCTCCTTTCTAAAAAAACTACTTTCATTCCTTTGGAATGAAAGGTAAACTCTCAGGCCCTTTCCATTATTGGAAGGACTAAAGAACATAAGTTTATTTAGTTCTTCCCGCCACTTTTTAAACGTCTATTTCGGCCACGGGCCGATCAGCCTTTGGCTGACACTTGTTTATAAACCCCAACATCGCGTTTGGGGTTTTTTTGTGGCTTGAAAAGCACTTCACCAAATTGGTACCCAAAATTCTTCCATTATTATTATCTGAATAAAAAGTAGTAGAAATATAATTAGTAAGTTTGTTTGTTTCTTAAAATTTTCAAAAAGAGGTAAAAGCATTAGGGGAATTATCATTAATGGAAGCCAAATTCTTCCGACCTCACCACGACTAATACCTGTAATTATTAGTAGCAAAAAGACAAACCAAAAACTCCAAAGAATTATTTTTTTTAAGTCAGTCTTTTTAGATTTATTTTTAAATGTAGAAATTGTTAGATATATAAATAAGAGAGACGTGGGAATTCCTAAATAAACAAAAAAATCATATGGGTTATAAAATACCCAATCAAGATATTCCCTTGGGGCTTGATATTTAACCACCAGAGAGAGTGTGTTGAAAAAATCGTACCCAATTGAGTAAAAGAATAATATTGAAGTTATAAGGCCAGCAAAAAAACTTAGCCATCTTTTTAGAAGTTCATCTTTCAGGAATTTAAAATTCCACAAAAATATAGCAATCACCATAACCATCATCGCTGGAAGGATAGATATTGAAAAGAAAAGACTGAAGACCATTAATGTGCCCGCAAGAAAAAGAAGATGACTTTTGTTTTTTCCAAGTGAGGACACCAATAACAGTCCAACTGTTGTAGACAATAATGCGTAAATTGGATCAAAAAGTAGGGCAAAAAAAGCAAAACTTGGGGTTAGAGAAAGAAGCATTACTGAGTCTATTGCCGTTTGGTGGTTTTTAAGTTTTTTTACAAGATAATAGAGCGGGATTATGCTGAAAGACGCAAGTAAATGAAGCAAAAAAGCACTTACAACTGATGAAACCTGTTGGGCGGGCGTAAGTTTTTTCCAGAGTAAAAGTGCTTCATTTTTGGGTGTCCTTATTTTTGTTAAAACAAAATCAGTGATTTGTTGGTTGCCTTCAAAAAAATATGTAATATTTCTAAGAACAACAACTCCTCCAGGTGGATGACCCCGGCCATGTTGGTCAAGATATGGAAAATATTTTTCAAAATTATCTATAAATAATAGAGTGTTTCCTATTTTTAGTGAGCTTGAGAAATACCCATTTATGCCAGGATTAACCATCCGTCGAAACAAAACAGTTATTCCAAAACGGCTAAAATACACAAGGCTTATTTGAAAAATAAAAACACAAACAACCGTTAAAAACAAAAATAAAAATTCTTTTTTAAAAATAATAATTTTTTGCTTTTTTCCCCAAAGATAAATACAGATTAATAATAGAAAGGGAATAAGTGGCGCCCAAATTTTATGGAAAGTATTTACGAAATAATATGGCCATTGGGATGTAAGGTTGACATCATTTGGACCCCTTAAAGCAGGATAAATATCAAATACAAGCAAGGTGAAAAAAAGTAGAGAAAAGACAGAAATAAAAATAGTCAACTTATGTTTGCCAAGTCTTCCAAACCTTGAAAAGATATGTGCCATTATTTCCTCATATTATTAGCAATGATAAAATATGGCAAGTAGGTATATCTATGTTTGATGAGATAAATATAGCCTGTATTGTTTTGAGGCTCAAATTTTAGTAAAATAACAGTTCTAGTTTGTAAAAACTAGGGCGCATGGCTCAGTGGTAGAGCGCGTTCCTGATAAGAACGAGGTCCATGGTTCGATCCCATGTGCGCCCACTGATTTTTTCCCCACAAAATTCTTGTTGGTTTAAAGAATAAGTCTATTGACAAACTTAGCAGGATGCTTTTACTATAGTAGGTAGTGGAAGAACAAGCCTCATCAACTGAAGTAGTTACCGAAAAAGGAAATTCAAACCCAAACATTAAAGGTATTCTTATACTTTTGGGTGTGATTATAGTGTTTGGTTCCATCGTCGCATGGGGAGTATCCCGAGGAGGAAACAATGCGAAAAAAGAAACAGCTCAAAAACAACAAGAAAAGGTTGTTAATCTTGCGCCAAACACAGTAGTGTATGGATTCTGGACTAGCAATAATTCTGTTATTGCCTCAGTTGATCTTTCGACAGGACAAAATAATGTATTAGGAAATTTACCCTCAAATATAAAACACGTTAAAGTGGTTTCAAATAAGCAAATTGCTTTTATTAAAGACACCGACGACAAAGATTATGGAAAAGAATTGGTGGTTCATACCCTAAACGGTTCTGATCTAGTAGTAGCAAAGGCAGATGATGGATTTGGAATTGATGACTATGCTCTTTCTCCAAATGGTAAATATATGTCAACTTGGGAGGTAAGTTTACCTTCTAATTCCTCACAATTTCTTGGAGGGCGTTCAAGAGTTTATAGTATAGATGTTGCCAACCCAGGAAAGAAAAACATTCTTTATGACGAGACTTCAGGTCTTGGTAAGCCTGTTCACTACCCAGTTGCCGTTACAAATGGAGGAGACGTCTACACTGACAGATTCTTACCTAATAGCGGTGCAGGATGGGCGTATGGTATGAGTATGTCCAATTTTACAGGAACAGTAAAATCTGATATTTCCTCAATGCCAAATGGAACCTATGCAACGCAGCCTGTTCTTTCACCCGATGGCACAAAATTGGCTTTTGCTGGATATGATGGAAGCAAAGGAGATGGAACGCAGGACGTAAATGGATACAGAAGAGCACTTACAATTCCTAATACAGTAGAGACTTTGGACCTTTCAAATCAAACAAGAACTAAATTGGTTTCAACTGCAGCAGAGGATATTTATCCAAGTGTAAGTTGGGATCTATCTACTGGGGATATTATATATAGTGTAATTGCACGCAATAATTCAAATTCAGGAACATATACATATAGCTATTCAAGCAACGCTAGCAAAAAAATTATTGTTGCAGATGCTGAATCCTTCCCAAATGAGGTTGTTCAAACAACTCTTTCCAATGGAGCCCTTTTGGCTGTTGAGCAAGTACCAACAGACTCTGCTTTAGGAAATTTAAGTAGTAAATATGCTCCTTCTTTGGACAGCATGTATGTTATTAGTTCAACTGGAGACAGAAGCAAGGTAGCTCTTGGTGGAGGTTACGTGCAATTCATAGGACTTAAAGAGGCAAAGTTCTTTGCGCCAACAGGATTGGCAATGCCCGGAGGTGCGGGAAAAACATCTCAGGGTAATCAGCTTCAACTCCAAACTTTTGCTATAAAGCCAACCCTTGCGCCAGTAAGAATCCAGCAACAAAGCGGTACAGCCTGTAGAGATGTCGCTGCTCAGCAATGTAATCAATTGCATGGTACAAGTTTTTCAGGTGATGAGGCTTTAGCAAGAATAGGCAACCAAAACGCAACTGGCGCAATTAGTCGATGTGGCTATGGTGGTACCAATACAATATCTCCAAGTGATAGCTGTGATGATAAAAAAGTGCAAGATACGTCAGCAAACGCAAAGGCATTTGATAGCTGTTTTGTGCAGACATTTGGAACTAGGGATAACCTTGGAGCATGTACAGATAGTCCATTGTATCTATACGGTAAAGAGGGAAGTACAGTTGACGTTTCAGTAGGAACCCCAATTTACTCACCAAATGCTCCATATAATCCAGAAACTGGATTTGCAATTACGTTGGGTAATAATGGTGGCTTCACTGCAAATGGAAAAGCAATTGATAGTCTTGCATTTGATTACACTCCAGCTATAAAGAGATTGTCTCGCCCAGGATATGGGGTTGTTGTAAAGGGAACTGAATTGGAGAGCGCAATTCGCGAATATTCGTCAAAACTTGGTCTTAACCAGAAAGAGACACAAGACACGGTCGACTTTGCGAAGGGTGCAGTTAACTCTCCATTTGTTTACCTTTCCTTCTATGACAATGCTACCTCAAAGCAAATTTTGCCACTTTATTTCTCTCCTCAACCCGATACATATCACAACATAGTATTTTACTTTGAAGGACTCTCAGCTCCAATTTCTCAACCTAATGCACCTGAATTTGAAAAGATAGTAAGACGCGGCTTTACCGCAATTGAGGTAAGTTATATAGTAAAGTAGTCTCAGACAGGAAAATTCCTCTTGCTCAAATATTTCTTGTTCGTTAGAATAGCTTATTAAGTATGGTACTTTCAGATCACGATATTAAAGCATATATAAAAAGTAAAAAAATCGTTATTACGCCGGCTCCGGATTTTAAGACTCAGCTTGGCTCTTGTTCTCTTGATTTGCGTCTGGGGGACAAGTTTCGGGTTTTTGACCACAGCAAGAATCCATACCTTGACCCTACAAAAAAAGACTACACCAATGAAATTACAAGTGAAGTAAAAGTAAGAAAAAATGACGCGTTTATTATGCAGCCTGGTGACTTTGTTTTAGCTGTTACGATGGAGCGAGTAAAAATTCCAGATGATCTTTTGGGAAGACTTGAGGGGAGATCATCTTTGGGCAGACTTGGAATAGTGGTTCATTCAACCGCAAGTATTTTTGACCCTGGCTGGGACGGGCAATGCGTATTGGAGCTTGGGAATTTGGGCAGAATGCCAGTTGCTCTTTATCCTGGAATGAGGATTTGCGCTATGGCATTTGAGCAACTATCTTCTCCTGCCGATGTTCCTTATGTTAAGAAAAAGGAAGCAAAATACAAATTCCAAAAAGGCCCTCAGGAAAGTAAATATAATCAAGATAAATAATTAGCGTTTGGCAGCTAGCCATTAGCGTTTAGTTTAGTTCACAATAAACTAAATCAATTTTCAATTACGGAGTCTTTTTTCAGACCAAACATAAAATCATAGCCAATACCACTTAAACATCCCCAAGAAAAATACCATAAAAGTTCGGTAAGTGGTATGCCCAATAAAGTAGCTCCAAATTCTGTATTTGCAAGTTGCCAATTTTTTTGCCAGAAATCAGGAAACATAACCGTAAACAAGATTAAATAAATCGGAATCATTAATGCGGTCAGGAGGATTCCCGAAACAAGGGATGGTTTAAGTAAGTCTCTTCTTTTAGCAATAATTATTGCGGATATTATAAGAAATGTAAGTGAGCTTACAAAAATTGAATTTATTTTGAGAATATTTGAGAATAATATCAATGATGCAATTCCTGAGACGGAAAATATTGCGGTATATAAGAATTCATTATTAAAAGACTTCACTAATTTTTTCTTCATAACGACGTCAAAAATCGAAGCTCCTATGCTCGCGATAAGAAATCCAAACAAAAAATCTTCAATCGAAATTCTTGAATGGCCAATTATTGTATTGGGATTCCAGTAATCCGCGTGATACCAAAATTCAGAAATAAGCCCCAGGATTCCCCCGATGGTGCCTGATATAAGTATTTTTAATCGCAAATCTTTTCGCAAAAAAGCAGCTATAGCCAAAGGTATAAGAATAAGGAAGTTGCCTATCAGATATGCGTATTTATCCATACTTTTGATAGTTTGATTGCAGGAGTAAAACTGTGAGGCGCGGAAGGGAATCGAACCCTCGCATAGAGGTTTTGCAGACCCCCGCGTTACCACTTCGCCACCGCGCCATTTGTTTTGTGCTTCGGCGGAGTGTCGAACTCACTTCGCCACCGCGCCATTTACCTGTAGAGTTTATCAAAATTTGAGGTAAAAAGCTATAAATATTAGCCAATAAAGGCATTAAATAAAAAACTGTTAGGATGTTGTTATATTTTTCTCAAGCTAGAGTCTGTTCTAAAAATTAGAATTTTTCTATGGAACGATTACAAAAGCCTGCAATAAGGGAAATTAAAACCGGCACAAAAGTAACTTTTGCAATCCTTAAGCCGCCGGCTGAAATTTTGGGCAAGTACTTTTTTGAGGAGGGTATGAGGTCATATAGAAGGAGCAAATTAAAATCTAGGAGAAAAATTATTTAACCCTCAAAAAACTAAAAAATATCTGCTGCTGGCTCCTCAGGTGTGGCTGAGGGGCTTGCAACCTCTTCAGTAGGTGAAGGAGTACTTGGTGGGGTTTCCGTAGGAAGAATAATAGTTGGAATAGGCTCTGATGCCCGTTGTCGTATATCTTGCTGCTGATTTAATTGACTTATGGTTAAAGGAAGGACGAGAAGCGCTACAGCAATTGCCCCATATGGTATGAGTCGTCCCAGATTTCTTCCACTGGATTTTGGAGGCGGTGAGTTCTGTTGATTTTCATGGAGTGGACTCTTAAAGGAATCACCTAGGCCCATTTTGGGAGCAAGTGGTCCTTGGAAGGAAGAAGAAGGTAGGTCAGCCATGTAATCATTATGAGCGAGGAATGATGAAAAAATCAATAGCTAGCGAGCAAATGTTATTGGTAGGGTGGTTGAATTAAGCAAGACTGAGCCCTCATCTACCAAGTTATTTATTGAGGAAATCGGTAGAATGGTAATCTCAGTTTTATTCTCAGAGGAGGGGTTTATTTGAAACTTTATAGTTGCAATTGTTCCTCGTCCTTTTTTTTCTTCGTCATTTGGCCCAACTCCAACTGCAAAAGTTGCGCGCCCTTCTTCTTGAGAGACATGCTTTATAAGCTCAGTACTACTTTTACCAAAAAAAGAGTTCTCAGGCAAATCTATGGTGAGATTGGAAATAATGTTGGGGTCATACTGAAGTTCAATTTGCGCACCAAAAACACCTTTACCATTAGTGTCAATTACAATGTCTGCGGTTTGTGAAGCTGTATCTGTAGGGGAAAGTTTTTCAGGTGAAAATGAAAGAGAGGCATAAGGTTTTGTAGCAGGTGTGGGATTGAGACCTGCCTTATTCTTAGTAGGCGTAGTAACAGCAGAGATTATAAGAGCCACTGTTATTAAGGCCAAAACGATAATAATTGCTGGAAATAATATTTTTCTTTGATTCATATTTTGTTCATATTTCTTTCTACCAACTACCTTCTACAAACTACTAACTATTTTAGTCTCCCTGTTGTTGTGTATTAAATCCTTGTTGCAAAATTGTTAAATCATCCAAGTCGTCTTTTACAACCCCATCGTCATCAAGGTCAGACAATGTATGAAGTGTATCAGTGCATGTTGCAAGGGACTTATAACATTTTACAAAATTTGTGTAATCAGCAATAGTTAGGCTATTGTTTTGGTCAAGGTCACCTGAAACCAACCGTACAGTGCTTGTTGTTGGGTTATTTGAACCGCTTACAATTGTTATAGAGCTGCTGAGATTTTTCCACAATGTATTATCAAGCCGTACCTTTACAGTGTACGTACCGGAAGCTAGATTTGGCACATTGACAGTTCCTTTAAAAGAATTTGAAGAACTATCAAAACTCACATCCCCTTGGGACGAAGTAATTGCGCCATTTGAATTTACTAATCCAACATTAACGGTTCTTGTACTTCTTGCTGGATTGGAATTCTTGCTGTCTGAAGACGAACCAATGCCAGGGAGAGTGAGGATAAGGGAAATATTTGCGGTGGAATTAGAACCCGTTATCGCAGGAGAGGATGTAATAGTGGTAGTAATTGTAGGAGAAGCGGTTTTGGGTGGAACCGGTGTGGTGACAGTGTTACTAGTTGAGGCTGTAGGTGTTTTTTTTGCGGTAGACGTGGTTCCTCCACCTGCTGTCGGACAAGTTGCAGTTGTTATACCATTTACAACAAGCGTTCTTTTTAGTGTTCCTGTTCCATTTGCAACAATCCCGAAATAATAAATAGTGCTTGGAGCAAGGCCTGTCACCTTATAAGTCGTTGGGTTTAGCGGTAAATTGCTTTTTGAAAGTGAGGCAATTGGTGCTTGGGAAGGGTCTATATAGGTTTCTATTGAGTAACTAGTTGCGCCTGTGGAAGTTCCCCATGAAAGATAAGCGCTGTTGCAGTCCATATTGGGGGTTGTGAGTGTAAAAGTAGAAGGTCGAGGGTCAGGAGTGGTTGTAGGCGGGTTACAATCTGCCCTGCAATATCCATCAGAACAATATTTAGGAGCATTTGTTGGACAACAGACATTACTACCACCATCCACAAAACCCGTAGGGCAATTACAGAAAGCATTATTATTAGTGCATTTTCCTCCATTTGAACAGCTGTAACATTTTCCATTGCAGGCAAAATCACTACCGGTACATATAGCTGTTCCTCCTGTGCTGCCGCCTGTGTTTGGAGGATAACACTGTTTGTCTGTCCCGCAAGTCCAACCGGCATCACAATATTGGCAAGCATTTCCACAAGGAACAGTGCCTGTTGGTATACAGCTACTAGAACCGCCCGAGCTAGGTGATGGAGTGACCACTGCAGAAGAAGCACATTTCAAATCAGCCCCACACATACCGGATTTGCATACTTCAGAATTTGGAGTTCCATTGGGGTTATCACAGTCAGCGCCATCCGGTCCGCTTCCTTTTGTAACGCAGACCGCCGAATTATCAAAATGATTTAGAACACAAGTTTGCTTGCTGGCATCACAAACTGAATTGCCGCACTTTATATCTGTCCCGTAGGTTGCTGCGCATTGAATTGTATCTGCGTCTATTTGTTTGCATGCTGACTGAAATGGGCATTCAAAAAGTTTGGGTCCGAAGGTTGACCCGGCATAACGGTGAACAAATGTACGTGATGTTCCATTTTCTGGTGAACATACAGCGGGATTATTTGAGTTTCCGTAATAGCCGTTTATTTTAGTATCTCCTGTGCCGCCAGGATCCCCTGCTGCGCGTTGTCGTATATCTTGTTGCTGTTGGGCAAGAGTAGCTGTTACAACCAGTGCAAAAGTAATGCCAAGAAGAGAAATAACCCGGAGACTGGATTTAGAGAAATAACGATGAATTTTTCTTAATAATTTCTTCATTAGAGAATTAAACCTTTCTCTAATATTAGGTTTAAATGAGCACAAATGTCAACAAACAAGTTACAAACCTGGGGGCTGCAGTGTGGGCGTTGGAGAAATAGGAGTAGATAGTATAACTGTGAGTGGGGTAGAGTTTTTCAAAACGGATCCGCTGCCCGCAATCGTTGTTACAGCTGACTTTGGTAGAAATGAAACGGTTGTACTTGGAGTAGTACTGTTCCTATTTGGCGTAAAGGTAAGTGTTGCAATTGTACCTCGTCCAATTTTTTCATCTTCATTTGGGTTAAGTGCTATTGCATACGAAATTCTTCCCTGGGAGGAATTTACTTCATTAATTAGCACTGAAGTATTATTTCCAAACAGAGCGTTCTGAGCGGGTTGTTTAATTGACACATTAAATAAAAGAGCAGGGTCGTATTGAAGCTCAACTTGAGCTCCAAAAACTCCCTTTCCTGCAGTATCAAGCACAATATCTACCGACTGGGTTGCGCTTGGAGTGTTTACTATATCAATAATAGGGGAGGAAAAGCTAAAAGTAGCGTAGGGTTCAACAACTGTTTCTGTGGGGATAGTGGGTTGTGGCTCATCGGTAATTAGCATCTGCTGAGTAGTTTCACTAGTTACGGCAAGAAATATCAAGAGGGCTGTAACAACCGCGAGTATGATTATAAGTATTGTTGTTTTTCTAGGCAGGTTCATAAAAGTTAGGAATTAAGTATTAAGTATATTATTTTTCTTGTCAATCTCTCTATTATAACCATAATAGTTTCTTGTCTAATCTCCGTCTCTTACTGCAAATCCTTTTTGTAAAATAGTTAAGTCATCCAAATCGTCTTTGGCAGTTCCATCATCATCCAAATCAGCTAGAATCTTCATCGCGCTAGTACAGGTTGATTCATCCTTAAAGCACTTTACGAAATTTGTATAGTCAATGACTGTTAAGCTGTTGTTTTGGTCAAGGTCACCTGTAACAAGTTGAATTTGTTGTGTTGGATTATTATCAGTATTTGCAGTAATTGTAACAATCCCCGGAACTCTTCTCCACAATGAATTATCCATTCTTACTTTTACAATATATTGTCCAGTCGTAAATCCATCTCCTAAGCTTATTGTGCCTTTGTATAATTTTGAGGCTGTGTCATAGATAAGATTTCCGGTTTTGTCACTTACCTTCTGGTTAGAGGAGTTGTAGATTTCTACTTTGGTTTCTCGAGCAATTCTTTTGGGTGAAGCTGCAGCACTTCCAGTTCTGTTGCTTATTCCAGGAAGGGATACTGACAAAAGTATTCTTGTTTCATTTGCTCCATTCGTGGGTGTTGGGGATAGAGGATTTGCACCACTACAGGAATTGTTGGTGCAGGTTAACCCAGATTGGCATTGTGTGGATTGCTCACAAGCACATCCTGCTGAGCGATTAGTTAGTCCACAACTCGTAGACGGTGAGGGAGAGGGAGATATGCTTGGTCCAGAACAAGTTCCTGAATAAGTACTGGTTTTATTACATTTGCCTGACGCACATTGATAATCAAGATAACAAGTACATGAAGCAGGTTTGTTGGTGAAAGAACTACAACTTGCTGTTCCAGTTGGGCTAGGGCTGTTTGTAGGTGTGCGTGTAGGTGTTGGTGTTAATGTTGATGAAGGGGGAGTCGTAGGTGTTAGGGTTGCTGTAGGATTTGGTTGGCATTTGTTAAATGTGCAATTTTTGCTTAAACATTGGCTGTTTGAAGTGCAGGAACAACTATTTGCTCTTTCTGATTGCCACAAACAGCTCCTATCCGTGATTCCGCCTTCTCCGCCAGTATAAGGATAGTTATTAAAAGTAGCTCTTTGTCGAAGATCTTGCTGTTGTTGAGTGAGGATAATAGTAATAGGAAGGGAAAGGGCGACGATAAGACCACCTATGACATATATAGTTCTTTTTAAAGAATGCTGAAATAGAGTTGAATAAAGCTTCTTAATCGAATCCATTAACAATAGCCGCACAAACGGTATATATCCATACTAGAAAAATTTACGCTTCGAGTCAAGGGGAAAGAAAAAGAGTTTCTATCGAGTTGCAATTATGTTAATCCAGTCATGCTCACGTTCGTCAAGGCTTTGCTCAAATAGAGGATCTTTATATCTGCTTCCATAAATTGAAATTTTATTAAACCCGTTCTTTTTTAGGAGCCTTGTAATAATTGCTTGGTTAATATATGTAACTCTTGAAGAATTAAGCGATCGATGTTTCCATTTTTTACCATCATTATCTATAATTTCCATATTAAGTGTTAGAATATCACCCGGTTTTGCTCCAGTATCATAAAATTCTATAAAAACATATTTTTTCTCTGGCCCATTTTTTGCGTCTGCGAAATTTATGCCTACAAATCCGTTATGTACTGCAAAGACTTTATGATAATTTACCAATTGCAAAACCATCACTGAATTTTTAGCCTTTAGGGCACTTGCAGTTGATGCAATCACTTTTTGATATTGTTCGGCAGTATGTCCCAAAGCATTTCCCATAAATATAGCAGCATCAAATTGGCCTTTTTTATTAGCTAAGAGCTCTGGATAGTTGCCTCTTAAAAACTCGATTTTATCAATTAGGTCTTCTGGCAGTTTTTCACGCTTAGCATTAGCCGCTTTTGTCATTAACAGACTTGCTTCAATTCCTAGAACATTAAACCCATTTTTTACAAGCGCAATGTCGTGCTCGCCTGTTCCAAATCCAACATCTAAGACCTTTTTAATATTGTGTTTATGAAATAACTTTCTTAGATCAGGTATTTCGTTGCCAAGCCGTCTATTCCAATCAACCACTAAGTCGTAATGCTTTGAAAGCCAATCATGATATTCTTCTTCTGAGGTGAATGGTAATTTGTCTCCAACAACAGCCCTGAAAATATCGCCTCTAGAAATAATTCCAACGATATTATTATCATCGTCGACAACTGGAAGTCTCCCAACTTTTTTTACCATCATTAAAGATTGGGCGCGTAAAACTGGAGTTGCGGCATTAATAGTTGTAGGCTCTTTGCTCATGACTCTTTTAACTGGAAGGTTAAGAATGTCATTCACATTCAATTCCATTGCCTCAAAATCACTTGCTCGAAAGGGGTCTTGAATATAGTCGGAAATTGTGGGAAAAAAGAGTGCGAGAATATCTTTTTCGGTTATAAATCCAACAACCTTTTTCTTTTCCTGAACGGGAACGCCATTTATACCAGCACCAAAAATGAGTCTACAAACTTCTTTGACTTTTGTTTCTGGCGAAACGTGGTCAACCTGCTTTGACATGACATCCGCAACTTTCATATCTTAAATATTCTCAAAAACCTAGCTAACTTTAACATTCAAAATTCCAAATATCAAGCAGAATCAGGTAATGATATTTGGAACGTCTCTTTCCATTTCAGTTTGTAGGGCCTGTCTGCTTTCCCATGCTCTTCGAGATAGCTCAAACCGTTGGACGTCTTTTGTTTCTTTGGTGCCATCCTCTAGAGTCACAATTGCTTGATGGTGTAGTCTCATCCTTGCCTCGAAGCCATGCCCAGTTAAAAGATGGTCCATTCTTTCCCAGTCTTTTACAAACATAACAACAGCAGCATGAAGATTAGTTCTTTCTCGTTTATCATGTGTAGGAGTTGAAAAAGCCCATTCAACAATTCTGTCTAGAGCTTGAGTTCCAACGTGCGCCGAGTCTTTTTGGTCTTTTTCCTTACTTTGTAGATTTTCAACAATAACCATCTTTTCAAGCCAGCTGTCATTTTGGTCTGTTTCTGGATCTCTAATTACTGCAAAACCGACAACCTCACCAAGTGCATTGTAAACTGCTAACCCATGAGCGTTTTTCTGTCTAAGTCTATTTTCCATGTCTTTAACGCTAGTAGGTATATCTGTAAAGTGGGGTCGATTTGAGGGAAGGTTTAGTTGATCTAAGTAAACAGTTGCAAAAGCTCTGCGCATTCTGATATTTCTTACCCCAATTTCTTTTACCTCGGTAACTGTTTGTCTTTGTTTTTCTTTCTCAGGGTCAAAACTACCTTCAGGTTGGGGCACGCTTAATGGAAAAAGCGTTGCGATTTCCTCCTCTGGTATCCATTCACTTCTTTCTCCAAGTACTGGATCTGCAGAAGATAACCCCCCAGTCTGGGTTGGACTTCCGTCTGGAGACCCTACATGATTATCAGGCTCCGGTTGTGTATGTGTTGATGTTCCTTCCATATGTAATTAGAATTATACGTTAGGGCACATTATAGCCTAAGTATTATAGGTTTGCAAAAAATATAACTTCGCTTTATACAATTACCTTCTTCGCGGCTTAAAATAAATTTGAGGGATTATGGTGCAATTATTGCATTTTTTAGAAGATTTTTAAAGTCCTTTATGGAAGAGGGAATTCTCTCATGTATTTTTGAACATCTTTTGCAATTGCAAGAAGCTTTTTATTCTTTTTGACTTCATCTCTAAATTTTCTGAAGAATAGTTGCCGTTCGCTTGTGGTGAGCTTGCCGAATCCAGTTTTTTCCTTTGGAAGACTGTAATTTTTTACCTCTTCAATTACTTGATGCATCCATTCTCCAAGTTTTTGCATGTCTTTTTCTTTCATGCCTCGCGTTGTGGCAGCTGGCGTTCCAATCCTTATTCCAGATGGATAAAATGGAGGCATTGTGTCATAAGGAATGGTATTTTTGTTAACTATTATTCCTGCTTGCTCTAGGGCATATGAAGCAAGGGCACCATTTACGCCTTTGTTGGTAAGATCTATAACCATCAAATGATTTTCGGTTCCACCAGTTGTTAGTTCAAATCCAAAAGAGGTAAGTGTAGCAGCTAAAGCTTTTGAGTTTTTTACAATTTGCTGAGCGTAGGTTCTAAATTTGGGATTTAATGCTTCATTTAGTGCTGCTGCAATTGCTGCGGTTTGGTTGTCATGTGGCCCCCCCTGAAGACCAGGAAAAACAGCTTTATCTAATTTTTCTGCAAGTTCAGCATCTTTTTTCAAGCCTTTTTCAGTTACCATTAACATCGCGCCACGGGGTCCACGCAAAGATTTATGTGTTGTTGTCATTAGAATATGAGCGTCTAAAGATGGTGAAGGGTGAGCACCTCCAACAATAAGCCCTGAAATATGTGAGATGTCGGCCAACAAATATGCATTTACTTTATCTGCAATTTCCCCGAACCTTTTAAAATCAATAACTCGAGGATATGCCGTAAACCCGCATACTATAATTTGAGGCTTCTCTTTAATTGCAAGCTTTTCAATTTCATCATAATCTAAGAGTCCGTCGCGGGTTGTTGGGAAAGAAACGGTTTTAAAATATTTTCCAGAAAAAGATACTGGTGAGCCATGGGTTAAATGACCGCCTGATGAAAGGGCAAGCCCCATTATTTTGTCCTCGAGGGGTCTAAGTAGCGCAAAATAAACCGCAGTATTTGCGGGTGAGCCTGAGTATGGTTGAACATTAACGTGTGCTACTCTGAAAAGTTTTTTTGCCCTCTCAATTGCTAAAAGTTCTGCGTCGTCTGCATTTTTATTTCCCTGATAGTACCGTTTTTTCGCATAACCTTCTGAATATTTGTTGGTTAAAACGGACGAAAGTGTGCTTCTAACGGTGAGTGAAGCATAGTTTTCTGAAGGGATTAGTGTAATGGTATCTCGTTGTCTTTTATCTTCCTTTTTAAGAATAGAATAAAGCTGTGGATCATCAGAGCTTAACATGCGAATAGTATAAAGTAGGAAGTAGAGAGTAGCAAGTAGAAGGGAGAAGGGAAACGTTACCAATAGCAAATTATCTAGTTGGTGAAGGTGCAATGGTTGCAGAAAGAGAAGAGATGGGGCTTGCCGATGGTGAGGCGATTGGACTTGCATTGCCGCCTGGTAGTGTGCCTGAAATAGGAATTTCTGGTTTTGGAGTTTCCCCGGAAAGAAGCAAACCAGGACCTCCTGCAAGGTAAATACTAAAAATTACAATTAGTATAAAAATAACAACAACTGAAGCATTCCCTTTTTGATTTAGAATATTCATAGAATTAGTTTACTTTGTTGCAAAGCCGTGTTGCAATCTTATCATATATTCCCTTAAGTTCGGCTCCTGTGGGGGCGCTAAACATCGTGTCAGGGCTTGATGCAATACCGCTCATTACGCTATTAAGTGGGTCGGAACCTATTGCAATTGTATAAATTGTAACCCCAAGACTTTTTATTTCACTTGCTGGGTTTGGTGTGTAAAGGGCCGGGTCCTGGTTAGCTCCTGGTGCTTCGGGGCATCCGATTCCTGGACAAGGGGCTCCATCTGAGACAAAAATTAATACAAAATTTTTTCCGGGATATTTTTGGACAGCATCTGCAAGTATTTTTTGTGTGAATTCGAGGGCGTCTTTTGTAGGTGTAGCACCTGAGGGTCTAAGGCCGTTAATTGCACTTCCAACTAGGGGTTTGACGCTTGCATAGAGCGATATGGGTACATCATTACTAATTCCAGTGGAGCTAAATGATTGTATTCCAATAAGTGAGTTATCGCTTAGATTTGAGGTAAATCCATTTGCTGCTTCTTTTAGTTTTGTCATTTTGTTTTGTTCTTGCATTGAAGCTGATCGGTCCAAAAGCATATCAACAGCAACAGCATTTTTGCACTCTTTAAGCTTTAGCGTTCTAAGCTGAAGACCCGTTGCAGAATCTGTTTGTTCCTGATCATCAAGCTCGTATTGAGTGTTATCCTTTGGATCAGTTAGAGTAGATTTGGGGAAGAAACCACGAGCAAGAAGTAGGCTTGATATGACAACTAAAGAAACAAAAGTAATAACGAACATATTACCTGAGGAGGTAATATTAAAAAACATAAATCCGCCACGTCTTCTTTGTCCCATGTCCTAAGTGTAGCCACTGAAATTGACAAAAGTCAATTTTAAAGTAGTAAGTAGCAGGTAGAATGTAGTAAGAAAATTAGGAATATGAGTTTTTTATGCTCCGGATGAGGCCATTGATTAACTTTTGTACGGTAATTGTCAGTTCCCATAATTGTTCAAATTCCTCCTCTTTAATAAGAGTGACATCTTTAGCGGCAAGTATCTGGTTTTGGAGTTCGAGTAGAGAACCATGTGCAATATAATAGAATTGCACCTTCTCTTTTCTTGAGCTTCTTCCAAAACCTTCAGCAATATTAGACGTGATAGACAAAGAGGCTCTCCTTAATTGTGAAGTGAATCCGAAAAGTTCACTGTTCGGAAAATGTTTTGTGACAGTATAAATTTGAATAAACAATTCATGCCCTTTTTTCCATACTTCTAAGTCTGTGAAGTTTTGAATTCTCATACCTTTCTGCCTTCTACTTGCTACATTCTACTATATTTAGTATAATACCCTCATTACACATGTTCTTGAATACATCCTGGCTGTAAACGCCACAAGAACAGAGGAAAAAAGGATTACTATCGCAAAAGCGATTTTAGTTTCAAAGCATAAATTATGAGACAAATAACTCTTGAAGAATTATTGGAAGCAGGTTGTCATTTTGGACATCAGGTTAATCGCCGAAATCCAAAAGCAAATCGATACATTTTTGAAGCCCGAAGTGGGGTAAATATCATCAATCTTGAAGACACCCAAAAAGGGCTTATTAAGGCTGCAGAATACATCAAAGAACTTGCGTCCCGTGGTGGAAGCTTGGTAGTTGTTGGAACCAAAAGACAGGCACAGCAAATTGTAAAGGAAGAAGTTACAAGGGCGAGGGAAGTAACACCGCTATCAATTCACATGGTAACAACTCGTTGGATTGGTGGAATTATTACAAATTTTGAAGAAGTTAAGAAAAATTTCAGAAGACTTAGTGAGCTTGAAAAAATTGTTAATTCTGAGGATCGCGGCGGATATACAAAAAGAGAAGTTGTACTTTTCGAAAAGGAACTTGTCAAACTTAAAATGTTCTACGGAGGAATAAAAGATCTTCAGCAAGCACCAAGTGCTGTGTTTATTATCGATACTCATCACGAAAAAACAGCAGTAAGAGAAGCAAATAGAGTTGGAATTACAACAGTAGGAATTACTGATACAAATGCCGATCCATCTGAAGTGAATTACTCAATTCCTGCAAATGATGATGCTGTAGGTTCTATCAAGCTTATAACTACATATCTTATCGATGCATGGCTTGAAGGGTCTAAGGACAAAGGTAAAAAAGACGCAAAGGAAGCCGAAGAGGCTTCAAAAGCTGCCGCAAAAGCCGCAACAAAAAAAGCTTAATTTTAAATTACTATGCCAATTTCAGCATCTCAAATCAAAGAACTTAGAGAACTAACTCAGGCTGGTTTTGCTGATTGTAAAACAGCGCTTGATGAGGCTAAGGGAGATATGAAAAAGGCAGAAGAGATTTTAAGAAAAAAGGGATTTGAAAAAGCCGCAAAAAAATCTGATAGAGAAACTGGTCAAGGATTAGTTGAAAGTTATGTACACCAAACAGGTAAAGTTGGAGTTCTTGTTTCTTTGCTTTGTGAAACAGACTTTGTGGCAAGAACAGATGAATTCAAGACTTTAGCCCATGAAATTGCTATGCAGGTGGCAGCAATGAATCCAAAAGACAACGAAAGTCTTTTAAAACAAGAATACATAAGAGATGGTTCAAAGACAATTGATGAGCTTATTAAAGAAACAATTGCAAAGGTTGGAGAGAACATTCGCCTCAAAGAATTCCTCAGATCTGAAATTTAAAATCTCTTGACAGTTTTACAATAATATTACATACTAACTTCAATGATGGAAGACCAAGGTGATTCTGGTTCCAACAAAGTCAGGAAGGATGCTCAAGATAATGCGCGTAAGCTAAGAAGACAGGATGAAGCAAGAGGAATTGTGCATAATCCTGTTCCGATCCCACCAAATTCTGCTAATGTGGAAAGTCAAGTCATTTTTGAAGCATCAAACCCAACAGTGAACGGAGCGACGTCAATAACTCCTCAGGAGCCCACCCAGCCAAGCAAATAGCAATTCCCTCACTTTCCATTTTTATAGTTTTCCAATATAATAAGTTGCTGATGATACTTACTGTAATTTCTTTTCTTCTTGTTCTTTCAGTCCTGGTTCTTATACATGAATTGGGTCATTTTTTGACTGCAAAAAAACTTGGTATAAAAGTTGAGGAATTTGGTATTGGATTCCCCCCAAGAGTATTTGGAAAAAAAATTGGTGAAACCCTCTATTCTGTTAATTTGCTTCCAATTGGAGGATTTGTGAAGTTATATGGAGAGGATAGTGCGGGTGGTGGAAAGATAGGTGGAGGAGGAAATGTTGCGGGGGATATAAGTCGTGCGTTTTTTGCAAGACCATTGTGGCAGCGGATGTTGGTGGTGACTTCTGGGGTTATCATGAATTTTATTCTTGCTGTAGTTATTATTTCCTCACTATTTGCAACTCAGGGAGTTGCACTTCCCACAGAGAAAGTATCTATAAGCGAAGTTGCAAAAAATTCTCCAGCAGAAAAAGCAGGTATTAAGAAAGATGACCAGATCGTAAAAATTAATGGAGCAAATATTACAACTCCTGAAACCTTCATTTCCGAAACGCAAAAACATAAAGGAAAGCAGGTTGAAATAACGGTTTTGAGAAATGGAGAAAGCCGTGTGGTTACTCTTATTCCTCGAGAGAACCCTCCAAAAGGCGAGGGAGCCATGGGGGTTTCAATAAGTAATATTGAAATTAAAAAATACACTTGGTGGGAGGCTCCATTTTACGGAACTTTAGAGGCTGGGAAGCTTTCTTTATTAATTGCGCAAGGGTTGGGTCAAATGGTTATGGATTTTGCAACAACAGGCGCAAAACCTGAAGGAGTAGCAGGGCCAATTGGTGTTGCGCAGCTCACAGGTGAAGCTGTAAAAGTGGGTGTAGCGGCAGTATTGTGGTTTGCTGCCCTTTTATCTCTTAATTTAGCAGTGCTTAACATTTTGCCAATTCCGGCTCTTGATGGGGGAAGATTTTTCTTTATGGTTATTGAAATGATAACTAGAAAGAAAGTAAGTCCTAGATATGAGGCGATAGCACATGGTGTAGGATTGATAGTTCTTTTGGGTCTTATGGCCTTAATTACAGCACTTGACGTAACACGCCTCATTCAGGGAAAAAGTATATTACCGTGAATACAGCGCTTAGCCACTAGCGTTTAGCGTTTAGTTTTGGTATCTTTTACAAACATGGACGGCAATCAAATCATCTTACAAACAAAGTCAAAAATGGAAAAAGCACTCGAAGTGCTTAAGGATGATTTTGGAACAGTTAAGACTGGTAAAGCTAATCCACAACTTGTAGAAAGTGTCGTGATAAATGCATATGGAGGTAGTGCACGACTTAAGGTTATGGAGCTTTCAACCATTCATGTTCAAGACCCACAAACAATAATTATAACTCCTTTTGACCAAAGCGTTTTGGGAGAAATTGAAAGGGGAATTTCCGATAGCCAAATGGGTTTGGGGCTTGCAGTTGATGGGAACCTTATTCGTGTAACCATACCACCGTTGACTCAGGAGAGACGAGAGGAATTTGTAAAATTAGTTCATCAAAAAGCTGAGAATGGAAAAATTATGATTCGTCAGGTAAGACAAGAAGCAAAAAATGACATAGACAAACTCAATAAAGAAGGACATATTTCAGAAGACGAAGTTGAGAGATGGGAGAAAGAAATTCAAAAGTTAACAGATGAATTTACCGAGAAAATTGATGAAGTTGAAAAGCTAAAAGAGAAAGAATTAATGACAGTATAAGTCCTCCTTTATGCGTATTCCAAAAGCAGTTGAACGCGTTATTGAAAGTTTTGAAAGGCTTCCAGGAATTGGTCCAAAGTCAGCGCAAAGACTTGGATTTTATTTGCTTCATGTTCCTCAAAGTGACTTGGATGAATTTGCAAATTCATTAGAAGAGCTTAAAAAAAACACAAAAATGTGCTCTACTTGTTTTAACATAGGTAACGAGGAAGAATGTGAAGTGTGTCGAGATAATCAGCGTGATACATCGATGGTATGTATTGTTGAGGACGCTTTGGATGTGGTGGCTTTTGAAAGAAGTGGAAAATATCAGGGTGTGTATCATGTTTTGCATGGAGTAATTGATCCACTAAATTCGATAGGACCTGAGGATATCTTCATACCTCAACTTTTGAAAAGATTAAGAGACGACAATAGAATAACTGAAATAATTATGTCAACCAATCCCACAATGGAGGGGGAGGCAACCGCTATGTATATTGCAAAGGAACTACAAAAAGAATTTCCTCAGATTAAAGTAACCCGGATTGGGCGTGGTTTACCAGTAGGTGCAGATATAGAATATGCTGATGAAGTGACACTTGGACGAGCTCTTGAAGGGCGACGTGAATACTAAATTTAGCGGTTTGAAAATTAGCTTTTAGTGTTTAGTTGAAGATTTTAAACAGTTGGGGCACCGCCAGAGGTTCCACCGGTATTTCCACTAGTATCACCAGAACTTGTTTCAATAGAGTTTCCCGCTGCCGTTCCTACACCTAATGGTTGCAGAGTTGCATCAGCAGGTACTTTTGGTTCTGTTTTATCCCAAGCTGCGGCTGCGACATCTTCCGCTACAGAAACTGTTTCTTCAGCTGTTGGGAGAGAACCAGATGTCGGGGCAGCTGGTTTGGTGTCTGGTAAGCCGGGGGTTGGAGATTTTGGAGTTTTAGGATCCCAACCTGGTGTTTCAAGTTCTCTTTGACTTGAAAGATTTGTTGCCGCGTCCACTTCCACTGATGATGCATCAGTTAATTTTGCTTCGGTTGGTGCAGGTGGTGTAACAGTAACTCTTGGTTCAGTAGTGACAGGAGGCCTTTCGTTTTCTCTAGGTCCGCTTTGATTTCCTAAATTTGTGGTTGGAGTAGCAGCTGGGCCAGTAAAGGAATTAATCCCAAAAGTTGGCGGTTGTTCAGCTGCGGTTGTCCCAATTGGCGTAAGACCTGGATTGGGTTCGGTAACAACTTGCTCTCCACCTGTTTTGGCTGCATTTCGTTCCTCTCGAACCGCACCCATAGCAGTTACACTTTCAGTATCAAGTCCTGTTGGAACAATTTTTTCACCTTGAGATGATGGTTTGCCGCCCCCAAACTTAAGCCAGCTAAATAAGCCTTTTTTTTCTGCAGGCGGTGTGGGTGCTGAACTTGGTGGAAGAGGGGCATTGTGTGAAGCATCCGGCATTGGGCCTGGATTTTGAACAGGAGGTTGTCCTTCTTTAAAGTTTGGATCCATAAAAATACATTACATGAAAATAAATTGTCTTGTCAAGACTTTTTACCCTTTTGCCAGGGGGCTTTTTTCAAAATAGATCCATACACATCATGGTCAAGATCGATATGAAGATGAGAAAGTTCTTTTTCCGTAGGATTTCTATCTTGAAATTCTATCCGAGGAATATCGGTAATTATTGCTAAAGGAGTTGCTTCGTCTCCCTCACCCATAATAGCAACAGAGGCGGCCGCAAAACCATCCAAAATGTTAGATTGAGTAAATCTAAGTTCTCTTTCAAACAAATCTTTTTTTCCAATATAGTTTATCAATGGGTTAAACCCGGAATGTGCAATGGCAGCGCCTGTTGTTCCCCAGCGAAGCGGAGTGGTTTTGCTGTCAGTAATAATGACTCCTATATTTTTTAAGTTAAATTTTTTTGTCAGATGCTCACGAATTTTATTGGCGGTTTCCTGGGGGTTTTTTGGCCACAAAATATAATATCCATTACCATTTGACTCATCAATTCCTGCGGTTGGGATAAGAAGGTTTTGAGTGATTGTGAGATAAAATCCGTACGCGTTTTCCGATTTGTCTATGAAATATTCCGACTCTTGTTTTACTAATTCATCTTTATTGCTTACGTCAATTCCTGCAATTCTTCCTTCACAAATTGAAACAATTTTTGACGTTATTACAAGAATCGAATTTTCCTCAAGACGCAAAATATATCTGTCGATAATTTTAAAAATATCTTTGTCTTCCTCGGTTATTTTATGAGTTTTTACAGCCTGTATTTTCATGAGGCAATTGTACTACACATTAATGGTTTAATAAAATCTATTGTAGAAATTTAGGAGTAAGAATTTTTTTTTCGTCAATTAAATTATATTTCTTAAGAATTTGCGTCAAGATTGGTGACTTAGTAGCGTATAAAAGTTTTTTATCAAACCCTTCATTTATCAAATTTTCCACTTCGTGAAACCCAAGAAGATATGCTGCGTCCTTTGGGAATCCACCAGGTTCTTTGGTGTGGCGTAGTCCACGTTTGACTCGATATGTCATAACATATGCTTTCTTTAGGGGTAGATCGCGTGCTAGTGTTTCAAATATTTCCCGAAAACTTTTATTCAAAAGCCTTACCGCTTTTATTCTATTGTAGTAAGTTTCAAATGCGCTTGGTGTTACAACCCGTGTCGTAATTTCATTATAAACAGCAAGACCTTCTGTAAATAATTTCTCGTTACCAAATTTGGAAAGTTCCAAGATAGGATTGTGGCTTCTTTTTATATTTTCTACCTGCAAAACATGACTTTCAATTTCATGAGCAATAAGTCTATCTACATTACATTCAAATCTTTTTATGGCACTTCCAACTTTAATTTTTTTATATCCGACAGCTATTATATGAGTAGTGAACGAATCAATTTCTGGTTTGAAACTTTTAATCCCATATTCATTTAAAGTTTCCTGAAACCTTTTTTTAATAATTGGAGCATCTTGCATTATATGTGAAGTGTACAGATGAAAAGTGACTTTTGGAGTTGTTGTAAGTAGCGTATCAAGTCTATCTGTTCCCCAGTCAAAAAGTTTATGTGCATTATTTGAAAACTTTTCTTTCCCAATCGAGTTTTTCGTCTGATATAAAATTTCTTGCTCATCCAAAATACTTAAAAAATGTTCTTTTATATCATCAGGCATTTGGGTTGAGTAGGTTTGTTTTTTCAAATCTGAAATTCTTTTTTTAAAATTCCCTAATTTATTTTTCCTATACTTAAAAATTGGATTATAGGAATCTGATTTAAAAAACTTATTCATCTCCTCTGTGTAATTTATTGGGGTTAGAGAGGTGGTTCCAAGTTTTAATTCTTTCTTGTTCTCGATTATTTCTTTTGCTAATTTTTTAAGTTGTTGTAGTGTTGAATTGGATAATATAGCGTTTTTTTGCATTTTGTATTATCGATAGTACCACTTTTTTATAAAAAGGAAAATTAAAGGGTGTAGAATATAAACATGAAGAAATATTATTGTCCAATGCATCCAGAAGTACAGGACGACAAACCTGGAAATTGTCCGAAATGTGGCATGAATTTGGTGAGAAGAGGAGACGAAAATAAGCACACAGCGCATAAGAATAATCGAATAGATAGCTTTAAAGAACTCTTCCCGCTTTTTGTAATAATTTTTGGTGTGATTGTTTTTACATTTATTGTAAGCATGGTGCTTGGATTGGATCAATGGAATAAGCAAATGCAGATTTTTATGGGTGGGTTTTTCCTTACTTTTTCGGGATTTAAATTACTTGACGTAAAGGGTTTTGCAGATGCCTATCAAACATATGACTTACTTGCAAAACGAAGCAGATTGTATGCGTTTTCTTATCCATTTATAGAATTATTACTAGGTTTTTGTTTGCTTTTCTCATTTCAGATAAGAATCGTAAGCCTTATCACCTTTTTGATTATGGGGATTTCTGCAATTGGTGTATTTGGAGCTTTGAAGTCAAACAGAAAATTTCAATGCGCATGTCTTGGTGCAAAACTTAAACTTCCGATGACTAAAATTACACTTACTGAAGATCTTTTAATGTCGGCCATGGGATTGGTTATGTTTTTGATTTAGCTAAATTTGTTTGCCAACTTTAGCTGTGGGGTATACAATACTATCCACCCATGCAAACCCTCAACAAATTCTCACAGCACATTGTTTCTCTAGTTAACAATTCAAAACAATTAACTTCTGATTCCTCATCCGGTGTAAATCCTCTCGTTGCGGAGCTTGCAAGTTGGTATGAAAAATTTAGAAATTCAATTGAGTATAGGGATGAAGAAGTAATTTTAAGAGCTTCAATTGAGAGAATTTTGAAACGCCGTCTTGCATTGGGTGGAAATGGTGAGACTACTGCAAAGCATTTGCTTCAGGAGTTGGTTTGGGCAAGATATTTACCGGAAGCCATTCTTACAGAAGAGTCAATTAAGAAAATTGAGAAAATAATTGATTTTTATCTTGAAGTTAAAAGTGGAGTTGTTAAATCTCACGGGATGAAGGAGGCAAAAATTCGTCCACTGATGTTCCAACTTCTTTCTGCAGAAATTGAAGGGGAAATAAATCCAAATGAAGTAGAGGATGCATTAAGTAATTTTATTTTCTACATTCTTGAAAAAAATATCGAGTCCACCCCGGAACACGAGGAGCAAAAAAATGTTCAAACTTTTATTGCAATTCGTAAAGCATACTCAAAAGACGATATAGCCTTTTTGCACCATGCATTATTTACTCAATATTTTGGAAAAATGACAGAAAAAAAAGTGGAGGATATTATTGATGAATTTCCAAAAGCGCACAAAACTATTGAGGCACAGCTGACTCATCCAGCAAGATACAAAATTCTCTCATACGTCAAACGTCAAATTCCGCCTTTTCTTATTATGGAAGATATTATAAAAAATTCTGAGAACTTTGAAGAGCTTTCGCAAGACGAACATGCTTTAACTAATGAAATTATTGAAACATGCAAAAGAAAATATAAAACAATCTCTGAGAAAGTTAGACGTGCAATTATAAGAAGTGTGATTTTTATTCTGTTGTCTAAGGTTTTCTTTGCTTTTTTTGTGGAGGGAACATACGAGAAAATTGTATACGGAGAAATACAGTGGTTAAGTCTTTCACTCAATATTATCATTCCGACTCTAATCATGATCTTGGCAGGTCTATGGATAAGGCCACCTGGAAGCAAAAATTCCCAAATTATTGTTGAAAGGATTCGCAAAATTTTATTTGATCCTGATCCTAAAGTTGGACGAGTACTATTATTTCCTGAAAGTAGAAAACGCCCAATGACTATTTTGGAGATAATATTTAGTGTATTGTGGGTTTTTGCTTTTCTTCTAAGTTTTGGTGCTATTACTCTTACTTTGTCTCTTTTGAAATTTAATCCTGTCTCTCAAATGGTATTTATATTTTTCTTAGCTATTGTTTCATTCTTAGCGTATCGGATTAGTATCACAGCGCGTGAATTTACAGTCCAGCGAAGTCTTACAGTTATTACTCCTCTAATCGACTTCTTCTTTACGCCAATTGCTCGTGTTGGAAGATATTTAACGGAAGGGATTTCTCAAATAAATATATTCTTGTTTATACTAGACTTTCTTATAGAAACACCATTTAAGGGGCTTGTCGGATTTTTTGATCAGTGGTTTTTCTTCCTAAATACAAAAAGAGAAGAGTTGGGGTAAGAAGGGAAGAAGCGTCTAGCGGTTAGCATTTAGCGTTTAGTTCTATTTTATAGCAACCAATTCAACTTCAAAAAGCAAATCCTCAAGTGGGGGAATGACGTCTCCAGCTCCTTCTTCGCCATACGCTAGAGTATAGGGAATATATAATTTTCTTTTGCCTCCAACTTTCATTCCAGGGACGCCCTTGTCCCAACCGGCTATGACTCTCCCTACTCCAATTTTTGTTTCAAAAGGCATCCCTCTATCATATGAAGAGTCAAATTTTTCACCGTCTTGGAAAGTTCCAGTGTAGTGCATGACAACGGTATCGCCGGATTTTACTTCTGGGCCATTTCCTTCAACTAAGTCCTCGATTTTAAGTTCAGTTATTTTATCCATATTTTTAATTATATAGTTTTTTCTTCTCTTGTGCCGACAAGAGAAGCAGAAGCTCTCCTCAATTGAAAATTCATGCATTTAACAGTTCGATCTTTCACTAAAAGCTTCGCCAGCTCACTTTGTTCGGGCTTTTCAGCTTTTCGGGCGTTCAATCACTCACTGTTTCATGCGTTCTTTTCAAAATGAGGAGGGAACTCCCCATTGCATCAAAAAAAATACTTGATACATACTACATTCTACTTTCTACCTATTTAACACCAACAAAATCAATTTTTGGCAGGAAACCTCTAATTTGGTCCCAGAACTTATCTGACAAATTAGAAGAAAACTTCGAATATTGTCCCCTGTTTTGTTGGGCGGTAAGCTTCAATTCATATTCTCTTATAATCTCAACGAGCACTTTACCTTTCTCGTTAAATTCATCCTTAAAGCTTTCGGGGTCTTCTGTAAATTTATCATGAATTTCTTTGAAGTCGAGGAATAAGTCTCTATTATCCTCAATCATCTGGAGAAATAGTTGTCGGTATTTAGCTGCCACAAGGTAATATATTACCAAAAGGAATAGAAGTTTCAACTGGCAATTTTGGTATTATATAGTGATGAAGGAATTCAATAAGGCCACATTTTATCTTGGGTTATTTTTTGTGGCTATAGGGTTACTATGGCTTGTTGTAAGATTTACAGTTAGCTTATTCAGTTAGAATTTTAGCCTCATTTCTGTTAAAATAAAGAATATGAAATATCAAATTCTTTTGTATTACAAATACACACCAATTGACAACCCGGTTCACGAAATGCGGGAACAGCGTCGTCTTTGTGAGAAATTAGGTTTGACAGGGCGCATTATTCTTGCAGAAGAAGGTATTAATGGAACGGTAGAGGGAACAATTGAAAATACTGAAAAATATATAAAAGAAATGTCTTGGGACCCAAGGTTCTCAGATATTGATTGGAAAAAATCAGAGGGTACGGGAGATGCATTCCCAAAACTCAAAGTTAAAGTTAGGGAAGAAATTGTAAGTCTACATCTTCATGACAAAGATATAAAACCATGGCAGGTTACCGGAAAATATTTGGAGGCTGAGGAATTGCATAAATGGTTTGAAGAGGGAAAAGAGTTTTTTATCGTAGACATGCGAAATGATTATGAACACAAATCAGGATACTTTGAAGGATCAATTTTGCCACCATTTAGTAATTTCAGAGATTTATCGGAGCTTTTACCACACCTGGAAACACTTAAAGACAAAACGGTGTTAACTGTTTGTACAGGTGGAGTGAGATGCGAAAAAGCTTCTGGGTTTTTAGTAAAAAACGGATTTTCTGATGTATATCAACTTAAAAATGGAATTGTAACTTATATGGAAAAATACCCAAATGAACATTTCAAGGGGAAGCTATATGTTTTTGATGGAAGAATTTTAATGGGGTTTAATACTAGCTCTGATAAACACGAAGTGGTTGGAAGATGTGAAAGATGCATGGAAACTTCAGAGCATTATATAAATTGCGATACCGTAGGTTGCCATAGGCATTTTATTTTATGTGAGAAATGTATAAGTGAGGCAGGACAAATTTGTCCAAATGGTTGCACCTATTTAAGGCAAAAACAAAGAGAAAACCCCGTGCATTAAATTTACAATTGACAGTTAGCTGGCGGTTCTGTTATAAGTTCCAAAGATTATGTTAGAGAAACCAAAACAATTGTCTTCTGCGGACAAACAAATGTTGAGAGATAGAGTTCTCGGTTTAGGAATTGAAATAAAATCATTGGATGTGGATCCGAGAAATCCTGCCGGTATATCAAGCGGTTTTGAAACAGTAGAAGTACGTTTCCCAGTCTCTGGTGTTAAGATAAATTTTGGAAGAACTCCAACCGATGTTGAAGAGGGGGTTAATGGAGATTTGGAGGACATAACAATTTCAATTCCACCAGATAGTGACGGTAATAATGACATGGGAATCCAATATAGGTTAAGAAGAAATGGGAATTTTACTTATGAATCAGTGGCTTTTTATGATCTTGATGATGGAAGGGCTGTAATTGATCGCGAGAATGATTTCACCTACAGAGCAAAACCTAGAAGGGGTCCTATTGTTAATAGTCCAATAAATGAAGAGAACGTAGGTGCATTATATTCAATCATCAAAACTCTTGAGCAGAGCGGTAGGCAGCAGGACGATGGTGAGCAACAGGACGACGACGGCGAGCGGCAACGAGATAATATGGCAACTGTATTGTATGTTAATCGTTGGCAAGAAATTGGTAAAGGTGGCTTTATGACTCTTTCTTTTTAGATGATAATCAATCTTCAACAAGAACTTCGAAAAGTTGCAACTCCTAAGAAAGCTAAGGCAAATGCGTGGTTTTTCAAAACCGGTAAAGGACAGTATGGTTATGGTGATAAATTTTTGGGTGTAACAGTTCCAGAGCAACGGGTAATTGCACAAAAATATAAAGATCTTAGTTTGGATGAAATTAAAAAACTCCTTCAGTCAGAATTTCATGAAGAAAGATTGGTTGCTCTTTTTATTTTAGTTTCTAAATTTGAGAAGGGAAATGATAAAGAAAAAGAAGTAATTTATAAATTTTATTTGGCTAACACAAAGTGTATTAATAATTGGGATTTGGTGGACAGTTCTGCGCATAAAATAGTTGGAGAATATTTAATAAATCGTGATAGAAATATTTTGTACAAATTAGTAAAGTCAGATAATCTTTGGGAGAGAAGAATTGCAATTATCTCAACTGCGGCGTTTATTGGGAATAGAGAATTTAAGGATACCTTTCAAATTGCGGATTTATTATTAAATGATCCTTCGACAGGCTCAGGACAAGTGCATGATCTCATTCAAAAAGCTGTGGGGTGGATGTTAAGAGAAGTGGGAAAAAGAGTTTCTAAAGAAGAATTAGAGAAATATCTTTTGACTCGATACAAAACAATGCCAAGAACTATGCTGAGGTATTCAATAGAGCATTTCCCGCCCGATACCCGTCAAAAATATCTTAGGGGTCAGTTTTGATATTGATTTGACAAAGATATTTTTTGGAATATAATTTTGATTAACAATGGATAGAGATACGCATTTATTAATTGGTCGAGCATACGACAATCTACAGTCAAAAAGGGAACACGATCAGTTGGTGCAAGAGGCTAAGGAAATGGTTCCCGAATTAAGAGTAACTATAAAAGGATTTATTGATGCTCAGTTTCCAGACACCAATGACGGACAATTAGAAGAAGACAATACCACAAGAGAAGATTTTGTTGCGTCTGTAGTAGCACGAACTCTACGGTTAGAACAGTTAAGTGTTGATTGCAGAATTCCAGTTGAAGATTCAAGCATTGATGTAAAAATAAGTTCTTCACGAACCGGAATTGGACAAGAAGTATTTAAGGTTGGACTTAGTGGCCTTGACGAGCAATTGGTAGTAAGCGGTTATCAGGCGACCATTGAATCAAAAGCAAGAGCATACACCCCAATATCTGATTTTACGCCAATTGGGCCAGGCCACAACCCTAATGGTCCGGCTACCAGTAGACCATCCCTTCCCTCGGACATAGAAGCATACTCTTCGTTAATTGATTTGTGTGCAAACAGTCCTGAGGTAGGAATAACTGTTTCGACTAATTCATAAATTTTTCATATCAAGACTTCATTAATTTTTCAAAAAATATCATGAGCAAAAAATACAGATTAGGGTTTATAATAGGTCGATTTCAACCTTTCCATAAGGGACACAAATATCTTATTGAAGAGTCGTTAAAACTTGCTGATAAAATAATTATTGGAATAGGGAGTGCGAATAAGAGTGATGAAAAAAATCCCTGGAGTTGGGAAGAAAGGAAAAAGGTTATAGAGACATTTTTACAACACGAAGGATTGGAAAAAAATGTAAAAGACATTATTCCTCTATTTGATAATCCGGACGATGATGTTTGGTTTCAAAATTTACAAAAAGCGACGGGTCAATTTGATGTAACAATTGGAAATAACCCATGGAACAATGGGATTATTGAGAGACATGGAATTCCTGCTATAGCGATAGGTTTTAAGAAACGTCACGTTTGGGAAGGGGTACAGATCAGACAATTAATGAATAAGAAAGAAAAATGGGAGGATAGAGTGCCCGATTACCTACTAAGCTTTATCAGTAAAGCATGATACGATAGATTTATGCTTTTTATATTTTTCCTGGAGCTTTTTTTTCTTTTCATTCTTTCCAGATTTTTAACCCGCGAACTTTCAATTTTTTTCCATCGTGTTTCAAGAAGCAGATTTATTTCAACATATTTGATTGCGCTTATTTTTTTACCCGGAACATTAATTCATGAATTGTCTCATGCAATTGTTGCAAAACTGCTTTTTGTCAACGTAGGCAAGATGGAACTTATGCCGGAAATGTCGGACGATAGTTTGAAACTAGGAAGTGTTGAAGTAGGTAAGACTGATTTTATCCGCAATTTTTTTATAGGAGTTGCTCCGTTTTTTGTAGGAACAAGTATTTTATTAGTGTCTATGTGGTATGTGTTTGATAATAAATTAATTGGTTTAAATTTGATTACCGGGCTTTTTCTTTATCTAATTTTTGTTATTTCAAATTCGATGTATTCTTCGAAAAAAGATATGGAAGGGGCGATAGAATTTTTTGTTTTTATTTTGATTATTTTAGGAGGTTTGTTTTTGGTTGGCGTAAGAATGGCAAGTTTTGGTTTCTTAGGAGAATTGATAAGTCCCTCAGTAGTTAAGTTGGGGGTATATTTTCTTTTAATCCCAATAGGAATTGATCTTTTTATAATAATAGTTGCAAAGCTTTTAAATAAGAGGGTTTAGCTTAAGGCAAATCATAGCTTAAAGTAAGTCAATTAGGAGCGTGCACCAGCCAAAGTTTTTTCTCCGGTAACCTTCACCTGTCTCCGGATTAGAAGCTCAATCCGGAGAAAGCAATGTTTAAAGTAGATCAACAATAAGAGTACTCCAGCCGAAGTTGTGACGCCTATATCCTTCACCCGTCTCCGGATTGTAGTATTCCCGAAATCCTTCGCGCTGTATCATCTCGCTCATTTTTCTAACAACATCATCTGCGATTTTATTGTATCCATGGCGCCTTAGGCCTTTTACAACCAGCCAATTTGTAGCTATCCATGTTGGTCCTCGCCAAACTAGCTTAATTTTATAAAGAGGAGTGTCTTCTGGTTCATAATAAAGTTCGTCTTTTGAAACACTTGGAAAAGGGTAGGGTGTATAAAATTCATCCGGATTTAATAGATGTTTGTTAACTAATTTATCAAGCTTATCGCCTTTAAGCCCTTCAAGAAATAAGGGAACAAGGGAGGCAACTGTTTTAACTTTTGCGAATTTTTCACTCTTTGAATAAAGTGAGTAGAATATCTCATCTTTTTCGTCCCAGCATTTTTCAAGAAGTGAACTTTCGCTTTTTTTAGCTACCTCTTTAAAATAATCAGATTCTTCATTATTCCCAATTTCTTTAAAAAGCCTTGAAAGTGCACGCGAACTCTCTACAAAAACAGTGTTGAACAATAATTCCTCGACATTAAAATAATCTTTTTCCAAAATTTTCTTGTTGTTAAATCTATATCTATGATTTAGAAAATCTCCTTTTCTGTATATATAATGAAGCCTAGTGGTATTAAGTCCAGTGTATCCTGCAGCTACTTGAAAGACAGGTAGTTCATCCATCCCACTTTCATTTGGAGAAATAATAGAAAGAAGGTTGTCATTATCAATATCACGATTCTCAATTAGCCATCTATGTAAATTAGCAATTTTTGGTAAAACTTCTCTCAAAAATTCTTTATCTTTATCCTTTGTATAAATACTTTCAACAGCAAGCGCTATAACTGGTGGTTGGGTAATTGAAGTACTGCGTGGTCTTATAGAAAGCGCACTTTCAATGTATGCCCAGTGTGGCAGTCTTCTTTTCTTGCCCCAAAAAATAATGTGTGGTAAAAAACCGTTTTCCCACTGAGCAATTAACAATGTTCTAATTTCATTTTTTGCCCAGGAAGTATCAAAATGAGAAAGAACAATTGCATGAAAGGAAGTATCCCACAACCATTGATAGACATATTCTTTATTTGCGGGAGCAATAAATTTGTAATCCGTATTTTTCCAGTCGGAATGTCCTTGGATTGTATTTATCTCAAAAATTTCGTTGGCTTTTTCTATGAGCCCTTTTTTCAAATGACTATCCATTGGGATATATCGTAGAGATTTTAAAAATAAATTACAAGAGTATCAATTTGAGATTAATCTTTAGGTTCTGGAGGAAGGAATTCTTCGCCACCGCTATCAAATTTGACGGGATATTCACCAGGCTTTAACCATTCAACATATGTGCATCCCGTTGCGGTTCTTGTTTTGCTGTCCCATCCGGAGGTTGAGCATTTCTTCATTTTTTTACCGGCAGCGGTTGTATAGAGAACAAGTTTGTTGCCACAAGTAGGGCAGTCTTCATCAAGTTCCTCAGTTGTTCCATTTATCCATTCAATATAGTCGCATCCCGACGACTTTTTTGTTTCCTTATCCCATTTGTTGGTTGAGCATTTCTTCATTTTTTTACCAAAACGGGATACGACAAGAATTAGGGGGGAACCACATTTGGGACATTTTTCTTCAAGTTCTTGCGGTTCTACTTCAAGCCATTTTACGAAGTCGCATCCAACATTTTTTCTCGTTTCTTTGTCCCAGGATCCAGTTGAGCATCTCTGTAGTTTCCTACCAGTTGGAGTTGTGGTTATCTCAGCAAGTGGATTGCCGCATTTTGGACATGCTTCGGGTGTTTCTGACATGGAATCAATCGTAAGGGCTTACCATCCACAAGTCAAGAGAGAGATTGGGTTGGCATAATTTGGTCAAATAGAATTAGTGTTGACTCTTTTTTTGTTTCGTGACACACTTAAATTTCTAAGAAGGAGGTGAAATTATGCGAGGAATCCATATTGTAGCTTTTTTATTGGTATTAATCGGAGCAATAAATTGGGGGCTTGTGGGACTTTTTAATCTTAATTTAGCAGAAAGTTTACTTGCTTTTATTCCAGGATTCGTGACTTTTTTCTACATTCTCGTTGGAATTTCAGGAATATATATAGGAGCAACCCATGTGGGGGAGTGTAAGGTGTGTCTTAATGGGAAAAAATGAAAGTTACCTTACTCTTTCAGCCTTAACCAAAACTCTTTTAAGATCAGCAAATCCAATACATGTATAAATAGTTAAGGTTTCCCCAGAATATGACATAAGCCTATCAATATCTGTGGGCTTAACTACTTCTACAGTTTTTACCTTATATTCAAATACTCTTCCATTTGTTGATGTTATTTTTATAATTTCACCCGTTTTTATAAACTGCAACCTTCCAAGTCTTTCGTCAGTATTGTGTCCATACATGATTATGTTTCCAGGATTTCCAGGATATGCTGATGTTGCTAGGTGAGATACTCCTTTGTTGCTTATTTGCCAAATGCCTTTTTCAATCAGCTTTTCCTCAATTGGAAGGTCAGTTTTAATTGAGGGAATTGAAATTTTAACTGGATGAATGATATTTCCACTTAGCTCATTTGTTATAACGGTAGAACTAAATGAAAGCCTTGTTGCTATGTGTACTTCCCGAATTCCCCAAAGGGCAAGGAAAAGAAGACCCAAAGCAAAAAATACTGTGGGGTTGTTAAGTCGTGTGATTCTCCCGGTTATCTTTTTGGATAGTTTGCGAATTTTTTTGCGGGAGAAAAAATTATGATAATTTTTTCTTTTTTGCATGGCCCGCACTCGCAAGAGTGGTAAAAGTAAGACCTAAAGCGAAGAGCATTTTTGAGATAAGTGAACCAAAGTCTCCAGTTGCACCCATTGTGTTAGCACCTAATACTTGACCTGCTGAAGGAGCTTGTCCTCCTCGTCCATCAGATCTTCCATCAGAACGTCCATCTGAAAGTCCGTCTCCTCCAGGAGCAGCTCCACCTACGTTTGCAGGTTGAGTTGGAGTTGGTGTTACGGTTTCAGTTGGAGTTGGTGTAGGAGTTGGTGTGCCACCAATAACTACTTCACATTCTCCACCGCCGTCACATTCAATACAAATTCCATTTTCATCAAATTCACTACACTCATCGGTTGGAGTAGGTGTAGGAGTAGGAGTTGTTTCTACTTCATCCTGCACACAAATACCTTCACCTGCATAATGATATCCTTCAGGCAATGTGGTTTGGGTACCATCAATATTGGTACATACATCAATTGGGTATTGGCAAACATTATTGTTGCTGTACTCGTTAGCAGTTACTTCTGAATCATAGTTTGAAGCATTTACATCAGTACACACTGGAGTTTTTTCAGCACAAATTCCAGCACTTGCAAAGTAATAACCATTTGGTAATGATTCCTGAATTCCATCAAGATTAGTACAAACGTCATTAACGCAGGTGTTTACTGTGAATGTCCATGAATCAGTAGCCTTAGGTGTATCTTGATGTGATCCAGTAACGTCTGGATTGCTACTATCATATACAGCTGCAGTAACAGTGTAGCTAGTTCCTGCTGTTAAGTTGTAATTAAAGCTCCATGAAGTAGTTTCGCTTTCGCTATCAATAACTGTAGTTCCGTTAATTTTTACAAGTAGAGTAGTTGAAGTATCTGTGCCGAAAGTAGCAGTACCTGTAATTGTTTTTTGACCAGATCCACAGCTCAATGCGACTTCGTTAATTGCTACAGAGTAAGGATTAGGTACTACACAGTTATTGTTCCAAATTGCTTGACCAGTAGTATCCCAATTTCTTCCATTCCAATCCCATGGTCCTGGAGGAATAATATCTTCCCCATTTTGGTGGTCGTTTCGGTTGTGGTCGCTGTTTCCATTTCCATCAACAGCATCGTCATCAACTGTAATTTTAGAGTAGGGATTGCTAGAACTTCCTGTTGCGTGACAAATAGTAACATCTGTGTTGCCTTGTGCAAGGACTACAGGAGCAGCGTTGAATGCTTTAGATACGAAGGTCCCCAGCAACAGAATAATTGCTAAAGAATAGAATAATTTCTTCATTAATTTTTTCATAAAAAAAGCTCTGTTTAAGAGCTTAGTCCGGTAATATACACTACTTGTGCCCAAATGTCAAGTGGTAGATGTATATAGTAAAGTATTTCCTACTTGGGTTCTTGTTTTTAATAAGCAATTTCAGGTACCATGAGAATTGTTATGAAGCAAGAATACCAGGGAATATCTTCGTCGCAAGCAAATATATTGCTCAAGGAATTTGGGAAAAATGAGATAGCTGATAAAGAGTCAAGCTCAATTTTTAGGCTTCTTATTTCACAATACACCAACATCATTACGTTAATATTGTTCTTTGCGGGTCTTTTTTCTTTGTTTTTGGGAGAGAAAGCTGACTCATTTTTCATTTTTCTTATTTTACTTTTGAATGGTCTTTTTGGTTTTATTCAACAATTTCGGGCTGAAAAAACCCTTGAAAAACTAAAAGACCTCTCATCTCCATTAGCAAGAGTTATAAGAGACGGTGAGGAGATCGAAATCGAGGCTAAGTTGCTGGTTCCAGGAGATATGGTTTCGTTAAGAGAGGGAGATAGAATTCCTGCTGACGGTATTCTTTTAACTACTGTTCCTATTGAAATAGATGAGTCTCTTCTCACTGGAGAGTCGATGTCTGTTGAGAAGAAATTGAATGACTCAATGTTTATGGGAACTTTTATCGTACAAGGAAAAGGAATGATTAAAATTGAGGCAACGGGTTTTAAAACACGACTTGGACAAATTGCTACAGCTATAAAAAAAATAAAACGCCCCCCAACGCCTCTTGCTCAAAATATTGATGAATTAGGTAAAAAACTCGCATTTTTTGGAATTTTGTTGGCAATATTACTCATCCCGATTGGAATACTTCAAAATAGAGATTTTCAGCAGCTTATTTTGACCGTTGTTAGCGTAGCAGTTGCTGTAATTCCTGAGGGATTACCTCTTGTAGTAACTGTTGCTTTGGCCGTAGGGGCCCATCGGCTTGCGCAGCAAAAGACCATCGTGCGTAAAATGTCTGCAATTGAAACATTGGGCGCAACAACTGCAGTTTTGTCTGATAAAACAGGGACTATCACTCAGAATAAAATGTCAGTGAAGTCGCATTGGTTAGTAGCTGATAGCAAAATGCCTTTGCTTATTAGAAGCTGTGTTTTGGGAAACACTGCAAGCCTTGTGGATGAAGAGGATGGGAAAATAGAAATTATAGGAGACAAAACTGATGGAGCAATGCTTTCTTTTGCAAAGGGTAAGGTAGAAAACCTCGAAGAATTTCAAAAGGAGGGGAAAATTGTATCCGAAGATCCTTTTGACCCCGAGACAAAATTAATTCATATTGTTTGGGAAAATGAAGGTAAGAAAACGGAATTTGTGCGTGGCGCGCCCGAAAGCATATTTGAACTTGTAGGTTATTCAAAAGAAACAGAAGCATTTAAAAAAATGGAAAAAATGGCAAGCGTTGGGCTTAGGGTTATTGCTTTTGCTTCAAAAGAAGGAAAAGAATATGCCCTTATTGGGTTATTGGGAATTTATGATGCTCCAAGAATTGAGGCTAGAGAGGCCATAGTTCAGGCAAATAAGGCTGGAATTAGGGTGGTTATGGTAACTGGAGACAACCCCCAAACCGCAAAATTCATAGCTGAGGAAGTGGGTTTGATAAAAGATGGGGAAATGATATTTACAACAGACGAGATGGAAAAAACAACGGATGAAGAATTGTTGAGGATTCTTCCAAGCATAAGAATATTTGCAAGAATGAAGCCTGAGGATAAGCAGCGTCTTGTGAGACTTTATAAGCAGGCAGGCTATGTTGTGGCCGTAACGGGGGATGGGGTAAATGACGCATTAGCGCTTTCTGAGGCTCATATTGGGGTTGCGATGGGTAAGAGTGGGACTGATGTAGCAAAGGAAGCGTCTGACGTTGTAATAACAGATGACAATTTATATACCATTGTCAAAGCGGTAGAGGAAGGAAGAGGGATATTTGAAAACATTGTGAAGGTTGTGGTTTTCCTTTTGTCCTCCAATATTACAGAGTTTTTACTAATTTTCATAAGTATTGTTTTGGGACTTCCTATTCCCCTTACAGCGACCCAGATTTTGTGGGTGAATTTAGTAGGAGATGGATTGCCTGCATTGGCTCTTTCAACAGATACGAAGGGTAAGAACTTATTGCTCAAGAAGCCAAGGAATGTAAATGAAAACATTTTAAGCCTTAAAAGGATTATAAGAATTACCAAAATAACTGTTCCTTTTGCCCTATTTCTTTTAGTTCTTTACTACATAAGCCTAAAGTACATGCCACATGAAAACGCCCGACTTGTAGTTTTTAATGCATTAATAATAGGCGAGATGGGGATCGTTTTTCTTATACGTCGGGGATTTAGGCCAGTAAGTTGGTTTCTTATTTTCTCAGTTCTTATAACGCTTCTTATTCAATTTATAGTAATGTCAACGCCCTATCTTCGTGCATTTCTTTCCTAAACCTTAAGGTATAGTCCAACAGCAAGTCCAATCACGGTTGCAACAGCACCTATTATAAAGAGCTCAACAGCACTTCTTAAGGGGTGGTGTTCTACAAGTTGTCCTTTAATGTAGCCTACTAAGAAAAGTCCAGCAAAGGCAGAAAGAACAGCGATTAGTTGTGCTTCAGGCTGTCCAAAGAAGATAGTAGGTACAATGGAGAACATTCCTCCGATAAGATAGGCAAAAAACATAATTAATGCACCCAGAATAAGGCTATCAGTATGTTTTCCTGTTTTATCCATCTGGTGGACAGCTTTCTCAGAAGAATATTGCCCAGCAGCCATAGAGGTTGCCTCAACCATAACTGCAACAAGCGCTGCAAGGACAATAATGGGTTTATTGTTGGTTCCAACCGAAATTCCCACAACTACACCAGTTGTAGAAACAAGTCCATCTTGGAGACCAAACATTAGCGAACGTAAATAATCTTCATGAAGTTTTGGCATGAAACCATTGTACACAAAATTTTGATTTTCAAAAAGTAGAAAAAAATACTTGTAAGCAGTATGCAGAACGTGTTACAAATATACTATCTTTTAAAATAAGACAACTAAAATAAAGATAGAGAAGGGAGGTGAATGAATTTGGATCCAAATCAAAACAATAACGGAACTCAACAAGATGGAGTTCAAACTCCAACACAGGCCCCAGGTATGCCACAGCAACCAGGAGGTATGCCAACCGATACTGGAATGGGTGGTGGAGTGCAAACTCCCCCAGCTGGAGGGATGGGTCAACCAGAACCTGTCGTTCCCACTGAGCCTACTGCACCCGTTGCACCTGCAACGGAAGACACTGGTGTGACTGGCGGGATGAATGAACCTACTGCTCCTTTGGGTGGAACCGAAGCTCCAGCAGCACCTAGTGGTGCTCCTGGTACTGGTGCACCTTTGGGTGGAGAAACCCCAATGGGTGGCACAATGCCAACCGGAGGAACTGCTCCAACAGGCGCCCCACAAGGCCAACCTGGAGACGATCAATCAGGAGCTACCGAATAACATCTTCTGATTACAAAATGTTGAGAAGGAGGGTGTAGGACATTCTCCTTCTCTAATCTTGCTAAAAAAAGTTTTTTTAACTACCTCGACCGTAAGGTCGCGGGTTGTTTATACTTGAAATCATGCCTGAATCCTTACCTGTAACTACGATATCTGAGGATAATTTCCCCTCAGTCCCAAAGAAAAATAATAAAAGATTATGGCTTTTTTCTGCTTTAATAATTCTTTTGCTGTTAACTTCTGCCTTTTTTTTGCTTAAAAACAAAATTAGTTTTTCAACTGAATTGCCAGTTATTTCAAATTCGACAACAATATCTCCCTCACCGACTCCATTTTCTTTTCAAGAATTGACAGTTCCATATCTTCGCAATAGGAGTTATGAAAGTAAAATGGGCGAGATGCAACAAATTGATGAGTTTGCAGAGTATAGTGGGTATTTAACGAGTTTCACTTCAGACGGTTTGAAGGTTAATGGATATCTTACTGTTCCAAAAGGAGACAGACCTCTTGAGGGGTGGAGCGCAATTGTATTTGTTCATGGATATATTCCGCCTACCCTTTACAAAACGACCTCAAACTATTCAGACTATGTTGATTACCTTGCTCGAAATGGATTTGTTGTTTTCAAAATTGATCTTAGAGGTCATGGAAGCTCTGAGGGTGAGCCTGGTGGAGCGTATTACTCATCAGACTATGTTATAGACACTTTGTCAGCTTATAGCGCACTACAAAGCCAGGAATTTGTAAACCCTGAGAAAATTGGCCTCTGGGGGCATTCCATGGCAGGCAATGTTGTTTCTAGAAGCTTAGCCGTAAAACCCACAATTCCTGCAGTCGTTATTTGGGCAGGAGCCGGGTATTCATATGAGGATTTACGTAAATATGGTTTAAATGATAATAGCTACAGACCTCCAATGGATAATTCCAATAGGCAAAGAAGAAGGACGGAATTATTCAACAAATATGGTCAATTTTCTAAAGAGAGTCCTTTTTGGCAACAAGTACCAATGACCAATTATTTAACTGATATAAAGGGCGCAATTCAGCTTGATCACGCAGTTAATGATGATGTGGTTGACATAAGCTACAGTAGAGATTTGAATGCACTTCTTAACAAAACGTCAATTCCTCATCAGCTTAATGAGTATGAGAGTGGGGGGCACAACATTTCAGGTGCGAGTTTTAACCGGGCAATGCAAAATACTGTGGAATTTTTTGAAAAGTATTTGAAGTAGTTGGTTTTTAGTAGGTTGTATCAGTTATGTAGCTAGGGCGTTTGATAGGATGCCAAGTGTTATTTTGAGTAGTGAGGCTATTTTTAAGAGCATGAATATTACCTAAAGATTTAATAAGTGCAACATATTCGACATAACTTAAAACATAAAAAAGTACATACATAAAAGGAGTTAATAGTAAAAGCTTTAATCTAAGTTTCAATGGAATTGTGTTCTCAGCAAGTATATTCATGCTTAAATAAAAGGTTAAAACAGTAAAGGCTGACAAAATTGTAAATGGGTCACGGAATATAATAGATATTAAAACAATATAAGTTATGATGATTGGCTCAAAAATAAATGCAAAATCGTTCCATAGAGCAAAAGGCAAATATAGCCACGTTAATCCTTTGGTAAATTTTTTGTCATTCGTGAAGAACATCGACTTATTTTTTAGGAAGGTTTGATATCTTCCCCATTTCCATCGAGTTCTTTGCTTAATTAAATCAGAAACAGTAAGCGCCCCTTGGGTATATGTTATAACGTCTGCGGCATACATAACTTTTACTTTCCTGTTGCCGTTTTGCAAAATTTTCATGGTTATATCGATATCTTCCGTTACAGTATTAGCATCATAATATCCAATTTGTTCAATGAAACTTTTTCGAAACATTGAACCAATTCCACCAATAATATATTCAATATTAAAAATTGTTTGAGCTCTCTTCGTTTGATAACAGACGATGTACTCGTACATTTGCAATAGATTCAGAAGGCCCTTGTTTTTATCTATTTTGACATTTGTTGCTAGGGCAACTACTTTTTCATCTTGAAAATACACGGATGCCTTACTTAGGGCGTCTTTACTTAGCTTGGAGTCAGCATCAAGACACATAACTAATTCTCCTGACGCAAAATTCATCATTCCATTATTTAAAGCATGTGCTTTACCGAGATTGTTTTGAGTTATTACAATGAGATTTTTAATATTATGAAGGTTTTTAAATTTTTCGACTTTCAATGCGGTTTTATCGCTTGAGCCGTCATCAACCACTATTATTTCGGTTTTCTCCTTTGGATAATTGCTACTTAGAATAGATGAGACACACTGAATAATTGTTTTTTCTTCATTGAAGGCAGGGATGACTATGCTAATAGTGGGAAAATTTAAAACCTTTTTTCCTCTTTTTTTTATATGGAAAGCCAAGTTATATATATCAGAACCAACCAAAAGCATTACCATTCTCAGTAAATTGATAACACCAACTGTAATTACAATAATGCTAAGTATTTGAATCATAGAATTAGCGAACAAGGGTTTTAAGCAAGCGAGTAGTGATAAAACTTGTAATGACAACAATTCCAGAGAATATTGCCAAAAACATCAGAATATTCCCAAGGGTTTGACTCAATGAAGAATTTCCCAAGAATAAAAAAGCAGATGTTCCAAATATGTTCCCGCCTAACATAATATGGGATATTCTACCATAAAATTATGATGAGAATAAGAAAAATTAAATATAAGCTATTTTTTTGACTTTAGAGCAAAGGAGATAATGGCCGCATAAATTGTTCCAAAAACAATAGCACCAATGAATTGCGCAATCATATCAACTAAGACTATCAATACTTTTGATGTGGTTTGAAGTCCATAAGTTTGCCCTACATACGTAAGAATATCTGGATTAATCACAAGATAATATATTAGAAAAATAAAAGGTGAAATAATTGCATAAGCAAGAGAAATTCTAAATCCCTCAGCAAGACCTTTTTTGAAGGTCAATTTGTTTTTCAATTTCTTTTTCTTAGCGCGGATTCCAAAAAACCAAACAATAAGCGGAGCAATAAATATAAAGAAAGTTGCAATAGGGGATTTGTCAAAGCTTTCATTTTGCCCTGTTATCTCCATCAAAAGAAGACAAATGATAGTGACCCCAGCCATCACAAGGCCATATTTTACGTAACTTCGGCTAAATAAATTCATGTCTCTTCCAGAATAAAATAATACGGATGCAATGTCAAAAAAACTTTTTGATTTTTTATTGACAAGGATGATACTGGTTTTGCTAGGGTCATATGAAAGTGGATAATGGCAATTTGGACATTCTCTTAATTTCTATACTACCATTCTGTGTTTTACCAAACATTTCAAAAAAAATCCTTTATGTGACTGTCTTTTTTGAATATCAATCCTCTAGTTTTACAGATAGTACAAGCAATCCCATATTTTTTTGTCCCTCCAAATAATAATTTTATAATCCCATTTATTATTAATCTTTTAATCGGATTGTAGTCGTTGCAAAGTAAACACCTAATGCAAAACCGATTACAGATCCCACGCCACCCAAATCGAATCCAATTAAATGCAAAATAATACTTATTCCGGTTCCGACAATTGCCCAATAAAATAGAAGCAGTAAAATTGCTTTTAGATACTTATTCATATAACTTTCTTATACTCCTAATCAGAACTGAAGTCAAAATTAAAGTGAACAGATTTATTCTAAGAATAAATACTCAGGTAATTAATTGATTTTGAATCAAGTTCAAGTTTGGTATAATCTTGCGATATGGCGAATTTAAGCGTTGGAATTGTGGGTCTTCCAAATGTTGGTAAGTCTACATTGTTTAATGCACTGCTTAAAAAACAGGCAGCTTTGGCTGCAAATTACCCTTTTGCGACAATTGAGCCAAATGTTGGGATAGTTGCGGTTCCGGACGAGCGACTTGACCGCTTGGCAGAAATCACAAAAGAAGAGGTAGGAATGAATGATCTTCCGCCCAAAAAACCTGCGATGGTGGAATTCGTAGATATTGCAGGAATTGTAAAAGGCGCAGCAGAGGGAGCAGGACTTGGTAATAAATTCTTGTCACACATCAGAGAAGTAAAAGTAATTGCACATGTTGTGCGTGCTTTTGAGGACGAGGATGTTATAAAAGAGGGCGCTGTTGACCCAAAATCTGATTATGAAACTATCCAGCTCGAGCTTATATTGGCCGATCTTGATACATTGGGAAAGATAAATGATAAAAGTTTGAGGCTTGATCAAAATCTAAAGTCAGCAGTTGAGAAACTTTTGGGTCACTTAAGCGATGGAAGGACAGCAAGGACTGCTGTTTTAAATGATAAAGAACAAGAGGTAGTAAAAACCTTGTCACTTCTTACATCAAAACCTGAAGTAATAGTTCTAAATGTTGCTGAGCAGGATTATTCGGAGGAAATAATTAAAAACAAAATAAAGGAATTTTCAGAGATACTTGAAATTGATAGCCAAAACTTTGTAGTTATTTCAGCAAAAATCGAAAGTGAGCTTGCCTCATTAGGAGAAGATGACGCTAGGGAATATTTAAAAGAATTGGGAATTCAAAAGTCAGGGCTTGAGCGGTTAATTCAGAAAGCATATGAAAAATTGGGTTTGATAAGTTTTCTTACTGCAGGAGAAAAAGAAGTCAGAGCCTGGACTACAAAAAAGGGTTCAAATGCCGTTGAGGCAAGTGGTGAAATTCATACCGATTTTATGAACAAATTCATAAAAGCTGAAGTAGTGTCATATAATGATTTTGTAGGAGAAAGTGGGCCTGCCATGATGAGTGGAGCGACGACGAATGGGTGGAAAGGTGCAAGAGACAAAGGACGTGCTCGGCTTGAGGGAAGGGATTATGTAGTGCAGGATGGGGATGTTATTGAATTTAAAATCGGACGATAGGATTATGCTAGAGCGAGAAGGTGGAAATATTTCCCAAAGAGAGAAACAATTCTTGGTGAATCTTACAACAGACGCAGTTATATTTTGGGGAGATACTCTTTCTTGGTTTCATGAAATAAAAATGACCGCACCTACTTTTTATTTAGGAGGAAAGGAAGAGGTTGAAGAATATTGGAATTCTCAGACCCCAATAGTTATGGATAGATTTTTGAGTTTGAAAAATAGCCGAGAATTTTCAGCTTCAATTCCCCTTTCCCAAACAGATGTTGACTCTATGATGGAAGCTTATAATTGTGTTTATTATAATTGTGGAGAAACGATTTTACCTGATAGGACAGACCAGTTAAGAAAATCATTTTCAAGTGCAAAGGAACGGTTTGAGGGAAATGGGTGGAAACGCTTAATGAGAATTTAAAAAAATGGTTAAATAATAATATGGATAATAAAGACTGTATATTTTGTAAAATTGCAAGGCGCGAAATTCCAAAGGAATTTGCTTACGAGGATGACACCATTTTAGCTTTTGATGATATAAATCCAGTTGCACCTGTTCATTTAATTATTATTCCAAAAGAGCATATTTCTGATTTTTTTGAGGTTAGTGATGAGAAAATTCATATCGCTATTTCAAATGCGATAAAGCATCTAATTGAAAAGACTGGGTTAGATAAAAAAGGGTATAAAATTGAGGTAAATGGTGGCGGAGCACAGGATATTTTTCATCTGCATTTTCATCTCTTTGGTCCTCACAAATTACATAACTAGCCTAGAGTATACGTTTTGTGATATAATATGGCCGAAATGAACGCAGAAAGAGAACCACAACGATTATATCCGGAAAGACCAGGAGGGGCTGATCTGGACAGGGATATAGAAATACTAAATAATCCGCCCGACAGACTTCTAAATGCTTCCGAACAAGAAAAAGCGAGAGGTGTACTTGACGTGCTTATAAAATCTGACAATGTAGGGAGTAAATTGGGCATAAACACTCCAGAACCCGTAACCGGTCTTGAAAATATTTATGAAATCAAGGTAAATACTACTCAACTATATCTTGAATATTTCCTAACCCCTGAAGGAAGAGAAGCAGCAGTAAAAGCAGGAATACCAAAGGATGTAATTGATTCTGCAAAGTCTGTTGATGATGTAAGGGTTTTATTTTTAAAGCATGATGTTTCAAAAATTGATGGTCCAACATCAGATAAGCTACAAAAAGCTAGCTTGGATTATGTAACGGAAACTGTTGCAGGTCAATTTGCAGAAAAGGATTTTGCATCTACTGAAGGCGTAATGAATCCCACAAGACTACTAATAGTAAGAAATCCTGACAAATTGGTACAGAAAGTTGAGGGATTACGAAAACTTAAGGCAGTTCTTAGGAAATACAGTCAAACCTTGACTGGGGAGGACAATTTAACAGCAGCAAATCGCTTAATGGTAGAGATGACAAGAAGAAGACTTAATGAGATGTTGGTAGAACTTTATCCTGAAGCAGCTGCATATGCCACTCAGGCAAATACTCGAAAACACACTGTTGATTTTAAATTGTTGCCACGATTACAGAAAGCAATGAAGGGGGTTAATGCATTGACTTCCGGACGGGCACAGAAGAATTTCTCAAGACTCGATAAATATTTTAGAGGTGCTGGAGTAAAAGATGGTAAAAATTACACTCAGCTTTCAGAACAGGCTATAAGATTAGTAAACGATTTAGAAAGAGGTCAGGATGTTCAGGCACCCAGTGATTACACATTTAAGGGTGTGGATAAGGCAAAGTTCAGTCAGGTGGAAATTACATCGGAGGAGAGAAGACAAATGACTGAGAAAATACTTAAAGAATATGGTTTGTTAAGCACACAAACTGATTATGACCCTGACAGGGTGGGAGTTGCAGCTGATAAAAAATGGCAAGTTGTGGACGCTTCAGGAAATTCTTTCGCAGCTGATAATAAGCAACAAGTAGTTAAAAATCCTGCAGCTTCACGATTTCTAGCACCAGCAAGGCTTGGTACTGTGCCCGTAGTTGTTCATGAAATTACACATGTAATTCAGCACGAGAATAAAAAAAGACAAAATCTTTCTATTACTGATAGGGTTGGAATGGATAGGTCAGGTACTAATGCTGAAAGCGGAGGACTTGAAAAAGAAAGAGACTGTTTGTATACAGATTTTGGAGTGATAAGACCAGTGGTGACAGATTACTTAAAAGCCATGGCAGTAAGACTTAGAGGTGGAACATTTAGGGATTGTTTTAAAGCATTTTATGACTCTTCAATGCAAACTAATCCCGGAGGAGATAAACAGAAGGCTGCAAGAGATGCAACAGATAGAACCTTAAGGCTTTTTAGAACTGGGGGAAACACAGACGACACTTCAAGAAACCTTACCAACAGTGGGGCACTGGAATATTTAGAGGGTGAAGTTTTAGCTCGAAAAATAAGAGGTACTAAGCTTGAAAAATTATTCTATTTGACCGGAGTTAATGCTGAAATGCTTGCGCAGCTTCACCGATACGGTCTATTTTCAATTGATAGTGTTTGGATTCCAGAAAAAAGGCCAATTGATATTATCAAACCTGAAATCGACGCAAAACTTGCTGCGTAGTTAATTGATCCTTTAGGCTACCATTTGAAATCCTTCTTGGGCATTTGGTGACATTGCCACTGTTACAAATTCTGAATTTCTTTCCGTGATAAGGTTTTGTACAACCTCAAACTCTTGAAAAGTACTTACCTGAATTATGCCTGGCATATCTCCTATGATATCTAGCAATTTATTGAACCACCTTTTCGTAAAAGTTCCTCTTTTGCACTCAATTGTAACCGAACTGCCTGGCAGTGTTTTTGCATTATTCACTACCTCTTCAACAGTATTTGGACGCTTTCCTCTAATTCGTAATTCTCTCTCATTCCAATCGACAACTGCAATAAATTTTCCCCAGAAAGTAACTATATCTCCATGTTCTGCAAATATTTTTTCGCCTCCAATGTCAGCAATGTTAGCGTCAATATCAAACATCCTCACACCCATTTCGTATCCTTCATTCATTTTCTCAATATTATTGCCCCACCTGTGTCCCCAAAGTACCTGAGGATTCTCCTCCAGATAGTTAGGTGTATTTGGGGTGAAGACCTTTTTTTTAACTGGTTTTGGTTTGGTTATTCTCATTTCTCGTCCTTGAGCAAATTCGGGTGGAAAAATTATTTCCTCACCAGGATCTAAGCTAAAGGGGTATGGGGGTTCATCCGGGGGACGAAGCTCAAATGCTATGCCATGTTTGTCTATTTCATAAAGAGCTGCAGCGGTTGCAAGTCCAGCTGCAACTTTTGCCCCACCCCTAAATAAAGTTCTTCTATCTATTTCTTGATTTAGAAAACTATGACCAGGTAGTTTTTCAGCTCCCATAAGTGCCAGCTTAATTTAGTATGGCGTAATTTAGCACTTTTTACTAGATATAGCAATCATTATGGAGTTTTCTTTTTTCCAAGTTTGTACTATAATGTATGATTATATATCTCGTAGTATTCGAGATTTCAAGCTCATAAAGTTTGAAAAAGTATTCTAAAGGAGGTGTTTTTTTATGGTTTTTGTTAAAAAACAACCAGGCGATAGTCCTGATGCAATGATAAGAAAATTTTCTAGAAAAGTAATGACTGAGGGAATTATTCATGAGATGAAAAAAAGAGAATTTCATCTCAAACCTTCACTTGCTAAGAAATTTAGAAAAGAATTGGCTCGTAAGATGAAAGTTAATAACTACTAATTCTTATTTACGAACGCCAAGAATATCCCTATACTAATCTTATATGAGTGCTGTGTCTATCCCTATATTTATAGAAAGTAGGTATAAAGTAAACCGTAAAAAAATTAAGGAGACAGTGAATAAGGTTCTTGAAAGACAGCGAGTTGATGGGCCAATTGAAGTTTCGGTTGCGATAATTGGGTCTCGTAAAATGCGCTCCCTTAATAAAAAATACCGAGACATAGACAAGTCTACGAATGTTCTCTCTTTTTCTCAAACGGAAGGGGACATAACCGTGCAGCCGCCCGACAAACTTTATCTTGGCGATATAGTTTTGTGTTTCCCGAAAGTGGTAGAGGAGTGCGCTCGTGACAATATGCTAATTGATGATAGGATAAACGAACTGGTTGAGCACAGTCTCATGCATCTTCTTGGATTTCATCACAGGTAAGATTTTAGTTATTAGTTATCAGGAGCAGGAATAGTTAGAGTGGTTTGATTCTTTTCTCTTTTTAGGGTATAAACTAACAACTATTCCTAATAACTAATCCTAGCATTTCATGGTTTTTTATCGTAAATATCGTCCTCAAACAATTTCAGAACTTGACTTAGATGCTGTTCGTGAAAAATTAACATCCATTCTTTCTTCAAAAGAACTTCCTCATGCTCTGCTTTTTACGGGCTCTAAAGGACTTGGTAAAACTTCTAGTGCAAGGATTTTGGCAAAAGCCATAAATTGTCCAAACAGAAAAGGGATCGAGCCATGTAACAAGTGTGATGTGTGCAAATCAATAACTGACGGATCAAACATAGATGTTTTGGAAATTGATGCTGCGTCAAATGGTGGAGTAGATGAGATACGAACTCTGCGAGAAAGGGTGAAATTTGCCTCCACCGGGCTTAGCAAAAAAGTTTACATAATTGACGAGGTGCACATGCTTTCCACTGGTGCCTTCAATGCCCTTTTAAAAACACTAGAGGAGCCGCCAAGTCATGTGGTTTTTGTGCTAGCAACAACAGAACTTCACAAACTTCCCGCAACAGTAGTATCTCGAACTTTTCAAGTACAATTCGAAAAACCAACACAAAAAGAACTTGTTTCTTCCCTTGAGCGAATAGTAAAAGGAGAAAAATTATCTGTAGAAAAAGGTGTTCTTGAGGAAATTTTCAAAATGTCAGAAGGCAGTTTTCGAGATGGAGCAAAAATTCTGGAGGAACTCTCATTTGCCTCAAAAGGGGAAAAGATAGACACAAAATTATTGGAAAGTCTTTATAAAACAAATAGCATAAAAGAAGAAGTAAATTCGTATCTTAAATCTCTTCATAAAAAAGAAACAAAAGAAGCACTTCTTATTATTCAAAAGCTATCTGATAACGGATATGATTTTAAAATGATTATCGAGAGAATTGTAGATCACCTAAGGGGTATTTTAATGTTGCGTAGTAGAATTCCAAGTGACGAGAAAGACATACCTTTTACGCCATCTGACCTTCGTATGATCTTGGAATTGGTAAATGAGGCATATTCTGAGTTGAAATATTCCGTAATTCCCCAGCTTCCATTAGAACTTGTTACCATAAAATGGTGTGAACTTGGAACAGTAGTGAGTGAAGATGTAAAATCTGAGCAAGTAGTAGATACACCAAAAACAACAACCGAAATACCAATTCAGAAAAAAGAAGCTTCAAGTATCATGACCAATGAATTACTTTTAAAACTAGTTGGAGAGGTAAATCTTGATAGTAAGCAAGGCGGAGCGTTACTTAAGTCGTGCAAAGACGCGCAAATAGTAGATGACACCTTAGTTATTACAACTCCTTTTACAATTCATGCTGAGAAACTAAAGAGTGAGCAAATCCGTAGTGTCATTGAGAAAGCCGCGGAAAAATTACTTGGAAAAAATGTAAAATTGATAATGAAAGTTCTTCCAAACTAAAGAAGATTCTTCTTTAGCATTACTTTTACCCATGGAGCGAGATTTTTGTATAGACGTGAATTCCTGCGCATTAATTCTTCTTTTATAACAAGAGAATATCCGTAAGCGAATTCAAAATTTGGCTCTTTTAATGTTTTTATTTCCGCTACCAAAAGATCACAAACCTCATGTTCGGTAAATTCACTAAATTTATCCTTTGCCTTGTAATAAACAAACCCCTCATTTTTTAAGGGTTTTACCAAGTCGTTTTTTGAAATATTCCATTCACGTTTTAAAGTATTAAGCGTTGACTGGATTGTATCTTCTAATTTACCGTTTACCATCAATTGGTGGGAAGAGATAGTGACGTCCAAAACCCCGTCAAAAGCAACGTGTTTTCTGTGCTGAACAAGCAAATTACCTTTGTAAATAATAGCTACAGTAAAAGCCCGGTGTAAAATTCCTTTTTTGTGTGCTTCCCATTTCTCAATTTCCCCCGTGATATTGCCCTTTCTGTCACAAGTTGCAATCATTTGTTTTAGTTTTAAGTAAGGACTTGAATTCATAGTTTATTGAATAGGATCCATATTATATCTCATCCTGAGTTTATTGATGTCGCCTATGGGTAATTTAAACATGATTTCTGGCTCTTCTGCAACTGGATCTACATATGTTATAGGAATTCCTTCGTTTCTAAAGTAATCAAGAACTCTTTCAGTGTAAAGACCTACAACAGAAGCTCCAGAGGTGATCCCGAGTTTTTTTATTTCATCCGTAAACCAACTTCTCTCTATTTCTTCAGGGGTATCTACAGACCAGGATGGGAGTCCACTTTTTTCTCCAATTAATCTAAGCTGCTGTGAGTTGTGGCTATGACCTGAACCAACAACAAGAAGAGCATTTGTTCTACCTATCAAATCCCTTACTGCATCTTGTCTGTTGTCAGTGGCGAAACAAGTGTCATGTTTTGTTGGAACCTTTAAGTTATCTCCTACACGATCATGGAGAGGTTTAATTATGGGAACAATTTCTGCAGCACCAAGTGTTGTCTTAGAAAGGACAATACTAGGTCCTTCGGGAATAGATACAGCATCTACATCTTCAGGTTTTTCAAGAAGAGTATACTCTCCTTCTTTTAGTTCACCTACTATCCCCTGAGTTTCTGGGTGTGCGGCGTCGCCAATATAGAATACATGTTCTCCACGTTCTGCAGCCCGTCGAGCGAGCCAATGTCCTCTTTCTACCAATTGGCAAGTCGCATCAATAGCAAGAAGATTTCTTCTTTCTGCCTCTTCGTAAAAAGAAGGAGCAACACCATGTGCTGAAAAAAGAAGAATCGAATCGTCTGGGACAAGGCTAAGATCGTTGGCAACATCAATAACCCCTTGTTCTTGGAAATGTTGAGCGGTTAATCTATTGTTAACAATGTTCCAATTGATATAGATTGGTTCTCGCTTTGCAACAATATCTACTACCTGCTGAGCAGCTTCAATTGCCATTCTTACTCCACCACAAGTACCTCTGTTGCCTGCCACCAAAACTTCTTCAAGTCCGAGTGGCGATTGTGGGGAAATTTCAACTTTTGGTTGGAACAATCTTTCAGTTGGCATGATGCAATTATATCATTTGGGTGCTGATTGTTTAAGTTTCATTAATTTCAGAAGACTCGTGTGAGAACGTTGACATAAACTAAGGAAAGAATTAAAATTTAAGCTCTTTTTATGGAAAACCGTTCCCCAGTTCCTATAGAATTTGCTTTGTCGCAGGAAGAAGGCGGCATGGAGCCATTTATTTCAGGAGCCCCGTTGACAAGAGCTAATTTTATGGATTTTTATATTCAGTCTCATGACGGATCTTACGGTTCATTTGGTGCGCAGGTAATAAAACTAGAATGGTATGCTATTAATCAAGGGGTAGATTATATGGGGTTAATTAGGCAGTGTTGCGAGGCTGGGGGATGGGCAGCATTAACTGAGAGTGAAAGGCAGGTCTTTATGGATGCGTTTAACGCTGTGAGTGCTCATCAATCAAAAAGACATAGCGAGAGATTGTTTGATGGAGCTATTTTTAATGATAATATTCAAAGAATTCTTACGGAAAGAATGACCACTTTTAGAAATGCTTTGCAAACTGAACTTCATGGTATGACTTATGAAGAAATGGAGCAAAGAAGAAGAACACAGATTGAAAGATATCATGATTTTGTTGCGTCTCGTGAGGACTTTCTTTAGAAGAATTATTCTGTATAATGATGTGAAGGGGGTGAATGTATGTTTAATCCATTAAAACAAGCAGGAGAACTTAAAAAACTAAGAGATACTGCCAAACAAATCCAAAGAGAACTTGAGCAAATTGAGGTAGAAACCGAAAAGGGAAGAGCAAAAGTTATCATGAATGGAAATATGAAATTAAAGTCCATTGAGATAAATGGTGAGGAAATGTCGGACGTAAAAGACGCCATAAATGACGCGGTTGAGAAGGCTCAAAAAAAGAGTGCAATGAAAATGCAATCAATGGGAGCTGGACTAAGTTCATTATTTGGTGGTGGCGGAGAGTAAAAGGCCTCTGCCAGGCAATGACTAATTTCTAATTGATCTAATTTCTAATAAAGTTATTGAATTAGGAAAATTAGAATAATTAGGTCAATTTGTAATTATATTTCTATGTTGTTTTTTGGGGACCCACAGAATGCTTCACTTTCCGAAGGTCTAGCCTCGAATCTTAAAACGACTCTAAATTTTCCTGAAGTTACTGTTTTTGCGGACGGGGAAAGGCGTATTCGTTTGACTGAAGAGGTAGTGGACGAGCATGTGGTTTTTGTAAAAACAGCTTCAGTTACCCCAAGCCTTGACTCATATCTTATAGAAACTGCTTTTTTAATAGATTCTATTAAAAGAAGTGGAGCAAGTTCTGTAACTGGAATTATTCCATATATTCCGTATTCCAGAGCCGATCACGTATTCCGCACAGGTGAGGCCGTACCTCTTGAAGTTGTAATTAATCTGCTTGAAAATGCTGGTCTTACAAAAATCATATTTGTAGACCCACACACCATAAAAATGCCTGAAATGTTCAAGATAGATGTCGTAAATCTCTCAGCCCTTCCGCTTTTCGCAGAAAAAATTAAGGAAATTGGATTTGATAGGGAAAATTCCGTTATCGTAAGCCCTGATATGGGGGGACTAAGACGCATGGAGCAGCTATCTGAAATGTTAGATAAGTTACCATTTACCTCAATTGAGAAAGAGAGAGATTATGATAGTGGTTCAATCAAGGCTTCAGCGGTGCATGGAGAAATTAAGAAAACTTGTTTTATTATTGACGATATGATTTCAAGTGGAAAGACAATGGTTCAGGCAATTGAGAAGCTTCACGAAGGCGGAGCAGAGAATATATATGCTTTTGCTACTCACCCCTTATTGTCGGGAAATGCCTCAGAAATTTTGCAAAACTCACACGTTAAGAAAGTTTTTGTAACAGACGCTTTGCCAATTCCGGAGGAGAAGAAATTTGAAAAGCTTGAGGTTTTGTCTCTTTCTAAGTTAATTGGTTCCCATCTTGAGGTCTAGCTCTTCTTTCCTCAAATCTTTCTATGTCTCTAAACCTTCTTGCTTGAGTTAGTTGCCCTTCATTAGTTTGGGTTAACGAATTGGGGGCATAACCCTCTGGTTCATTAGGATGCCGACTTAACCACAAAAGTAACTTACTAACCATTATTTGACCTTCTTCTCCCTGTGGACAGTAAAGACCAAGTGTCGGAAGCACCTCTTTGAGCACAAAACGGGCCCTATCGGGGATTTCTCCTGTTCCCAAACTTGTGTAAAATTCTATATGAGGCGCAATAGGAGTTACGTTATCCGGCACGCCATTTGGAATTTCTGCAGTCATATCTTGTAGTATACTTCAGCCTCAAATTTTAGTCAAATTTTTTTGTGTTACCTCTTTGTTAGGAAAAGAAAAGGAAGATATCAAGTTCGAATTAGTTTTAAGTTCTACACTACGCAGGATATGAAAAATATAACTGGCGAAACAATTAAAGGGGCAACGAAAGAAGTAAATATGGAACAAATTGTTCGAGATGTGCAAATCAAGGTACAGATTGAGCAAATGGAGGCCGCAGAAGCACAAGAGGAAGCTTTGAATCTTGAAATGGAATTGCTTAGCGCACAAGCTGCACATGAAAAAAAAGAAGAGGCAGAGCGTAAAGGCCGAGAAACAAATGAAAAAGTAGCGGAACTTACCGGATAACGACTAAAACCAATAAAAAAAACTATGGAATACAAAACTCTAAAAACAAATTTCCAAAGAGAGCTTTTATTTTTCATAATTCTTAATATGAGACGAGGGAAAATTACAAAGAAGAATGCTAAATTGATTGCAAAAATAGTAACTCCATTTTTTAAAAATGAAAATATCGATGAATTTTTAAAGGGTATTGAGAAAGCCTGCAAATATTCACCAGAAATTACAGAGGCATTCATAAAAACAGTTAGGGAGTATGAAAAAGCTACATTAAAGGGAAAAATAACAATGGTTAGAAATAGCATAAATCAGGATCAATCTTTTTCTAGCATACAAAAATAAGACGAAAATTAGATTGGCTTGCCCTGAGGAGGCAAAGCTGACGAAGGGAGGTGAATGTATATGGAAGGAATAAATATGACAGCAAACACACCAACCGCAGTTACTTCTACTCAGAACTTTGATGAGGAGGGGTATTTTAGTGAAATTGCTCAGCAAAACGTTGTAGTCGCTGCTCAAGACGAAATAATTGCATCAGACGAAGGAAAAAATGATGCAGATGCGCTTTTGGATAGAGTGAGAGATGAAGGCATGGAGGAGGCATTAATCAGTTTGGGAGAAGACGAACCTGAAACAGAAGAAGGAATGGCAACAAGTGATAATAACACTCAGGATGAGGAAGAAGAAGTTTTGGAAGAAACTCGCGATAAACCAAAAACTGAGGAAGAAGATATAGAGAAAATTATGGTGCTTGAGAGAATTAATGAACTTGAGGCTAAAGTTGTAGATCTTGAAGGCAAGAATCAACAACTTGCTGAGCAACTCAAGAGTACAAACGAGAACTTACAGTTATCTCTTGAAGTATTGCAACAAATGGCTGTGCTCTTACGAAGAATCATAGAGAAAGAGGAAGATGAGAAAGAAAAGGTATCGCTTCTTGAAATATTTGTAGCGATGATGGGGAATCTGTTGGAGTCACTTGCCAAACCAGAGGAAGAAAATTACGGATACAACCAAACAGTTGCAAGAAAAAAGCCTGTCAAAAGAACTGGAAGTAACATAACAGAGTACGACGAGTTTTTGAGAAAAATGTTGGAACGCCAGGATAAGGGAGCAGATGTGGCGCCAATATCAAAAGTTGCGTAGTAACATTCGTTGAAAAACGGACGAGCGCTGAGGTATACTATCCTCATGCGATATTCACAACTTTTTGGCAAAACCCTGCGTTACGCACCTAAGGACGCAGAAACAATAAATCATAAATTGCTAACTCAAGCAGGATTTGTTGAGCAGCTTATGGCAGGTGTTTATAGTTATCTTCCACTCGGACTTCGAGTGCTTAGAAAAATAGAAGGTGTAGTAAGGGAGGAAATGAATGTTATTGGTGGCAATGAGTTACTGATGCCTGTTCTTCATCCAAAAGAAAATTGGGTAAAAACTGGAGGATGGGATGGGATCGATGTTTTATTCAAGGTTAAAAGTAGAACTGATAAGGAGTATGCAATTGGTCAGTCTGAGGAGGAGGTTGTAACTCCTTTGGTTTTATCACGCGTTAATTCTTACAAAGATCTTCCTCTTTCAGTTTATCAAATACACTGGAAATATAGGGACGAACTCCGTGCAAAATCAGGAATTTTACGAGGTCGTGAATTTTATATGAAGGATATGTATTCATTCCATGAAAGTCAGGACGATTTTGATAGGTACTACAAAATTGTCAAAGAATCATACATTAGAATTTTTGAAAGATTGGGTCTTGTCGCAAAAGCAACTGAGGCCTCAGGTGGAAGTTTTAGTAAAAAAATCTCATATGAATTCATGGTTTTAACCGATGCTGGTGAAGACGATATTTTATATTGTAATAGTTGTGATTATTGCGTCAATGTGGAAGTTGCGGACAATTTAAAAGAAGGAGATGATTGTCCAAAATGTAATACTTCGGGTTTGAAAATGGGAAGAGCTTCAGAAGTGGGTAATGTTTTTGATCTTGGACAGAAATACAGTAAAGATTTTGACTTAGGATATTTAGATAAAGATGGCAATAAGCAATTTCCAATAATGGGATGTTATGGTTTGGGAATATCTCGTGTAATGGGAGTACTCGTAGAAAAATTACATGACGATAAAGGAATTATTTGGCCTGAGGAAATTGCGCCATATACATTTTGTCTTATTTCAATTGGAAAAGATGAGGAAGCAGACAGCCTTTACAAAAAGTTAACTGATAAAGGTGCTGAGGTGCTGTTTGATGACAGACAAGATAAAACCCCTGGAGAGAAATTTGCAGACTGTGATCTTTTAGGAATTCCTTACCGGGTGGTTTTATCCTCAAAATTGGAAGGAAAAGTGGAACTTAAAAAAAGAAATGAAGCGGAAGTAAGTATAATTTCTGAAGAAGAGTTACTCCAAAAAGTTGCCTAACGGCTAATAAACCCCAAGATAACGAGCCAGAAAACAGCCCATACTGCAACAAAAGCAATTCCAAGGACTATCAAAATTGGCATAGAAATAACAGGTTTTTTTAAAGACTTTGCACTCGTGTCTTTTGTAGCGGGTGTGCTTGATGCAGTTCCGCTAAAGGAGAAAGGTTTTGTTCCGTCCACTTGAGAAACTGGCCGTGGAGGAGAAGAAGTTAATGCCTCCTCAGCCGTATTTGTATTTGGCATTCCTATTCCGGGTGGAGAAGTGGTGGGTGAAGCACCAAGAGGTGCCATGGTGGGCTCTGATGTAGGTGGAGGTGTGGTAGGTGAAGCTGGAGTGGGGGGAGGCGTTGGAGAGGCAAGTGGAGATGATGGTGATTGGGGGGAGGCTGCAGGTTTTGGTGCAGCAGAAGTATTCATAACTCTGTCATATATTTCCTTAAGTTCTGGTGTTAAATTTGTTTGTTTCTTTCCATCCATACATTAATAGTAGGGTTAAATATTCATACTTGTCAAGCTTGATAGATTTGGATATACTACTCAACTTTAAGGGAAAGTTAATATATACTGATATTATGCGAAGAATAGTAACTCATAAAAGCTCTGACCTTGACGCAATTGCCTCTGTTTGGCTTTTGAAGAGATTTTACCCTGATTGGGATGGGGCAGAGGTGGAATTTGTGTCTGCTGGAGACAGATTACCAGGTGAATATAAAAATGAGGGTAATCCAATAGAATTAGTAGATGGAGTTGAAACAATACACGTTGATACGGGAATGGGAGCTCTTGACCACCACCAAACTTCAGATAATAACACTTGTGGTGCAAAATTAACTTTGGATTTTATTCTCAAAAATCCTGAGTCAAACCTTCATAAGCATGAAGTTAAGAAAGAAGCAGTAGAAAGAATTGTTGAGTTAGTGATTGATGATGATCATTTTCAGGAGGTTTATTATCCAGATAGCAATAAAGATATTTATGCGTTAGGAATAGTTGAGTTGATTCAGGGGCATAAGTTAATGTTTCAAAAGGATGATGCAAAATTAGTCAATTTTATTATGGAGTGTTTGGATGTTGCACTTCATAGTTTGGAAACAAGAATTTGGGCAGAAGAGGAAATAAATAAGAAGGGTATTGAATTTACCTCAAAATGGGGCAAGTCTTTGGCAATCGAGACAATAAATGATGAGGTTCTTAAGCTTTCTCAGATGAGAGGGTATGTTTTGGCCGTACGAAAGGACCCAAATGGTGGATTCATTCGAATCAAAGCACTACCTGATGTTAGAAGTAAAAATGAAGAATTAGGAATTAAAAATGAAGAAGAGAAAAAGAAACAAGACCTTATCAAAACAATTGATTTAACTCCATATTACAAAAAGCTCAAGAAAATGGATCCCGATGCCTCATGGTTTCTTCATGCTTCCAAACGCATGCTTCTTAATGGAAGCTCAAAAAATCCTACAATGAATGGCACAAAGCTTACTTTGTCCCAAGTTGTCGAAGTTCTTCAAAATCAATAATTTGGAATTTACCTCTTAAGTTGGTAAAGCGATTGAAATTTCTTTATTTAAATCCTATAATACGCATATGGAACTTCGAGAGTTTTTAAGAAAAATTGGCGGAACGCATCAGTCGGAGCGCATGATTTCAAGGGAAATTCAAGGGCAAATTGTTGAGATTGCAGGAGGTTTTGCTGAGGCAAAAACACCCTGGTTCACCGATATGGTTATGTCCGATTCCCTAGAAGAGGTTGCTGGTAGAGTTGATCCCCATATTTTAAAAGCAAGCTTGGAGGGACTGGTTGCATCTGGAGATTTAATGATGAGTCAAGGCGGTAGAAATGTGTTTGTTGTGCCGCTTGCAAAAAAGCCTGAGGGTAATGAAGAGAATTATTATCGTACTTGGCCAGAGTTAATTAAGCCTGGGGAGTAGTAGCTAAAGTTTCTGATTCTTTGAGGTCTTTTAGCATTTGGTCGATATCCCCATCCATAAAAGTGGGAAGGTTATGATAAGACTTTCCAATTCTATGGTCAGTAACTCTATCTTGTGGGAAGTTATATGTGCGGATCTTCTCATTTCGCATTCCTTTTCCAACTTGAGTAGACTTAAGTTCTGAAACTTCCTTGTTTTGTTTTTCAACTTCAAGCTCCCACAATTTTGCACGAAGCATTCCCATCGCGTTTTCTCTATTTTGTGCTTGATGTCGTTCTGTTTGACAGGTTACTACAATACCAGTTGGGATATGTTTAAGTCTTACCGCAGTTGAAACTTTATTTACATTTTGTCCTCCATGTCCTCCTGAGCGAAACGCGTCAAATTCTATTTCTTCTGGTCTAATGTGAAGGTCAATATCAGCAAGCTCAGGAAGAACTGAAACAACTGCAGTTGACGTATGAACTCTTCCGCGCTTTTCAGTTTCAGGCACTCTTTGAACCCTATGTACGCCTGCTTCGAATTTAAAAATACCAAAAGCCTTATGATTCGAAATTTTAAGAGCATATTCGTCCATCATTTCTGCCCTTAGACCTTTTCTCTCGGCATAGCGCATATAAAGTCTTACAAGTTCCCTCGCAAAAATATTGGCCTCATCTCCCCCAGCTGCACCCTTTACTTCAATAATAGCTGGACGCATATCAAGGGAAGAAGCATTGTCTTTTGTAGCTTGAGTGGAGTTTTCAAAAGTAGGCATATCGACAAGCTTTGAAAGTTCTTCCTTTTGCTTTTTCAATGAAGCAATTTCTTCATAAGCCATAGAGGATAATTCAGGATCAGAGGTTAATTTTTCTGCTTCTGCAATTTTAAAATCAAGAGCGTATAGTTGTGCAAGGAGTGTATCTTTGTCCATTATGGAAGGCTCTAGCTATTTCTTGAGAGATTGAAGCATTTCCCGGAGTGTCAATGGGCCTTTGTCCTCTTTTACTTCCTTTTGAGCCTTCTTTATAACAGGACGTGCTGATTCCATTTTTTTCTGGAATTTCTCAATGCGGGAGGCTGTATCAACGAATTTTTGCTGTCCTGTATAGAATGGGTGGCAATTATTGCAAAGCTCGATGTGAATTTTCTCAACGGTTGAACCCACAGTAAAAGAATTCCCGCAAGAGCAGGTTACTTGTGCGTTCTCAAAATATTGTGGATGAATTTGAGCTTTCATTTTGTCTATTTTACTAGAAAAAGCCTCAAATTGCAATATTATTATTTGAAGAGTCTGTGAATGGGGTGCCAATGTATTCTTCCTTCGGCAATATAAATTCCAAAAAACACAAAGAAGGAGCCAGCAAAGAAAACAGATGTTGGTTGTTCGCCCAAAAGCGGCGCGGCAATTAGAACCGCAATAACAGGGTCAACGTAGGCAAACAAACCAACATCCTCAACGGACATCTTTTGAAGCGCCCACATTTGTAGTGCATATGCAAGAGAGGAAGATAGAAGGGCGCCAAAAAGAATCCCAACAATAACTTGAGTATTAATTATGGGCAAAAAACCAACTCTTTGAATTTCATCAAAAAACATTGGAAGAAATCCTATTGTTCCTATTAAGAAAGTCCAAAAAGCTATAGTAAAAGGATGATATCCATTCATGAGTTTTTTTAAAAGTAATGCGTATATAACTCCCGCAAGCATAGCTATTACAAAAAAAACGTTTCCAACTATAGATCCATCCAAACCTTTCTCCACAGCGGGAAGCACAATGATAGCAAGTACTCCCAAAAGCCCAATAAATGCTCCAATCATTGTTCTTTTTTTTATCTTGTCCTTAAGAAATAAGAAACCAAAAAGAATAATAAATAAGGGGCCTGACGAGGCAATAATTGGTGCATTGATACTATCTGTATATCCAAGTCCCAAGAAGAAAAAGCTTATATGAAGTGAAACTCCCAAAAAAGACATAATGATAAGAAGTAGAATATGTTTGCTTTTTATTGAAAAGGAATGTCTCTTGGCCAAAGGAAGAAAAATAAGTGAAGCAATTCCAAATCGAAGCACGGCAAGCGTGAAGGGTGGTGTGCTTTCAAGCGACCACTTAAATATGGGTGCAGCTGCTCCCCAAATAAAATTTGCAAGAATTAGTGCAAAAACGGCCTTTTGCGTATTTTTCATCCAATATTAATTCTACGCAGGTTTCTTATTTAAAATCCAGAGGGTATTAAGATTTTAGTTTTCCTCAATTGCGTCCGTAAGATTCTCTAAGAGAATAGTTGTTTGAAGTCCGCTTTTTAAATTTTTAACAGCAGCAACACCTTTTGCCTTTTCTTCGGGTCCGATTATTACAATATAGGGAATTTGTTTTTTTATGGCATATTTTATTTGTTTCTCCATTTTGTAATTTTCGTCAAGATAAATATCTGTAGAAATATTACCAAGTCGCAAAATTCTTACTGCTTTAAGTGAGGCGTCTTTTGTTTCTTCTGAAAAAACGGTAACGAGCGCTTTTACATGTGTTAATTCTTCAGGAAAAAGGCCAAGGTCTTCCATTGCTTCAATTACTCTATCAAAACCAAACGCAAAGCCAACTGCAGGAAGCGCTTTATTTGAAAATAGTCCAATAAGTTTGTCATACCTTCCTCCTCCACCCAATGAACCAACCTCATAAGATGGGGTAACTGCTTCAATAATAGTAGAAGTGTAGTAGTCCAGTCCTCGAGCAAGAGTTGGAGAAAATTGAATAGCTCGTTCTGGGACTCCTAATTTCTTTGCAGTTTCTATGACGTCATTTATCCAAGGCGTTGGTTCTGATTGTTCAATTTTTATCAGAACCTTTTCAGCTGTTTCAGAGGAGTCGTATTCACCGCGTGAAACTAATTCTTCAACAACCCGCTCTCTACCTATTTTTTTCAATTTATCTATTGATGTTATGGTGCCTTTAGTAACTTCATTAAAAATTAGTCGGTCATTTACAAGAAATGTTATATCATCAAACCCCAAAGCAATATAAGCTTCATAGGCACACGCAATAATTTCAGCATCAGTTAATGCGGATGATGCACCAACTGTATCGATATCACACTGCAAAAATTCTCTAAATCTTCCTCTTTGTGTATTTTCAGCTCTCCAAACATTTTGCATTTGATGTCTTTTAAAGGGTAGTGGAATATCATTTTGAAATTGTGCCACAACGCGTGCAAGAGGTACTGTTTGATCATAGCGTAACGCGACTTTTCTACCCCCATTATCCATAAACCGGTACATTAATTTATCGCCTTCTTCTCCATATTTACCAAGCAGAACTTCCTCGTATTCAAGACTTGGAGTTTCGAGTGGTTCAAATCCAAATGACACAAAAGTTTCTTTTAAAATTTTTCTTACATATTCGCGCTTGGAAGCCTTTTCAGGTAAAAAATCACGAAAACCTTTTAATGTTTTGGGCACAATTGACATATAGAGATTTTACAACATTTTTAAGCTAGCTGATAGTGGAGGAGGGGTTATCCTTTTGCTGCGCGGGCTGATTCATTTTCCATTTTTGTTTGAGCACGTTCAAGTGCAATATTATTTGTGTGCCCAGGATTAGGCGAATCTTCAAGAGTAGCGGGAGGGGATTCACTTTTTAGTTCTTGTTGAACTTGCTGTATTCTTTCTTCTTCCTTTTGTTTTCTTATTTGTTGTATCCTTGCGTCTATTTGCATTGAACTAGCATGCACTTGCGCATTTTGTTGTTTTTTCTTTAGTTCTTCCTCCGTATCTTCTTTTTTTCCAGTTATTTGATCAAGCATTACTTTTCCTGATCCAGAAGAGACTCCAGTAACTTGTTCAACTGCTCCTTTGCCAATATCCTTGATTCCCTCAAGTACGGCATTCATTATGCTTCCATTATCCGACATATTAAAGTTCTGCCTTTTTTAGTTTAGCAGAAACCTCTTCTGTTTTATTGTCCCTATATATTTTAATTTTTATTGTGTCCCCAATTTTTTTCTTTGAAATAATAGCAGCAATTGTTTTGTCAGTGTCATTAATTTTCTGTGCATCAATTTCTGTAATAATATCTCCTGGTTTGATTCCTGCATTCTCAGCCGCTGAATCCTTAACAACGTCTTGAACAAGTGCTCCCTGTGGCATTTCGTTTAGGAGTGCTGCACGTTGCGAGATGAGATTATATGAAACACCTAAAAATGGGCGCTCAAATTCACCGGTTTTGGTGAAGTTATTAAGAGACTCTTTTACAGTATCAATTGGAATTGCAAAGCCAATATTCTGACCCTGACTTGAAACAGCAGTGTTAACGCCAATTACTTGACCTTTAGAATTTAATAGAGGACCACCTGAATTACCGGGATTTATTGCAGCATCAGTCTGAATAACGTTATCAAGTCTTTCCGTAAATCTCTCATATGGGCTGCCTGCGGTAATTCCGCGACCAAGTCCTGAAACAACTCCCGTAGTAACTGTATTTCTAAATTCTCCAAGAGCAGTTCCGATAGCAACAACAAATTGCCCTACTTGTAGATTTTTTGAACTGCCCAAAGTAATAACCGGTAGACCATTGATGGGCGGGTTCTTAATTGAAATGATAGCAATATCATTAACCGGATCTTTGTAAATATTTTCAACATCGAATTTATTCCCTTTTTCATCAACAACAATATAATCTTCGCTGGTGTCTGAAACAACATGTTTATTAGTTACAATAACTCCATTTTTTCTGACAACAAAACCTGTGCCAATATATTGTTCTTCAGGAATTGGTTCATTGTTTTCTGGTGTTTCATTAAAAAATATAGAAAAGGGATCTTCTGTTGTCTTTTTTTGTTTTACTGCAATTGTAATAACAGATGGACTTACTTTTTTAACGATGTCAATGACAGCTGACTCTTCTTTTACGACATTTACACTTTCGCCATTTTGAGATATTTTTGAAGAAAAAAAGTTTTGGAGATTATTATTTGAAAATGTATCCCAAATGAGGGCCAATGTGAAGACTATTATGAGAGAAATAACAAGTCTTTTCATACGTCAAATAGTTTAGTACACCTTAAATTCTGAGTCAAGAGAAAAGACTATTGTAATTTTGAGCATATTTTAGTATCATCGTCATACGAATCCAAAAGGGAAATAGTTTTTTTTGGGCTCAAAACATTATGCGTGATTATAAATTAGTATTAATTTTGAAAAGCGACCTTAAAAAAGAAGCCAAGGAAAAGCTTCTAAAAGACGTTGTTTCTTGGGGTGGAAAATTGGATAAAGAGAAAATTGTCGAACTTGGAGAGAAGAAATTTGCGTACCCAATAAAGGGTAATTTAAAAGGAGATTATGTTCTCGTTGAGTTTGGTAGCGAAAGAATTTCAGATGAGCTAGAGAATAAATCAAGAATTCAAGACGGTATACTAAGACATTTGTTAGTGAGAGTAAATTAGAATTATACCGACAACTCTTGCTCAAATAGCCAACTGGCAATTTGAGCTGAGACTTTCGGTATACTTCTCACTGAATGACTTGTATTTTAAGTGCAAGCTAAAGCTTGCGGAAGAGTTCGAAATATGGCAAGATCACTTAATCGAGTACAATTAATTGGAAATTTAACAAGAGATCCTGAGTTGCGTTATACGCCTCAGGGAACAGCAGTGGTTACTATTGGCCTTGCAACGAATAGAGGATGGACTACTGAGTCTGGAGAGAAGAAAGAAGAAGTAGAATATCACAGAATTATTGCTTGGAACAAGCTTGCAGAATTATGTTCTCAGCTTTTGACAAAAGGCCGAAAAATTTATGTTGAAGGAAGACTTTCAACTCGTAGTTGGACAGCCCAAGATGGTCAGCAAAAATCATTAACGGAAATTGTTATTGACGACATGATTATTCTTGATTCAAAAAGAGAGGGCTCTTCAGCAGTAAAAGATGAGGATTATTCTCAGGATGCACCCAGGGAAGAGGACTCTAAGAGTGCAAAAAAAGCAGTAAAAAAGGAAGAAGCAGTAGCTGAGGAAGCGCCATCAGAAGACATTAATCCTGATGACATACCTTTTTAGGAGAAAATATGCCAAAAAGAAAAACAATACAACGAAAACCAAGACAGATGGATGTGAAAAAGGAGTGTTTCTTTTGCAAAGAGAAAAAGAATCCTGATTTTCTTGAGTACGAAATTTTGAAAAGATTTATTTCAGAAAGAGGGAAAATACACAGCCGTTCACGAAGTGGGGTTTGCAGTAAGCACCAGAGAAAATTGACTGTTGCAGTCAAAAGAGCTCGAATATTGGCTTTTCTTCCCTTCATAGTTCGCGCTGAATAGCGCGGGCTATAATTTTTGCTCGTCAAAACAAAACGACACTTCAATTATTTTCCATTTAGCGCGTTATTTTTATTTTGTGTTTTTTTGGTGATATACTAGATGCTATGTCAAAGAAGATTTCCATTCGTGTCTTTCAGCTTTTTATCGTAATTTTTATATCCATTGGGATAGGATATTTGCTTGGAAACTATAAAGTCGCTGCGCAATGGAAGAATTATCGTCCAATTGTTGCAATCAAAAATCAATCTCCACCAGCTACAACTACGCTTGATATGCGCCTTTTTTATGATGTTGTCGAGCGAATCAATTCTGATTACTATGACAAATCAAAAATTGATGGAAACAAAATGGTGTATGGTGCAATTTCTGGAATGCTTCAGAGTCTCTCTGATCCATATACATCATTTTTTCCACCTAAAGAAAATGAGAGTTTTAAGACCCAACTTGCTGGTGAATTCTCTGGAATAGGAGCAGAACTTACAATCAACGACCAAAATCAGGTAGAGGTGATTTCGCCTTTAGACGGTTCTCCTGCAATAAAAGCAGGAATAAAAAGTGGTGATGTTATTACGAAAGTGGATGGAAAAACGACTTATGGTTGGACTGTTGCTCAGGCAGTCGAGAAGATAAGGGGACCAAAAGGAACAAAGGTATCACTTACAATTATTCATGAGAATGAAAAAAATGCACGTGACATTTCAATAACAAGAGATGTTATTCAGATAAAGAGTGTCACTACATGGATAAAGTATTTTAATTGTAGTGGTAGTTCTTGCCAGGTAGCATCCAGTTGCCAAAATTGTGCAAGCATTGCCTACATTAGAGTTTCTCAATTTGGAGACAAAACAAATGATGAATGGATGAGTGCTATTAACTCCTTGGTTCCTCAAATTCAGAAAGCCCCCAATTTCAAGGGTATTATTCTGGATGTTCGAAACAATCCAGGGGGCTATCTTAATGATGCTGTTTATATAGCTTCAGAATTTATAAAGGATGGGCCTATTGTTATTCAAGAAGATGGAAGTGGGAGGCAAGAACCTTTGCGTGTAAATAGACGAGGAGTGCTTTTAGACATTCCACTTGTTGTGCTTGTAAATAAAGGATCAGCCTCAGCTTCTGAAATTTTATCAGGCGCTCTACGTGATTATAGCAGGGCTAAGTTGATAGGTGAGAATACCTTTGGGAAAGGAACTATTCAGCAAGCAGCAGATATTGATGGTGGTGGAAGCGTGCATGTGTCCATTGCTAAATGGCTAACTCCAAAAGGCACATGGGTACATGAAAAGGGACTAAAACCAGACATAGAAATAAAATTTGATGCCACTCAAAGCAGCAAGCTAAAAGATAACTTGGACAATCAAATTTTGGAAGCAGTAAAATCTTTGTCTAAATAACTTCCCAAATCAACTCTTAAGGAATGTTTAGGAGTTTAATCTCCAAGTCTTTCTTCTTTATCTCCATTCTGGTACAATTGAGGCTGTGCAACTCTTTAATTCATTAACTCGTAAGCTTGAGGAATTTTCTCCAATTAACCCTGCAAAAGTAGGAATATATTGTTGTGGTCCAACCGTGTATGACTTTACGCATATCGGTCACCTTCGAAAATACATCGGAGATGATATTTTGGTTCGAGTTTTAAAAGCAAATGATTATGAAGTTAAGCACGTAATGAATATAACAGATGTTGGACATTTGACTTCAGACAATGACGAAGGAATTGATAAATTAGAGAAAGGAGCAGAGAAACACGGAAAAACGCCGATTGAGGTAGCTCGGTTTTTTGAAGAGGATTTTTGGGATAGTTTAAAAAGGGTAAATGCTATAAAACCAGATGTTGCACCAAGGGCAAGTGAGCATATTGAAGATCAGATTGCACTCATTGAGACACTTATTGAAAAAGGGTATACATACCAAACCCCACAAGCAATATATTTCGATGTTAGCAAATTTCCCGATTACACGAAACTTTCGGGGCAAGAATTAGACGAGAAAGAAGTTGGTTCAAGAGAGGGTGTGGTGGTAGACAAGGATAAGAAAAACCCTCAAGATTTCGCTCTTTGGTTTTTTGCAAAAGGTAGGTTTGAAAACCACTTCCTTAGGTGGCCATCTCCGTGGGGAGAGGGTTTTCCCGGATGGCATATTGAATGTAGCGCAATGTCAATGAAATATTTGGGGCTGCATTTTGATATTCACACTGGAGGAACTGATCATATACCTGTTCATCACACAAATGAAATTGCCCAATCCGAATGCGCAACTGGTGAGAAATTCGTAAATTACTGGGTGCATCATGGTTTTCTAAGGGTTAATGAAACGAAGATGAGTAAATCTTTGGAAAATACCTATAGAATTCATGATCTTTTGGAAAAGGGATTTTCACCATTAGCATTTAGATATCTTACCCTGCAAACACATTACAGAAGCGAGATGAATTTTACTTGGCAATCCTTAGAAGCTGCTTCAGTTGCTCTTAAGAAAATATATGAGATAGCATCCAAATTGCCAGAACCACAGGGGGCAGCAGATAAATATGAAATGGATTTTTTGCATGCAGTAAATCAAGACTTAAATATGCCAAAAGCACTATCAATTATGTGGGAGATGTTAAGGAGTAATGTAGGAGATGCTCAGAAAGCAGCTGCTTTAGGAAGAATGGATGAGATTTTGGGAGTAAAGATTTTTCATAATGCAGTGGAGATGACTCAAGTTCCAGGAACTATTCTGCAGATGGTTGATGAAAGGCAAAGCCTTCGAAATGATGGCAAATTTCATCTTGCCGATCAAATGAGACATAAAATTGAAAAAATGGGTTATGAGATTTTGGATCAGCCAAAAGGGAAGCCAAAAGTTTTTAAAAAGATTTAGTTGCTTTCTTTAAGGGTACGAGTTTCGAGCTTCTTTCCGCTACCACTTGAAATTGGAGTTTCACCAAGACTTACAAATGATTGCATTTTCTTTGAAGGGGGTAAATTTTCAAAATGAATGACGCGAGTGGCTGCAATAAGATTTTTATCATCAGAATCAGTAAAGCCTACGATCATAATTCTTGTATTAATTTCAAAATCTGAGAAACCTGATTTGGCAAGCTCTCCATCTTTATCGTAAACACTAGTTTTTGTGGAGCGTTCTATATCAACGTTTTTCTTTTTCCCCTCTTCATCAATAACCTCAATTTGAAAGTCATCTTTGTTAATTTTTGAAATAACTCCCTGCATGCTCACTGGAATAGTTGAGGATTCAGAAATTACTCTTGCAAGGAGCCTTTTAGTGTCCTTATTGTAAATTCCCACAAAAGAATATTTAGTGTCTTTTTTAAGATCAGAAACACCGAGATCTTTGTCATCATTTTTTCCTTCAAACTTAGTTAATTCATCGATATCAATAATTCTATTTCTATCGTGTAAATCCCTTACTGTTATCTGAGTGCTAGATGTTTGTTTTATTGTTCCTATAATTCCTCTTTTTTCTACCAAATTAAGCTCTGCGACTTTAGAGGCAACAATATCTTTAATTCTTTGAATTTTTTCAAGCGCTTCGCTTTCTGTGGGAGATGTGTTTGCGGTAGGAGTAGGAGTCGGTTTTTTAGTGGGAGTTTTACTTTGGGCAAAAGCAATATTTTGATTTAGGAAAAGAAAAATTATTAGTAAGAATATTATTTTTTTCATATAGGTTAAAATTCTTCGGATGAATAAGTTATTGTTCTTTTGTCCTCAACTGAGTCTCCACTTGGAGAAATCGCGCGGGTCGTAACGATATTTGCACCGGCATCAATTTCTATAGTAATAGAAAATTCTCCGTCATTTGTTGGTTTTCCGGTTACATCTTCCTGATTTGTAGAAACAATAACTGTATTATTGCGATTTGTAGAACCTTTTATTTGCAGTGTTCTTTTATTGGTTATTAGTTCATCTGCTGGCTCTGTAATTTTTATGTATAAAGAATTTTCTGGCGTTTCTGTTGGTGAAGCGTTTATATTGGTTGAAATATTTTCATCTGCAGGCTTTTTGGTAGCTTGATATATAAAAAACCCAGCCGATGTTATAAAAAGACCGGCAACAATTGCAATAATTATTATGACAAAACGTTCTTTCATTTATATAAAGTGCGGACAGGGGATGACTTCTAAATCTCTTGTGTCTTGATGCGCCTAACCGATAATAGTTGATTGTTTTCTCCTTGTCAAGGAATGAGGGTTAGTGGTAATATTAGTGACACATTCTATGGAACTTACAGTACCGTATCAACAAACACTAAAAATTACTGGCAAAAATGGCCATGTTCTTTTTAACCCTCAAACAGCTGACGACGCAAAAATTATTGTTCTTGATGATGCTAGTGATTCTTCTTTTGATGATGATGTCCTTTGCATTTATGGACCTGGTGAATATGAAGCGGGAGGCATTATTGTAAAGGGTAATAGGCAGGAAGGATCAACGAAGTACGAAATAGACAATGGAGAAGGAAGAGCACTACATGTATTGTCAGATTCTATTGCAAAATTAACAGATGAGGATGACTTTGACGTTGTAATTGTTAAGGCAAATGGACCACTTGAGGAATCTCAACTAACTTCTATTTCAAGTGGCATTATAGTTGTGTATGGAGAAGAGGGAAATATTCCAGAAAAAATAAAAGAAAATAAAGTTACAAAAGTAACACTTCGAAAAAAAGAAGAATTACCCGCGAATATAGTATATCTGGTAAAGAAATGACAGGTAGTATGTAGAATGTAGTAAGTAGCAAGGAAACAGCAGTATTTTTTATCTCTTTCTACCATTTACCACCTACTTACTACTAATTAATGTATGGCAGTTGTTCGTATCCCTCCTCATGATATTGAAGCAGAGCAGGCCGTTTTAGGCGCAATTCTTATTGATAAGGATGCAATTATTTCTGTTTCACAACTTGTTTCTTCTGATAACTTTTATGACGAAAGACATAAGGCAATTTATGATGTGATGCTTACTTTATATGAAGAAAGGAAACCAATTGACCTTCTGACCATAACTAGTTTTCTTAAAAAAAAGAAAATGCACGATAAGGTAGGAGGGAGTGCTTATCTTTCGTCTCTTACTAACATAGTTCCCACTGCGGCAAATAGTGAATATTACGCACAAATTATAAGAGAAAAATATGTAAGGCGTTCTCTTATTCAAATAAGTGGCCAGATAACTGAAGATGCATTTACTGAGGATAAAGAGGCAAACGAAATATTGTCTCATTCAGAGCAGGAGATATTTAAGGTTTCTCAAGAGCATATAAAGCAAGGATTTATACATATTAAAGAAACACTTGCTGAGAGTTTCGACAGAATAGAAGAATTACAGCGAAACGGTGAAGGACTTCGCGGAATTGAAACAGGATTTACTGATCTTGATAATTTATTATCAGGTCTTCAGCAGTCAAATCTTATTATTCTTGCTGCACGTCCCGGCCAGGGAAAAACGGCTTTTGTTATTAATATTGCAGCTCATGCTGCTGTTGTTAATAAGCAGCCAGTTGGAGTTTTTTCTCTCGAAATGAGTAAAGAAGAGCTTGCAGATAGACTTGTTGTAAGCCTTGGTGATATTGATGCATGGAAGTTAAAAACAGGACGATTATCAGATGAAGATTTTGAGAAATTGTCCGTTTCAATGGGGCAGCTTGCGGAAGCCCCTCTTTATATTGATGACACCCCGGGACTTTCAGTTCCTGAGATGAGGACAAAGGCTAGACGTCTTCAGTCAGAGCATGATTTAAAGCTTCTAATTGTGGATTATTTACAGTTAGCAAATCCAGGGCGCAGATTTGAAAATCGTGTACAGGAGGTTTCTTATATTTCCCAAAGCCTAAAAAACATGGCAAGAGAATTAAAAATTCCTGTTATTGGCGTTTCCCAACTTTCTCGTGCAGTTGAGCAGAGGGGTGGAGGAAAACCACAGCTTGCAGATCTTCGTGAGTCAGGAGCAATAGAGCAAGATGCTGACGTTGTTATGTTTCTTTATTCACCGGACGAAGAGTTCACTTCCCAAAGAATTGTCAATGTGTTGGTGGCAAAGCATAGAAATGGGCCAGTAGGTGAAAAGGAACTGTTGTTTAGAGGAGATAGAATCCGCTTTTATAATGTCGAACATTCAACCAAGGTATAAATTTAAATCTTAACGCCCCGTTTTTTAAGTTGTCTCGTTTTCTTTTTTGAATGTTCTTCACATCTGAATTCAGGCTTTGCGTCGTGCTTCCTGTCATAATTTGAAGACGCAACAAGGCGATATCCTCTGCATAATTTTCCGCAATCTGCACATCTAACGTTATCTTTTACTTCCCACTGTGAAGCAAGGGTCCGCGATGTAAAAATGAATCTATCAACCCAATAAAAAATTAATCCACCAATAAGGTTTGCAATTGTTGCAGCAATCCAATCTTCTCGTGTTCCAAAGACTGATGAAGACCCCTTTACAATTGAAACAATTGGAGCAAGAAGTGGAGTAGAAAGTTGCCAACGGACAAGATATAAAATATAGCGTTTTAAATTAATCTTTCTTATAAATTTGACCACCAAACAATACTATGGAAACTTTTCGAAACTTTCAAGAAGCAATGCGTGTGATTTTTTTGGTTTGTGATCGACTCCCAACTTTTATTTTGTGATTGATGCAGGAGTCGCTGATGAAATCCGACTCCCAACTTTATTTTGTGGGCGAGGAGGGAGTCGAACCCTCATGAGGGAAAATCCTCATTAGTTTTTGAGACTAACCTGTATACCATTCCAGCACTCGCCCTTCTCAATTTAGCTTGAAAACAAGCCTCATATATTATATACTCAAATCTTGTTGCAGACAATAATTTATGCAAATAAAGGATATATACAAACTCGCTATTGAAATGGGTATGAAGACTGACCCGCGTGGGGTTAGTGGTGTAAAAAAAGTAATGGAGAGGGCAAAAAAAGACCTCAAGGAAATGCCCGAGAAAAAGAAAAAATTTTTCGATAAGGAAGTTCTCACAAATCCATATTCTGATACTCGCGTAATGTTTGGGGATTTGAACAAAGAAATAAAAACCGTAATGGCTGGAATTGATGCATCCGGAGCTGAAGTTTTGATAGCAGATAGACTCACTGAAAAGGGTAGAAAAGTTGACATGGTTATTTCTCATCATCCAACGGGACATGCGTTAGCCTCCCTTGATGAAGTAATGGATGTTCAGGTTGATATGTATGCTAAAGCAGGGGTTCCTGAAAATATTGCGCATGCTTTGTTTGAGGAGAGAAAATCGGTTGTAAGACGTAATATTGGACCACTCAATCATTCTCAAGCAGTTGATGCGGCACGACTCTTAAATGTACCTCTTATGGCAATTCACACGGTTTGGGACAATTTGGGAAATGACTTTATGAATAAAAATATTGAAAATAAAAAGTTTGACAATGTAGGGGAACTTCTGGACGCGATTAATGAAATTCCTGAATTTACAGAAGCAATACTTGGTAAGGCGGGACCATCAATTGTTGCTGGAAATCCAAAAGCAAGAACCGGAAAGGTAGTAGTAAGTTTTACAGGAGGGACAAATCCATCAAAACAATTATATATTGAACTTGCCAAATCTGGCGTTGGAACAATTGTTGAGATGCATGTTCCTGAGGATGCGGTACAGGAACTACGTAAAATGCATGTTAATGTAATTGACTGTGGACATATGGCGGCTGACAGTATAGGTGCAAATTTATTTCTTGATGAATTAGAACAAAGAGGTGTGGAGGTAATTCCTTGTTCGGGCTTGATGCGTTTTAAAAGATTTAAGAAAGGAACTAAAAAATGATTTCAGTAACTAATTTAAAATCAGGAATAATTTATGAAGAGGAAGGTAATCTATTTCAGGTTATTTCCTACGAGCACATTAAGATGGGACGGGGTAGTGCTAACATTAAAGTTAAAGTTAGAAATCTTAAGAATGGTTCAACGATAGAGAAGGGGTATACAAATGGAGCAAATGTTAAAAATATTCAGGTCGACAACAGACAACTTCAATACTTATATAAGGATAGTGAAAAAGCATATTTCATGGATCCTAGGACATACGAACAAATAGAAGCACCATTATCATCCCTTTTAGGACACGAATTTTTAACAGATGGCGAAACTTGCATCGTGCAGATTTACAATGATATTCCTTTGTCTCTGCAACTTCCTCCAAAGGTTACGATAAAAGTTGCTGATACTGCACCAGGCGTCAAAGGTAACAGCGCTTCAAATGTATATAAAGATGCAGTGCTTGAAAACGGAATGAAGATGAGAGTACCTCTTTTTATTGAGAATGGCGATAGTGTAGTTGTAGATACGCGTGATGGAAGTTATACTAAAAGAGCTTAATCGTGTATTCAACTCTTCATGAAGGTAAAGATCCCACATCCCTTAGGACAATCCGTTGAGGAATCTAATGATTTTACCACTATATTAAAAAAACCCGCATTTCTATCTTTCTCGCTTTCTGTAATATTTTCTCAAATCGCCTTCAATATGATGAATATATTGCTTATATTCCTCATCTATAAATTGACCACATCTAACTTTGCAGTTTCATTATTAGTTCTTTCTTTTTTACTCCCTCAGTTATTTTTTAGCTTTCTCGGAGGAATAATTGGAGATGCAAAAAACAAAAGAAAAATTCTAATTTTTGGAAATTTTGTAAGAGCCTTTGCGCTTATTATACTTTTTCTATTTCATGATTCGCTTCCTGCCATTTATTTTGGGGCAATTATAGTTTCTATAATGACCCAATTCTATGTTCCAGCCGAGGCGCCAATGATTCCACATCTAGTGAATAGATCTCAACTTCTTACTGCAAATGCAATTTTTGGTGTAAGTTTGTTTGGGTCAATTCTAATGGGTTATATTATTGCAGGTCTTGCGCTTCATTATCTGGGTCCAAGTGGAGCTATATTGCTTACATCAAGTATGTTTTTTTCTGCTGGTCTTTGCGTGTTGATGCTTCCAAATGTGGCGCCCTCAACCAGGAAATTGAGAATACCAGGATCTGTTTTTGCAAATGTTACCCATTTGTATAAATTGGTATGGGTAGAATTTAAACTATGCATAGAAATACTTCGTGTTAAAAGGAATGCCGCAGACTCATTATTATTTCTCATACTATCTCAAGTAATAATATTAGTGCTTGCTACAGTTGTTCCTGGATATGCTAGGACAACATTGGGTATTCTTCCCGAGGATACATCAATTTATATATTCGCGCCTGCAGGTGTTGGAATGATTCTGTCAGCACTTATAATTGGTTATTTTTTTGCCACAAAAAACAAACAATTAATCATGAATATTGGTATATTTTTATCGAGTGTTGTTTTGTTTTTGTTCTCAGCCGTAGATTATCAGAATCAACTTAATGTTTTACATGCCACAATTCTTATTACTTTTTTTGCAGGTATTGCTAACTCATGTATTTTTGTCCCTGCCCAAACCATAATCCAAACAGATGTTGCAGATGAATATCGGTCCAAAATCTATGGTCTTTTATATGCTGCAGTAGGTCTTCTTGCTCTTTTACCGATTGTGCTTGCAGGTGTATTTGCTGACGTTTTAGGTGTTAGATCGGTACTTATAGGAATAGGAATTCTTCTTGTTGGAATAGGGGTTGGAAATATTTTCTTTTACAAAAAATGATAAGTATAATCTTGTTTTTTATAACTACATTCATTGTGCTTTTTATATTATTTTCCGTCGCTAGACATGATTTTGTATTAATTAGACAAAGTATTTCTTTGCGTCAGGCATTTGATAACGCAATGCTTTCATTTATTTTCGCTTTTGTTTTTGGAAGAGTCTTTTATGCAATTGAAAATAATGCATATGAAATTCTTCATCCACTTCGTTTTTTTCACTTAACACGATATGAGGGAGTTTTAATATTTGCAGGCTTCCTGGGAGCATATATGGCTATTCTTTTTCTCTATAGAAAAAAGAAAAATAAATTGAGGATTTTTGATATTTATTTTTTATCTTTTTTCCCCTTTGTAATCCTTGACATACTTCTAAAATCAAACAATGGGATAGGGCTGCTTCTCAAGGCAGTTTCTTTAGTTGTTTTATTTTCATTCTATTCCTGGTTTATAAAAATTCACAACGAGTTTTCTGTAAAAGATGGCTTTATTTGTTTTCTTGGAGCTATTTCTTATGCATTAGTATTGCTAGCATTTTCATTTGCTTCAGGTGGAGTATTTTCTCTACCTCATCTTATTTTTCAAACAACACTTATTGGTTTAACCATTTTTTCAGCCATAATGCTTTTTTTAATACATAGAAATGTTTTTAATAAGAACTAATGAATCCCACAGTACTTTTTAAGGATGATGATATTTTAGTATTAAATAAGCCTGCGGGAATGATAGTTAACAACGCAGATACTTCAAGAGAAGCATATACACTTCAGGATTTTTTGGAGGAGAACTTTCCTCTGAAGGGTAAGGGTGAGAATGATTTTTATAATCGTGCAGGGATTGTCCACAGACTTGATAAAGAGACAAGCGGAGTTATTGTGGTTGCAAGAAATGAAGAGAGTTTTGGTAATCTGCAGAGTCAGTTTAAGCAAAAAAAAGTCAAAAAGGTTTATATTGCTTTATGTCACGGAAAAATTGTGGAAGAGGGTGAAATTAATGTACCGATAGGTAGACTTCCATGGAATAGAATGAGATTTGGTGTTTTTCCAAAAGGACGTGAATCTTATACAAAATTTAAAGTAATTTCATACAAAAAATTTAACGATGGAAAATATGAAGAGTTATTAAGTCTAGTAGAAGTACATCCCCAGACAGGAAGAACACATCAAATAAGAGTACATTTTCAATATGTTAATCATCCATTGTTTGCCGATGAGTTATATGCAGGAAGAAAAACTAAGTTGCGTGACAGAAAATTTCTCAAACGACATTTTCTTCATGCTTCAAAAATTACTTTTTTCCATCCTGCAACTCAAGAACCGATTACTTTTGAGGCCCCATTATCTCCTGATTTAGTTGAATTATTAGGAAAACTCACCTAAACTTAATATTATGCATGAAGCGTTCATAAATGAGATTATTTTAATAGTTATTGCAGCTTTTATAGGAGGTTTTGTTGCGCGTACTATAAAACTTCCTCCTGTAGTTGGATATTTGGTAAGCGGAATAATTTTCGGAGTGGTGGGGAAAAATTTTATTACTTCCTTTGATAGTATATTTGCTTTGTCTCAGATCGGTGTTTCGTTACTCTTATTCACTCTTGGTTTTGAAATGTCTTTGGAGTCATTAAGAAAGATAAATAAAAAAGTTTTATTAGCAGGAGTTTTGCAAGTTTGTTTTACTGCTCTTGTTTTGTTTCCTGCGCTTTTACTGTTTAAATTTTCAGTACCTGTAGCTATCCTCTTTTCACTAATTTTTTCTTTCTCCTCAACTGCAGTTGTAGTAAAAATATTAGAAGAAAAGGGAATGCTTGCAAATTTTCCGGGAAATAGCGTTTTTATATTTCTTTTAATTCAAGATTTATTTATTGTGCCAGTTATTTTCTTAATGCCCTTGTTGTTTGAGAGCACCTTCATTTTCCCAGAAACACTTATTCAACTTGCTATAACACTAGTTAAGCCGCTTGTTATATTTATCCTAATTTATCTTTTTGGAAGAATTTTCTTATCTCGACTTTTGCATCTATTATTTAGATATCCTTCTCATGAATTTACAATTCTCGCGACTATTTTTACGGCAGTATTATCTATTGGCCTTTTAACTTCAGTAGGAATTCCAGAGTCTATTGCAGCTTTTTTGGCTGGTGTTTTGGTTTCAGAGGAGGGCAAGAATTTGGCGCCAATGTCTTCAATACGACCATTTAGAGATATACTGCTCGTTACTTTTTTCGTAATGATGGGAATGCTTGTTGACATAAATTTTCTTGTACAGAATTTACCTTTTATAATCCTTTTAACACTCATTGTGTTAATTATAAAATTCAGTGTTATTTTTCTGATTCTTCGCAATTTTAAATTTCTTCCAAGTGCAAACATTTTTATTTCATCACATTTGAATAATGTCGGAGAGCTTGCTGCAGTTATTGGGCAAGTAGCCTTTATGGAAAAATATATCAATGAAAAAACTTACGAAAATTTGCTTGCAGTTTTTATCCTATCTTTAATTGCAATACCATTTTGGCTAAAAGCAACAAAGTTAATTTACTCAAGATACAAAACAAATCCTTATGTCAAAAAAATGATGGGAGAATCCCACTATTTTAAAAATTCATCATATGAGGAAATTGAAAATCACGTAGTTATTTGTGGACACGGAAGAGTAGGTAAGGAAGTGCGAAGTCTGCTCGAGATGGGAGAAGTGCCATATGTTGTTTTGGATTTTGACAAAAGTGTAGTTGACGAATTAGTGTCGAATTCAAAAAATGCACTATATGGAGATCCGACAGATACTGATATATTAAGAGCTGCAGGAATAGAGAAGGCGAAAATTCTTGTGGTTGCTGTCCCGGATTCATTTTCTCAAAGAATACTTATAAAAACAGCACTGAAAATTAATCCCAAATTAGTAATTTTATGCAGATCGCATGTTGATGAAGACAAATATGAATTGGTAAATCTTGGAGTGAACACGATTGTCTTGCCTGAATTTGAAGCAGGTCTTCGAATAGGAAAGAAAGTTCTAGAGCTGTTGGGATTTGAACAAAAAGACACAAATTCAATGCTAGCACGACTTCGAAAATTTCACCTTGTTCAATAACTTATGCACACTGACCACGCAAAAAATAATATATCCAGTTTTCTGTATTTAAAAATTTTTATTGCGGTTGTGTTAATTCTGATCGGCGTTTCAGTCTTTGCAAAAATTTATTCAGAGCTTAACAATTCTTCGTTTAAAAATAATTCATTTACAATATTATATCTAGGAAGCTCAACCTATCTTTTAAATGTAGATAAGAAGGAGAGCAGGTTTACATTTATTAATCTTGGAAATCTAACTCCAAAACTTAAGGGCAAAAATAATTTAGAAATGAGCTTATTTATTGGAGCACCGATAAACGCAATTATCCAGGACAAAAAAGCAAAGAGCACTTTTAATAATAGTGATGATTTTTTAGGTTTTTCCAATGAAATAACTCTGCTTACACCAAATGATAATATTGTCTTAAAAAGACTGAACGCATACGATATATATAAATTTATGAATACTGCAAGGGGTGTAAAAAGAGAGAATAGGAAAAATGAAAAAATTACAAATCTTGATCAAGTAGGAATAGATAAAGTATTAAGCGACCTACTAAGAGATACAGCAGTTCACGAGAGCAACGCAACGGTAGAGGTGGTTAACGGAACAGGTATCAATGGACTTGCCAACGTTTTTTCTCAAATGCTTTCAAATGGTGGCTACAATGTCATAGAGGTTCGGTCTGATATTGCAAAAGATTTAGTTTCTCAAGTCAGATTTAAAGATAAAAATATGCCTGTAGAAGAGCTTATTCAGATTACTTCTTTTGAAGAAATAAATTCTAACAATTCATCAACTGCTGATATTTCAGTTTTCTTGGGTAATGATCTAGAGGGAAGACTTAGTGAATTATATAATTGATTTTAAAACAGAAACACGCATGAATATACTTTTTTTGGCTATTCCAATATTACTTTTGATTTCCTTTTGTTGGGCACTCTTATCTTTAAAAAAAGAAGTAAAAAATGTAAGAAGACCTAACAATCTACACGAATTAAAAAAAGAAGAAGAAGTTTTACTCAATCATTAAGAAAAAGAGGATTGATTAGAAAAGCGCTTCGCACGTTTTACTTCCTTAATAAATACTGTTACGCTTTTTTCATCAATTGATTTAATACAGCCCAGATATTCATTCCCACCCTTCATAAAGGAAATAAGTCTAATCCCAACATTGTCTGGAAGCATACCAATGTATATTTTCTCTGTTGTTAAAACAAATATTTTTGAGCGCTTAATTGTTAAAAATACTTCATCGCCATGCTGAAGAGAGATTAATGATTTTTTATCAGCTAAATTAGTAAGCTCAACTGTTTTAGTCTTGCCGGCTTCTTGAATAAATACATTTTCCATTAAATGGTTAATGTGGTTAGAATTAGTTTTTGTGCTTGATTGAGTTGCAAGAGTTTCGAGTTTTTTGAGGTTTTTAAGAGCAATGGGATTGGTTTTATCAATTGAAATCACTTTGCTATAAGTTTTTTTTGCTAAATCCAAATTCGCTGACTTAAGATAGGCGTAAGCGAGTCGATTAAGAGTGTCCAAATCATGCTCATTTAGCTTTAGAATTTCGAGATTTGTAGCAATTGCTTCATCCCACTTATTGTCAAGAGCTTTTTGAATTGCGAGATCTTTTAAGGATATCATGAGGGCTAAATTTAATTTTCCCATTGTAGATAAATTAAATGAAATTGTCAAGAAATGGGGACTAAAAAGGGCTTTGCACCTATAATTTTTAGCAGTTTTCTACTATAATGTTAAACTACACTAAATCATATGTCAGGACACAGTAAATGGGCAACCATATGAGCTTACTCATCCGATAAGAATCGGATTGCGTTTCCTCATATGTTTGCCGCATTTTAATTATTAGATTATGAGTGGACATAGTAAATGGGCAACCATTAAGCGACAAAAAGGAGTAAATGATGCAAAACGTGGTCAGCTTTTTACTAAGCTTGCGAACGCGATAACAATTGCAGTGCGTCAAGGTGGTGGAAATACTGATCCAGAATTCAACGCAACACTTAGGCTTGCAATAGACAAAGCAAAAGCTGCAAACATGCCCAAGGACAATATAGAACGCTCTATACAGAAGGGCGCTGGTGGAGCAGGGGGAGTTATTTTAGAGGAAGTGGTTTATGAGGGATTTGCGCCTGGAGGTGCCGGATTAATCATTGAGGCAGTAACGGATAAAAAGCAGAGGACTGTTGCTGAAGTAAAGTCAGTATTAGAAAAAAATGGAGGAACACTAGCTGGACAAGGAGCAGTCAGTTATCTTTTTGAGCATGTAGGTGAAATTGCTGTTTCTTTGGGTGGGAAAAGCTCCGACGAATTATTTAATATCGCGCTTGAAAGCGGAGCAAATGATATAGAGGTTGATAATGAGATTGGGTATATTTACACTGACTCAACAAATGTCGCTAATGTAAAAGAGGGAGTAGAGAGTTCTGGTTTTAAGGTTGAAGAAGCGGGTCTTGTTTACAAACCAATGAATAGAATGGTTACAAACCCAGAAGTAGAGGAGAAAACAATAAATTTAATTGAGAAAATTGAAGAGCTTGATGATGTTCAGAAAGTCTATACTAATTTAGAATTTACTGGCTAGCAACTTATGCGTATTCTCGGAATAGATCCAGGAACTAATAGAACAGGATGGGGTATGATACTCCATGAAGTCTCAAGCGACCCCATACCTAACATAAAATACATTGACCACGGTTGTATTATTACAGAACAAATAGACGTAATGCCTCGACGACTCTTTCTACTTCATGAACAATTAAATCAGATAATACAAAATAATTTACCTGACTGTTTGATAATCGAAAACATTTTTTTTGGAAGGAATGCAAAAACTGCAATTTCAGTAAGCCAAGCTCGCGGAGTAATTATGCTGTCAGCTGCTAAATTTGAACTTCCAATTTTTGAATACACCCCAATGACTGTGAAATTAAGTCTTACGGGAAGTGGTAGGGCGGAAAAAAAAGAAGTTCAGGAGATGGTTAGAAAAATTTTAAACAAGCAGACTAAGAATCTAAATCTTCAGTTCAATGGAAAAAAAGATAAGGATTTTGATGATAGTGCAGACGCATTAGCAATAGCAATACACCATGTTATAAGAGATGAAACCAAGATAGTAAAACCAAAAAAGAAGAAAGTGAAAGTTGTTAAGAAAAAAAAGAAGTAGGGGAATATGCATCTCAGAAGTTTATTGGCACTTAATAAGAGGCAAAAATTCGTAATTGTAGTTGGAGTTCTTTCAATAGGGGTGTTTATTTCGGAATATGTGTCGGGCATGCAATTGACATTTTTGGCCTTGTTTCTTGCTATATTAACAGACCTCTTTTTATTGCTGGTTTTGAAGAACGACGTTAAGGGGACATTTTATTGGCCGATACTTATTTTGCCGTTTTTTTACACCTTAGCATTTCCATTCTTTTATACCTTGGTTCCCGAAAGATTTATTAGCCGCATTCTTATTGCCTTCTTGTATGCATTTGGGTTGTATTCGCTTTTTCTGACTCAAAACATTTTTGCAGTTTCAGGGATAAGGACCATCAATCTCTTGAGAAGTGCCCGAATTGTTTCATTTGTAATAACACTTTTAGTTTTTTACTTTTTGGTAAATTTTGTTTTTTCGCTGCGTCTTCCGGTTTTTATAACCCCAATATTTCTGTTTTTCATTTCTTTTTTCATGAATCTCCAATCATTGTGGACATATAGTCTTGATTCTACTCAAATGCGTCCAATTGCCTTATTCTCAAGTGTAATTGCTTTTTGCATCCTTCAGTTGTCCTACGTTCTTATTTTATGGCCAGTAAATGCTTCAGTTTATTCACTTTTCTTAACTGGAATACTTTATACGTATTCTGGTTTGTGTCATGCATGGTTAGAAAAGCGACTCTTTAAAGGAATTCTTTGGGAGTATGTGTGGGTAGGATTTATATCAGTATTATTCTTAGTCATTTTCTCCAAGTGGGGCGTCTAGAATTTGAATCTAAATGAGGCTAAAAGTGGACATTAACATCCCATAGTGTACTGATGAAGTATTGAGCTCTTTGTTTCAAATATTAATATTAGAATATAAAATTAAATCAGATACTCGCAAAAAAACAAACAGCGATTAGTATGGAAGGAGTGAGTAGAGTATTAAGCTCAAATGATATAGTTTGATATACGTCAGGACGGAAGATACATCCCATAATAATACATCCCATAATTTTTATTTATAAACTTTTTTCTTATTGCACGCGATACGTGCTGTAGTGGGAATAGCTTATTGAACAGTAAGTAGGTGGGACAAAGACCTACTATCTTCACATTCCTAAGTAGGCAATTAATTAAAAAAAACGACATAATTAGCCTCAAGAATATCAATTTAGATTGATTTAACAACCTAAATTGAAACGAAAAAACAAGATATCAAGAAGCGTTTCACGATGAATGTGGATAACTTTTCACGACTTTAGAAGCTTAATCCTGCTGGCTAGCCTCATTCGGAGTGGAGGAATGCGAAAAAAAAGCGAAAAAATGAGGCCATTTTGAGGCCAAAATGCCCCTATTTGAGGTTAAATGCATGTTTTATGACAGTATTTGCATTAAAGAGCGTCAGCTACTGCACTAGAGTAGCGAAATTTGAAGCTAAATATGGTAAAAATATTTGTTTAAAAAAACAGTAATTCGGCAGACGTTAAGAAGGATTATTCTGCTCTATAGAGGGGTCTTGTTCTGTTCCTAACATTATGTCGTACAATAATACTTTTACGACATAGATACCACATCTGAGGCTGGCTCGTTTTTGGGCCCCCAAGCCTTAATGCGCGTTAATTTAAAGCAATTTATATTCTACCTAGGTGGCTCCTTGTAATTCTTTTCATCACTCCTTTTCGCGTATATTAAAATGCTTCCAATACCCTTCTACTATAGGATTTTAATAGAGTTGGGGTTATTTTTGAAAGATAGGATTATTCACAAGACACCCATTTTCAGGTGTTAAGAGCTCATTCTTAAATAGTCTCTATACATAAGAGGTATAACAATGTGCTTCTTACAATTTAGGAGGCCTAAAATCGCATCCTGGAGGGGCTAATTTGAGGTCAGATTTTGTACTCCAGGAAAAACAAATAAATAGGCAAATAGGTGCATGCAAATGATTATTTTTAACATCTTTGATAAGAGTCACTAAAGTTTTTAAATAAACATTTAAAAATCTAGCGAAAATGTCGGCAGTTTATTTGTAAATTTAATTATTTCTATAAGTTTAATTTCCACTAGTAATACGACATGTATTTTGGTTGACATGTAAGTTTTTTATGTCGTACAATAAATTGTCAATCTGTTTATGTTTTGTGGATTTTACGACGTATTTTTATAAATCGCAAAATCCACTTATCTGTACCCTATACGAACCTTTTAATCGGAAACTGTAAAACAAATTTGTTAGTACTTTATACTAGGCTTGTTTGAACACCTTAGCCTCAAATTAAGTTCAAATGAGGCTAAAATTTTGAACCACTCTACTCTATGAAAGAAAAAAATTTACAAGAACATATAAATACCTTCCTTGAGTACCTTGAAATTGAGAAAAATGCTTCCAAGCTAACCATTCGTAATTATCGATTTTATCTTAAGCGCTTTACCGAGTGGTTTGAGGCTAATCAACCTCAAACCAGCCTCAAAAAAATTAACGTTGATCTTGTTAGAAAGTACAGGGTTTACCTTTCCGATTACGTTGATGAGAGAGGGATGACTTTGATGAGGGTTACTCAGGGTTATCATATTATTGCACTTCGTTCGTTTTTGAGATTTTTGGTAAGAAATGACATTGATACCCTTTCACCTGAAAAAATAGATTTGCCAAAGGGCGAAAGTAAAAGCCTAAAGTTTCTTAATAGGGATCACCTAAGAGAACTTGTGAATGCAGTTGACATATCAGATGTTAAGGGACTTCGGGATAGAGCAATCTTAGAACTCCTCTTTTCCACTGGCCTTAGGGTAAGTGAATTGGTGAAACTCAATCGCGATATGATTAATTTCAAATCACAGGAATTTGGAGTTATTGGAAAGGGGGGGAGGGCGCGAGTTGTCTTCCTGTCTGATTCAGCCTCATTTTGGCTCACTAAATATTTTGACAGCCGAGAAGACACATTTAACCCTGTTTTTATACGTTATGCAAAAGGCGTAAATCCCCTAAATCAAGGTGAGAATATGCGTTTGACAGCTAGAAGCGTTGAGAGAATTGTAGATAAATATGTAAAAAAGGCAAAACTTCCAGTTGATGCAACTCCTCATACACTTCGACATTCATTTGCGACAGACCTTTTATCAAACGGAGCAGATTTGCGTTCTGTGCAAGAGATGTTGGGCCATAAGAATATTAGCACAACGCAGATTTACACCCATGTGACGAATCCACAGTTGAAAGAAGTGCATAGGAAGTTTCATCAAGGCAACAAACGTTAATATTCTTGCGTCACTTCGCTCCT
>CAYRKM010000002.1:63606-149327 GCA_964425075.1 uncultured Gammaproteobacteria bacterium | reverse complement strand
TTTCATCAAGGCAACAAACGTTAATATTCTTGCGTCACTTCGCTCCTAAAGAATATTAGTACAGCGCAGATTTACACTCATGTGACGAATCCACAGTTGAAAGAGGTTCACCGGAAGTTTCATCAAGGCAACAAACGATGGGTTGGCTTGAATAAATATACACACAAGAATATAATTCTTCATATGGATGGTAAAGCCCTTTTATTAAAAGCTTTATATTTGCGCGAAAATGGTAACTTTATTGATTCGTTGAAAACACTTACAGAGGCCCTTCTGTTTTTTGAGTCTAAAAATGACGAGGAAGGTCTTGTAGAAACACTTTCCGCGCAATCATTAACTCTTCGCCACATTGGCGAACGAGATGATAATAATAGTTTGTTAATTCTTGCTAAACACACAGCGGCATCAGCTGTAGAAATAGCAGAGAAAAATAAACTTAATCCCTCTATTCCACTTTACAATATGGCAAAGAATCAAGAATCATTGGGTGAAACAAATGACGCAATAGGTTCAATAAGAAAAGCTCTGGAAGCATATGGTGAGCCCTCTTTTATGGCTGAAATGAAGACGAGGTTAGCTTCGCTGGAGTATAAAAAAGGGGACGAAACTGCGCTAGAAAGGTTTGAGCAGGCGTTAACTGAGCTTGAAAATAATCCTAATTCTGATGATTACACACAAAAGGTTTGGTTGTCTGGTGCATATCTGCATATGGCAGAAAGCATGATTGGCAAGAACAACGAGAGAGCTAAGGAATTACTAGTTGAGGCAAGAAAAATTATAGAGGCAGATGAGCGTTTGAAAATAAGACACGAGCAACTCGAAAAAGTTGAATCAAAACTTAATTAACTACCTTTTCCCCCTACCAAAATTTACATTTACAAAGTTACCGTTTACTGCAACGGCTGCGTGTGTCCATTCAGGGTTTAGTTGATTTGTATCATGTGGCGCATCGGCCCCAAAAATTTCTTTAATAATCCTGTCGCCTGACATAGGACCCGCAAGCCTTGCGGAATTTTCTCCTAATCCATTAAAACCGGCCTTTGAAAAACCATCATTATTCATGAACTCTTGAAAGCCGGCATGTCCATCAAGATCACCCTTTGAAGCAAACGTGTTAACACGAGAGTTTGCAAGATCTGATAGAGCACCATCCCACGAAAGTTGCCCCACTCCTCTACTTTGCCTATAAGAATTAAGAGCATTGAAAATATCCTGAGATGAGCCCATTTGTGAATCGCTTTGAACGTTTCTAATTCTGAAAGTTGTTTCTCCAATCTTCTCAGATGTGTATTGTGAATTTTCGGATGTCTGAGGATTTGGTGTAGATGTTGACCCCGATTTAGTAGGGGTTTGTGTGGGGGTTGGGGTGGGTGTCGGCGTAGGTGTAAATGTGGGCAAAATTACAGTTGGTGTTGTTGGTCTTTTTAAAATAGTTGTAGGAACTACTGCTATTGTTTTTTCGCCTAACACTCTACTTTTTGTACTTGAAATTTGCACTGTTTGGACAAGTGCAACGGCAAACATAAGGGTTGTAAAACCAATGCTAAAAAAAAGAAGAACATGGGTTTTCTTCTTAAAGTGTTTGAGGGCAAGGGGATTTAAGAAAGTTTTAAAGCGATTCACTGCCAATAGCACTTAGGATACTACTTTACTCTACCCAAAACAAGCGCGAGGAGTGCCATTCTTACATACATACCATTTCTAACCTGAGTTCTTAGGTATTGTGCTCTTGGATCACTGTCAACTTCAGGCGTAATTTCCCCAACCCTAGGCAATGGATGCATGAGAATTGTCTTTTTTGAAGCCATTTTATTAAAAATATTAGGCGTAACTATGAATTTATTATTTACCTTTTTATATTCAGCCTCCGTTTTAAACCTTTCCTTCTGAACTCTGGTCCAATACCAAAAGTCAGCTTCTTTAGGAAGGTCGTTGATAGATTCAGCTTCATAAATAGTGAGACCATCCTTTTTGTATTGTTCAAGTTCTTCTTTTTGAAGCCTTAATTGTTTTGGAGACAACAAATAGACAGTGTTATTGGGAAATATCGAAAGTCCCCTTAGAAGTGAATGAATAGTTCTTCCATTTTTAATATCTCCCCCGAATACACCAACGAGTTTAGATAATTTTCCGGCATGTTCAAGCACCGTATACATGTCAAGAAGAGCTTGTGTTGGGTGCTCACCTATTCCGTCGCCAGCGTTAATGATGGGTACAAATTGAGCAATTTCTGCGGCTTTTAGGGCACTTCCAACATCAGGATGACGAAGAACAATAACGTCACAATAGCTTTCAAAAACCTGAATTGTATCTTCAAATGTTTCCCCCTTTGAAACGCTAGAGAACTGTTGTGGATTCTCAATGACTACTGTTTGGCCTCCCAACTGTTTAGTTGCTCCATCAAATGAAGCTCTAGTACGAGAAGAAGGCTCGTAGAAAAGAAGAGTTGCAATATTCCCCTTCAATATGTCTGAAGGCTTTGCGTTTTTTGCAATTGCCTTCATTTTATTTGTAATTTTGAAGAGGTGAGAAATTGAGTCTTTATCGAATTGGGAAAGGGAAAGGATATCTTTATTCTTAAAGTTACCGTCAATTTTTTGAAGCGATTTAAAAGACACTAATGACGATTCTACAAACGGGAGGGTTTCGTGTCAATAGCTTTGTTTGGCAGCCTTCAATAGGTTTTTGAAGAGGAAAGCAAGGTTAACTGGTCCTACTCCTTTGGGTGTTGGGGTGAAAAATGAAACTTTATTTTCTATATCCTTTTCGCTATAGTCTCCCTCAAGTCCATCCTCTCCTCTATGAATTCCAATTCCAATGAGAATGCAACCTTTTTTAAGATTTTCTGAAGTTATAACATTTGTTTTTCCAACCGCTGAGATTATAATATCTGCGTCTCCAAATTTTTCATCCCGGTCCTCTGTTTTACTGTCTATTACGCTTGGAGTAAATCCTAAAGAAGAGAATCCTTTTATTGCGGGTCCTCCGGCTGTTTCACCCTTCCCCACTACAAGGAGTTTTTTATTCCATAGAAAATCTTGCAGAGTTTTTTTATCTAGACTTGCTACGTATTCGAGGATATATTTTACAGCCAAGAAAACCGGAACTTCGTATTCCGAATCATCTCTAAATCCATCAATATCTTTCTCTTTTGCTACGCTTGTGATAACTTTTTGAGTATCAATATGAGGTGGAAAAGGACGCTGGACTATAATTCCATGAATTTTTGGGTTTCTGTTTAATTCCTCTACAGCCTCAACAACTTCAGTGGTGGTTTGTGGATTCAAACTTATTAATTTTTTTTCTATTCCAAGCCTTTCAGCAAGTTTTATTTTTTGTCCTACGTATGCCTGCCAACTTGCTTCTTCCCCAAGAGTTACAATAGCAATTCCAGGTGTAATGCCCTGAGTTTTTAGCTCTTCAATTTCCTTTTTAAGCCTTTCGATAATTTTCTCTTGCAAAGCAAGACCATCAATTTTCATACTGTGTAATTATACTCTATTTGAGGTGAATTGGGGTGATGGCCCCTCCTCCGCCGGTAAGGCGAATTCGGGGCCGATGTCTTTGGCTTACCTGTGGTAGGTTCGAATTCCTCTGCGAGGCTTAGGTTCTTTTCGACCAAGCCAGTTCGCAGTCGCGCCAAGGCTGAGCCCAACGAGGCCCATCACGATGAACCCTTTGGGGTTGGAACGAACCCATCCCAGTTGTTCACCGATTTCGCCCATCGCGTATGTCCAGTATGCAGCAAAGAGCAGTAGCAGCGCCACAGCTCCTACGAAAACAGCTCCCGCTGTTGCTGCTTTGGCCCGATTGGGCACTAGGCCATCTAGGGCTTTCTTCATCCGACTCTCCTTTCCAGTCACGACATTACGATGCTATCTCGCGACTACATGACTGTTGCCAAAGACGAGTGAATTATATCATTTGCGAAGCTGTTTTTTTAGCTGGGAGTAGTTCTATGGGGTTGTTTCAATTTGATCCTCTTCAGTTATAAGAGCAGCGGACACAACCTTGTCTGATTTATCACTAAATCTCATCAAAATGACACCCTGAGCGTTGCGTGAGAGTATAGGTACTGACTTTAATGGTATTTTTACAACCTGGCCTTTTTGGGATGTAATGATTACCTCAACAGAATTTTTTGGAATCATTGAGGAAAATATAATATCTCCAGTTTTGGCACTAAGATTTGCAATTTTTACACCCTGCCCTCCCCTATTCTGATTTCTTACAGCAGATACTTTTGTTCTTTTTCCAAGCCCGTTTTCTGCAACAACAAGAAGTTCTGCATCACGGTCTCCATTTGCAACCAAATCCATGGAAACAACCTCATCATCTGTTCCTGTTTTGATCCCCCTTACTCCTTGAGATGCTCTTCCAGTTTGTCTGACCTGGTCTTCTTTAAATGAAATAATCTTACCCTTCTTTGTAACAAGAACAACGTCATCAACGCCTTGAGAAAGTCTTACCCAGGTAAGTTGGTCTGTTTTGTCGAGCTTTATAGCAATAATCCCATTTCTTCTTATGTTATTAAAGTCCTCAATTGAAGTTTTTTTAACCGTTCCCTTTTTGGTTGCCAGAAATACGTATTTTGCATCTTTCTTGCTCTTTGGGTTGAAGGTCATGATGGATTCTATTTTTTCTCCGGAGGACACATCAATTACATTAACGATAGCCTGTCCTTTACCAACGCGTGAACCTTCAGCTATTTCATAAACTCGAGTTGCATAAACTTTTCCAAGATTGGTAAAGAACAATACATGATCATGGGTTTCTGCAAATAAAATATGCTCTATTGAATCCTCATCTTTTGTTCTCATTCCCATCACTCCTTTTCCACCACGAGCCTGGGTTTTGAAGGACATAGTGTTTTGACGTTTGATGTATCCAGTCTGGCTAATTGTTATAACGGTAGGTTCATTTTGAATAAGATCTTCTTCCGAAAATTCGTCTACTTTTGATTTATAAACTTTTGTACGTCTTGCATCCTGATATTTTTCCCGAATTGCAACCAATTCGTCCCTCACTACTTTTAGAAGTTTTATTGGATCAGCAAGCAAACTTTCAAGATAGTCGATAGTCTTTTTTACTTCATTCCATTCTGCTTGAAGTTTGTCTATTTCAAGAGCTGATAGGCGGCGAAGCTGCATATCAAGGATTGCTGTTGCCTGAATTTCTGAAAGCTTGAATCTTTCCATCAAGTTCTTGCGTGCGTCCTCAGTATCTTTTGACTTTTTAATAATCTCAACAACTTCATCAATGTTGTTAACTGCAATAATAAGTCCGTCCAATATATGAATTCTAGCTTTTGCTTGTGCGAGCTCAAATTCAGAACGTTTGGTAATGACGGAGAATCGGTGTTTGATGTATTCATCAAGCATTATTTTAAGATTAACCGTTTTGGGCACACCATTTACCAAACAAACACAGTTAGCAGGAAAAGAGGTTTGAAGTGCTGTGAGTTTGAACAAATTATTTAAAATCTTTTTTGGAGTTACGTCTCTTTTTAGCTCTACAACAACTCTGATTCCTCTTCTGTCTGATTCGTCGCGAAGGTCAGTAATCCCTTCAAGCTTTTTTAATTTTGCAAGTTCTGCAATTTTTGCAACAAGAGACGATTTGTTAACCTGATAAGGGATTTCTGTTATTATAATTGCACTTTTTCCCTGTCCTATTTCTTCAATATTTGCAATTCCGCGGATAAGAATTCTTCCTCTTCCAGTTCTGTAAACATTTCTGATTTCATTAATGTCATAAATTGCACCTCCGGTTGGAAAATCTGGTCCCTGGATAAATTCTAAAAGCTCATCAATTTCTACATCAGATGACAGATGTGAAAGCTTCGTCTCCAACGACTCTACCTCTTCTTCTGTTTTTCGTTCCCCTGCTCCTTCAGGTGTTTTTGTTTCTGCTTTTGGTTTTTCGTATTTAGTTTTATCAATTGTATAAACAACAGCATCAATTACTTCCTTTAAGTTGTGTGGAGGTATTTTGGTTGCCATACCAACTGCAATACCCTCTCCTCCCATAAGTAAAAGGTTAGGAAGTTTTGAAGGAAGATATACTGGTTCTTGAATGGTGCCATCAAAGTTATCGGTAAATTCAACAGTTTGTTTATCAATGTCAAACAGCATTTCCATAGCAAGAGGAGTAAGTTTGGCCTCGGTATAACGCATCGCGGCAGCTGAATCTCCATCCATCGACCCAAAGTTACCTTGTCCATCAACCAATGGGTATCGCATAGAAAAGTCTTGAGCAAGACGAACTAGGGAATCATAAATTGCCATATCTCCATGAGGGTGGAATTTACCCATGGTCTCACCGACAATTTTTGCGGATTTTGAATATTTGGCAGAAGGATACAAATTCATTTCATTCATCGCAAATAAGATTCTTCGATGAACTGGTTTGAGTCCGTCTCTTATATCAGGAAGTGCACGGGAGACAATAACAGACATTGCGTAATCTAAATACGCCTTCTTGGCCTCTGTGACAATATCAATATGTTCTAATTTTCCGATATCCATATTTTTCTAATAATTTATTGAGGAAAACCAAGCTTTGCTTAATTTTCCGATATCCATAAATTGATGGTAAATGCTAAATGATTAATGGTAAAAAAGTTTACCATCAACCATCTGCCATCTATCATTTCTTGGCGTTTTCAATACCAAGCCTGACTTCTTCAACTGCTTCCACTTTCCCTTTCCAGCCGCTTACTTTTACCCATTTTCCAGGTTCATTTTTCTTGTAATTCTCGAAAAAGAACTTAATCTTCTCTGTAATCTCTGCTGGCAATTCTGAGACATCATTATACTTCCCAAACTCCGGATTTACTTTTTCAGGTGGTACTGCAACTAACTTTGCGTCTTGTCCACTTTCATCCTCTGTCTCAAGCATACCAATGACTTTTGCAACCATCATGCTTCCTGGTGCAACAGGCAATGGGGACAAAACTAATACATCAACCGGATCGCCATCTCCTGATAAAGTATTTGGGATGAATCCGTAATTTGCAGGATATCCTTTGTCAAAAAACAAAAATCTATCAACTGTAATTACCTCATTTTCTTTGTCAAATTCATATTTCACCTGACTATCGAGTGGTACTTCAATAAGAACATTTACAATTTCTGGTGCTTTATCTCCTTGTGTTAATTTCATTTATAACTTCACCTCCCTATATATCAAGGTTTGCTAATTTCGCGTTTTCCTGTATAAAGTGTTTTCGTGGTGGGACCTCTTCTCCCATAAGCATTGCAAATACACTATCTGCTTCTTCTGCGTCGGCTACATCTACTTTTTTCAAAATTCTATTTACAGGATTCATGGTGGTTTCCCACAACTGCTCTGGATTCATTTCTCCAAGACCTTTGTAACGCTGAATTGCGTAATTTTTCCCTCCACCATTTTTGGTTATATTATCTTTTTCGTCATCTGAATACACATAGTGCTCTTCCTTTCCGTACGACAATTTGTAAAGAGGAGGTTTGGCTACATATAAATATCCATTTTCAAGAATTGGCTTAAGGTGTCTGTAGAAGAATGTTAAAAGAAGTGTTTCAATATGCTCACCATCAACATCAGCATCGGTCATAATAATAACTCGGTGGTATCGCAGCTTATCAAGATTTATTGTGTCCCCTATTCCCATACCGAGTGCGATTATCATGTCTTTTAGACTTTCGAATTCCACAATCTTATCAAGCCGAGCCCGTTCTGTGTTAAGAATTTTTCCACCAAGGGGTAAAATTGCCTGAAACTTTCTATCTCTTCCTTGTTTTGCACTTCCTCCTGCAGAATCTCCCTCAACAATATAAAGCTCACTAACAGCAGGATTTTTCTCCTGGCAGTCGGCTAACTTTCCAGGAAGCGAACCTCCTTCGAATGCTCCTTTTCTAAGAATTGCGTCTTTTGCAGCTCTGGCGGCAAGTCTTGCCCTAACTGCGAGTTGACCCTTGGCAACAACTATTTTTCCGTCTTGCGGATTTTCTTCAAAGAAAGATTCAAGACCCTGTTTTACAACAGATGCTACTAATGGTTGAATTTCTGAATTTCCAAGTTTTCCTTTTGTTTGTCCTTCGAATTGGATATTATTTTGCTCCATTCGAATAGCAACAACGGCAGTAAGTCCTTCCTTAGTATCTTCCCCAGTAATTGCTTCATCTGTTTCCTTTACTGCGCCGATTTTTTTAGCATAATCGTTAATTGCCCGAGTTAAAGCAGTTCTAAATCCCGTTACGTGTGTTCCACCATTTATAGTGTTAATAACATTTACAAAACTTTCTACATTTTCTGCTATCCCATCGTTATACTGAAGGGCTACTTCGACAAGAACGTCATTCACTTCCTTTTTGAAATAAAATGGTTGGTGGATAGTTGTTTTATTTTCATTTAGTTTTTTGACTAATGACCAAATTCCACCTTCATAATACATATGGTGTTCGCGAATTTTTTCTTCCCGAAGATCATAGAAGTGGAAATAAAGTTTGGATACTAAGAAGGCACGCTCTCGTATAAGTTTTAAAATAATACTTCTGTCAAATTCTACTGTTTGAAATATTGACCCATCGGGGTAAAAGCTAGAAGCCGTTCCACTAGTAATTTTGTCCAATCGCTTGTCATTGATTATGCCCTTAAGATAAGAGTCGTTAAATGATAGGGTTTCAAGCTTTGTGGTTGGTGTTCCTGCGCTATATTCTTGTCGATAAAGCTTACCGTTTCGTCTTACTTCAACCCACATTCGGGTAGATAGTGCATTTACAACTGATGCACCCACACCATGAAGACCACCTGAGACTTTATAGGCTCCTCCTCCAAATTTTCCACCAGCATGAAGTTTGGTCATTACCATTTCAAGACCAGACTTTCCGTATCCAGGAACCTCATCTACCGGAATTCCACGACCATCATCTACCACAGTAGCGCTGCCATCTTTTTGCAATATAACCCAGACATTCTTAGCTTCCCCCGCAAGACTTTCGTCAACTGCATTATCAATAATTTCTCTTAATGACTCGTGAAGACCAATAATATCGGTCGAGCCGATGTACATTGCGGGACGTTTTCTGACCGGTTCCAAACCTTCGAGGACCTGAATATTTTGTGCTGTATAGCTCGTGTCTTGTTTTGCCATGTGACAAAATATATTAGCAGATACGAGGCGCAAAAGTCAAAAGTAATGACCTATTTTTGACTGAAACAATGGGCCAAAGTGTACCATTTTTGTGGAATTCTAAATTGAATAAAAAAACAAATAACCCCTCTTATATGAATGGCTGCTATAGTTTGATATAATTTAATATTGAAGTATAAATTAATATGGTGAATCTTGAAGCAAGAGATGGTGAGCCACAGTCTTTGCCAAGTGAGACTACTGCTGAAGCTGTAGATATAAATAGTATTTCCGTTCCTTTAGGGGTAGCAAAATTGGTCATGGCAGAGGATGGTGATGTTGCAGAGTTAATTCCCACAAACACAGCACTGAAAATTTTGGGAGTATCAAGAACCTCCTTTATTAGAAGTGAAAGATTTGGCTTGGTTCCAACAAGAATTGGTACCAGTGATTTGTATGAAGTGAGTGGGGTTTTGGCTGTTTTTGCACAAAGAGAAGAAGAAAGAATAAGACAAGAGGAAGAGGTGGTTGTTGCTATGGGTGATCTTGGGAATCTGATTACATTAAAGGTGACTTTGACGATTATGGGCGTTCCACAGTCTACCTTTTATGCTAATGGTAAATTTGGTTTGGAAGGAGTTTCTGTACCGGGTGGAGTTGCAAAATATTATGACAGGTCTCAGGTGGAGTTAGTAGCTGCAAGAATGGGAGTTAATGGTAGGGAAAAAGTTGTACGGCCAGCCGTTAGGCCAACACGTTTGAAACCAAACAGGGTTCACAGAATTTCTAATGATAACCCATTTCTACGGGGACTTGATGAGGCTATTGCTCAGCATGCTAACGGTACTCATCTCGTTCAGGAACCTCTTCCAAGTCAAAGAGGAATGGAATTAGGATATTATGCAGGGATTTTACTTAATGATCTTTTCGTAGAGTTGACAGAAATACAGCGTGCATACCTTGAGCTAAGGAGTCAAAGTGGTGGTGGAATTGAAGTAGCAGAGATTGCAGAAAAGCTTGGACTTGAATTTCTTGACGCGGAAAGACTTGATAATGAAATGATCCAAAGGCTAAGAGTTGTTAGAATTCAGGCCGAATTAAGCGCTTTTTCCTCTTCTACTACTGAATCTGGGACACAAGGGAATAAATAGGTGTAATGACTGAGATGATAAGAAAAGCTACGGATACACCCAAAATTATAATAAGAATAGGTTCTATTGCTGTGGTTAGGGTTTTAACCCTTAACTCCAAATCTCTTTCAAAATATTCTGAAACCTTAAGCAAGCTTTCATCAATTTTACCCGTTGACTCCCCCACTTTTACCATTTGAATCATAATTGGTGGGAATATGTTCTGGTTTTCTAAGGCCACAGAAAATCCTATACCCTTCTCCACCAATGCTCCAGCCCTTTGTAGCGCTTCCTTATAATAAATATTTCCCGAAACATCCCCAGCAATTGCAATTGCTCCAATAAGGGAGGTGCCAGAATTTACTAGAAGAGAGATGGTTCTAGAAATTTCATCAAGGGATGAGAGTTTGGTTATTTGGCCAAAAACTGGGGCTTTCATTCTTATTTTATCAATAGTTCTAATTCCAATCTGACTTTTTTTAAATCTTTGAAATCCAAAAAACCCGGCAACTAAAGCAATACCAGAAAAGGGTAACAAGATGGTGGTTAATTTGGATCCGGTAAGAACGATTCTTGTCATAAGAGGAAGTTCAAGGTCCAAGCTTTCATAAAGAGTTCCCATCTGTGGAATAACGAATAGGTTCATTAACACTATGACGATGATTACACCTGACACAATAATTCCTGGATAAAACAGTGCTGATTTTACTTTTTTACTAACCTCCTCTGATTTTTCTAAATTATCAGCAAGTCTACTCAAAACCTTATCAAGTATTCCTCCCTCTTCTGCAGCTCTAATAAGGGCAATATAGACTCCTGAGAAAACATTTGGGTAGTTTGCTAAAGATTGGGACAAAGTGTTTCCCTCTGAAACGCTGGCAATAATTTCATTAACCATTTTTTGCATTTGGGGTTTGTTAGATTGTTGTTTGAGAATAGTAAGTGATTCAATTACGGTCAAGCCAGTCACGATCATGGAAGACAGTTGTCTTGTAAACACGACGACATCAGCTGTTTTTATTCTATTAAAGTAATTAAGAATAGTTGAGGTGTTTTTTTCGATGTTTTTAATATGCAAAGGAGTAAGTTCTTTTGAGCGAAGATATTCAACAACCTCTTTCTGATCGTTTGCTTCTAGTTTGCCCTTCTGTTTTGCGCCAGTTTTGTCAACTGCAAGATATGTATATTCCATAGTTACATTACAAGTCGTGCGAATGAATCAGGACGCAATGCATATCCCTGGGCAACCTCAAGCTCAACGTCACCATTTTTTACTAATTGCGCAAGTGAGGATTCAAGACTATACATTCCTGTGTCTTGAGAAGTTTCAATAATCGAGTCAATGAGATGAGTTTTTCCCTCACGAATGTTAGTTTTGATCGCATTTGTTGCAACTAGAACCTCCGTTGCAACCACTCTTTTCCCATCAATGGTAGGAATTAGGCGTTGAGAAATAATTGCTTCAAGAGTTGATGATAATTGAATTCTGACTTGGTTTTGTTGCATTTCAGGAAACGAATCAATAATCCTATCAATGCTTTGTGAAGCAGAATTTGTATGAAGAGTTGAAAACACCAGATGGCCTGTTTCTGCAATAGTAATCGCTGAAGCGATACTTTCAGGATCTCTCATTTCTCCAACCATAACGACATCTGGGTCTTCGCGCAGTGCGCTTTTAAGCCCTTCCGCCCAAGATAGTGTATCGTGTCCTAATTCTCTTTGAGAGACTATGCTCTTCCCTTTGGGGTAAATATATTCGATTGGGTCTTCAATTGTAAGAATATTTACACTTCTTGTCATGTTGATCTCATTTGTAATCGAGGCGATAGTTGTGGTTTTTCCGTGTCCAGTTGGTCCAGTTACCAAAACAAAACCCTGCTTTAGAGTTGCTAATTTGTGACAAATTGAAGGAAGCTTCAATTCTTCTATGCTTTTAACTCTGGGTGGCAAAAGCCTAAAGGCAGCAGCCAATGTATTCCTTTGATAGTAAAGATTTATTCTAAATCGTCCCTTATCTCCAAAATCTCCTCCTCCAAAACCATAAGAAAAATCAAGACTTCTATTGTTTTCAAGTAATTCCTTTTGGGGTTCAGAAAGAATGGAAGTTATCATTGAGACAACCCCGTTTGATGTGAGTGGGTCACTATTTGAGAGTTGTTGCAAGATGCCATTGATTCTATATATTGGAGGAAGTCCAACCATTAAATGTAAATCGGAGGCGTTTATTTGTACTGCTTTATCAAGCAAAAAATTTAAATCCATTTTTATTCTTGTGCAACTCTTAATATCTCGTCAATTGTTGTTACACCCTCAAGTACCTTAAGATAACCATCTTGTTTCATGGTTATCATTCCTTCTTCCTTTGCTTTTTGCTCAATTGCACTACTGTCAGAGCGTTCCAAAATTAGTTTGCCAATGCCCTCAGTAACCTGAAGGACTTCAAAAATACCTACACGTCCTAGAAAACCTGAATGTCCGCAGGCTTCACAACCTGCCCCTTTGAACAATTTAATTTGAGTGCTTTCATTTTTGGGTAGAAAATTCCCCAAAACTTTTCTAATTTCTTCAATAATTTCTTGCGGAGGCTGGTAGTCTACTTTACAGTGTGAGCAAATTTTTCTTGCAATCCTTTGTCCGACTGTCGCATTAATTGTTGAGGCAAGCAAAAAAGTTTCCGCGCCCATATCAATAAGACGTGGAAGTGCCCCTGAAGCAGAAGAGGTATGAAGTGTCGAGAAAACTAAATGCCCCGTAAGGGAAGCTTGAATAGCAAGTTCCGTTGTTTCCTTGTCCCGGATTTCTCCTACAAGAATTATATTTGGATCCTGTCTTAAAAATGACCTTAATCCAGTTGCGAAAGTAAGACCAACATCTGGATTTACTTGTACCTGATTGGCGCCTGGAATTTGGTACTCAACAGGATCTTCAAGAGTTAGAATGTTTACCCTAGAGGTATTTAGTTTTGAAAGAACAGAATAAAGCGTGGTAGTTTTACCAGATCCAGTTGGACCACAAACCAATATAATCCCATGTGGACGCAAAATGGAGGTTTCAAGCGCTCTAAGCGATGTTCCTCTTAGACCAAGATCTCCAAGTGTTGGTATTCCTCCAGATTTCCTCAAGAGCCTCATTACTATCTTTTCACCAAATGTTGTTGGAAGGGCACTTACACGCAAATCTACTTCTTCTTCTGCAACTTTAAAATTGAAGCGGCCGTCTTGAGGCGTTCTGTGTTCATCAATTTTCATTCCTGATAGAATTTTTATTCTAGAAATAACTGCTTCTCTTACTCCAAGAGGAAGAGAAAGTCTTTCGTATAAAATTCCATCAATTCTATAGCGAACTCTTATTCTGTCTTCTTGTGGCTCTAGATGTACATCGGATGCTCTACTTTTTACCGCATATTCAAGAATTGTAGATACAATTTTGGCAATTGGAGCCTCTTTTATTACTTCAGAAATACTTTGAACATCAAAAGTTTTTACTTTAGATATCTGCTCTGATTCTTGTAAGGCAGCCTTTACCTCGCCCACCAACCCAAAACTATATTGAGATTGAATTATTTGTGTTATGTCATTGGGAATTCCTTGAAAGATCTTTATAGTTGCGCCTGTTTTTTGTTTGATAAACTCAGTAGCTTCAACATCGCTACTGTTTCCCATAACCACAGAAAGCGTATTTGTTTCTTTATTAAATGCAAAGGGAATAAGGTTGAAACGCTCCGCTATGGAGCGTGGAATAAATCCCAGAGCCTCAGGTGAGAATGGAAGGCTGGCAACTGAGGTAAATGGAATTCCCAAAAGCTTTGCCTTTGCTTCAAAATACTTTTCTGAAGGAACAATTTGTAGATCAAGAATTAATTTATCAATGTCTGTATTCTTGTTGGCAGCCTCTACTTTAAGTTTTGCAAGTTGTTCTAGGGTTAAGATTTTATCTTGAACCAAAATATCCCCAATTGTACCAGCTGGTCCCGTTGCGGGAGGATATTGGTTTGACTGTGGAACGCTAAAATTTTGGGCAGATGTACTCATAAATCCAATCAAAATATACACCCCAAAAAAGGCATATAATTTAATCCTAATTAAGTTAGACTTCCCTGTCAATGCTTGCTACAATGAACACACTTTTTTATGAATTGTTTTTTGCTTTTTACTAACCACGAAAAGGGGAAAAAGTATGTTGAGCAATATTTGGAAAAAAATAACATAATTACCTCAAATATAGATTTTTTTGATGAAAAAATTGGCATAGATACAGTCAGAACTCTAAGACGCACTCTCTCATTTAAATTACGCAATGACGAAAAAAAGGTTGTTGTTTTGAATAACGAAATAACACTTGAGGCTCAAAATGCGCTTTTGAAATGTATTGAAGAGCTTTCTGAACAAGTCATTCTGTTTATCATTTCGGATTCACACGAGACCATTCTTCCAACTATTTCCTCAAGATGCAAAATAATTACCTTAGGGGTTGAAAGTAAATATTTAGCTGGAAATAAGTGGAATATGAATGGAAGCATATGGGAACAGATAGAAAGAATAACTGAGAAAAACGAGGCTTCAATTGATGTCTTTCTTGATTCTTTTCGTCAGCTCTTGCTATCTGAAAAATCCTCTCGGGAAGAAAAACTATTCGCATATGAAGTGCTAAGAAAACTGCAAAAACTTACTTCTCTGGTTATAAACAACAATGTTCAACTGAAAATTGTTATAGAGAAAATTTTATTGGATTATTATTTAACAAAATTCTAAAATTAATTCTTAGCATTTTACCCCCAAAACACTACTTGGCCTGTCGGATCTTTTTTCTGAAATCTTTGTTTTATCCAGCGCTAATTCGCATATGGTTTATAGAGCGACGATTTGTGGGTCTTTGGGTCAAATTACCGCAGGATTTGCCCCTTGACAAAGATTTTTTGTTATGGTTATGATTGATTTATAGCAATGAAATTATTTTCTGCCCACATTGTTAAGCTACAAAAAGGATTTACCTTGATCGAACTTCTAGTTGTGATTGGTATTCTTGGGATTCTTGCGGCAGCACTTGTTGCAACCATTGATCCATTTGAACAACTAAAGAAGGCAACTGACGCGCGTGTCGAAAATACCGCAGTAGAATTCCTTAACTCAAATATTCGTTATTACACCACACACAACACATTTCCTTGGGAATCAACCGACGCTTCAGATTGTTACGCAACTGACGATGATCCAGCAGCACAAACACTCGCAGGGGGCCTTGCTACTTGTATTAGCAATAACTTGATTGGGGATGGTGAGTTAAAGCCATCATTTACTACCTCAACAGCTGCATTAAGCGCAATCTACATTTCTGAGTCGAACAATGATGTAACAGTTTGCTACAGACCAACTTCAAAAGCAAAACAACGTGATCCTAATACCACTTTTTCATCAACAGGAGGAGCAGGAACCAGTTGTGGTAACTCAAACAGCACTTGTTATTGGTGTACTCGATAGTTTCTCCTTTCAAAGTCAATTGATTTCCTTTAATATAGAAAGAAAATGAAGCGTTTTTTAATGTTTTCAGTTCCTTTCCTCTTTATACTTTTTGTATACCTTCACAATTTATCTCATGACGTTTATGGTGGAGACATAGGTGACTTGGTGACAGCAGGATTTGTTATGGGTGTTCCCCATCCTCCTGGTTATCCACTTTTTACCCTACTTGTTTTCCTTCTGTCAAAATTACCAATTACTGCTACTGTTGCATATAAGGCTGGACTGATTTCAGTTGCTTCATCCATTCTTGGACTTTTAATCTATTTTTTTCACACAAAAAATGTTACAAAAAATGTTGCAATTTCTTACCTTGGAGCATTTATTTTAGCTTTTTCCTACCTTTTTTGGTTTTATGCAGAAATTGCCGAAGTTTTTGCATTGAACAACCTCTTTTTAATTGCACTTTTGGTGTTGTCCATCAAATTCTATAAAGATAAAAAGACACTATCGCTTTTTTTGCTTTCTTTTATTGCCGGACTTTCACTAACCAATCACCACACGATTCTCCTCATCTTCCCTTCTCTTTTTGTGTTAGTTTTTTCACATTATAAATTATTTTTGAGGAAGAAAACGTTAATTATAAAATCATTTTTTCTATTTCTCGCTGGACTGCTTCCATATGCATATATTCCAATCGCTGCGAGCCGTAACCCTGTTATTAACTGGGACAATGCAGTTAATATCGAAAACTTCCTACATTTAATATTGCGTAAGGGTTATGGAACTTTTAGTCCAGGTTCGTTCACTCCAGCAATACCAGAAGAAAGATTTTTAATTTTTAGGGAATTTTTGACTGTAACAATATCTTCAATTACATTTCCTACAGTTGTAATTTGTTTGATTGGTGTTTTTTATCTAATTAAAAAAAGGGAATATGTTATTTTGACTTCCTTACTGCTTGCCTATTCACTAATTGGCCCTTTTTTTAGTATCTATGCAGGTTTTCCATTAGTGAATGCTTTTGTAATAGGAGTTGCTGAACGGTTTTATATTTCATCAACGATTATTTTAATGTTTATTTTTCCTTATGGAATGAAGGCCGTTTTCCAGTTTTTTAATTCGTTTTTTAGTAAAAAATTATATGCATATATTCTTTTAGCTGCCTTTTTCCTTATTCCAATTTTACTTTTTAAATATAACTATCAAAGAACTGATCTTTCGAAAACAACAATTGGTTCAGAGTTTGGAAAAAATATTTTACAGTTTATGCCAAGTGAAAGCGTGCTTTTTGTAAATGGTGATACTGCAGTGTTTAACACTTGGTATGTTCATTATGTTGAAAATGTAAGGCCAGACATTGTCGTTATTCGAGTTGGAGATTTTAAGACAAATGCGTTCACACAACCCTACAGGATATCTTATCGCCAGAAAAATATTACCGAGGATGAGTACGAGTGGGTCGTTAAAGAAATTATGAAAAAACATAGAGTATATTTTAATAACGTAGTTAAATTTCAGGATAAAAATTTAGAATTTATCCAATATGGACTCGTGGCAGAACTTATCAGTGGGGGGCTGCCAAGCAAGGAGAAATACCAAGAAGATATAGATAGGATTTGGAATGAAATTAATATCCCCCAAAAAGAAAACCTTGCAATATATGAACGTAATCTAACCACTTCTCATATAGCTTCATATTACGCTGATGCTCTGTCTTTGACGGCAAATAATTTGTTCTACAAATACGACAACAAGGAAAAGGCTCGCGAATTTTTAAATAAAGCGCTCTTGACCGACAACAGGATAGCTCGAACTTATGCTTCAATGTCACTTCTCTTATCAGCTGGATTTAAAGAGTGTAAGGAAGCTGAGGAATTTATAAACATTGGGATAAGACTCAATCCAATTGCACAAGAATATCAAGCAATTTTATATGACATATATGCAAATTGTTATAAGGATCAAAGAAAAGTTGATTTATTTAAAAAACAATACAAAGGAATATATGGTAAGGACTTTGTTCTACCAAAAACTATTGATAGCAAATGAAAGAGATCATTGGACTAATAATTGGTGTAAAGCTTGCTGTTTTTGTAGTTATTGTTATCTCCCATATCATTCTTCCTTTTAACCAAGAATATTACCATGCCAATTTTATTTATCCAACTGGAGAGAAGGTTAATATTTTTACATCCTTTAAAACATGGGATGCTCAACATTATTTGTATTTATCAGAAATCGGATATAAGAAAAATAATGTTTCAAATGCATTCTATCCACTCTACCCCTTTCTTATATCAATAGTTAATTCAGTTATAGGAAATTCTCTTATTGCAGGGTTATTGATTTCAAACATACTTTCTTTCTTTATGATTATTCTTTTTTACCGTTTAGTAAGCATTCTTTTTAACAAAAAAATAGCTTTAATAAGCTCAATCTTTTTTCTAAGCTTTCCAACTGCTTTCTATTTAAATCTTGTTTATACAGAATCACTCTTTCTATTTTTAACTCTTCTTTTCTTTAATCTGCTTTACGAAAAAAGGTATTTCCTTTCGTCATTAGTCGCTTTTCTTATCCCAAGCGCAAGAGTTGTTGGAATAATTATTATTGTTCCTATGTTTGTGAGAATAGTAACTGACAAAGCACTTAAGTCAGCGAGTTTTAAGCTCCCTACTTTCAATAAACCTTTAGAATTTCATATTAAATATAATTATCTTTTATTAATAATGCCATTATTAGGTTTTGGAGCTTATCTTCTTTTTATGCATTTTTCAACAGGGAGTGCATTGAGTGGAATAAAAAGTGGTGAGTATTTCGTAGGACGATACTCAATTGGGAATTTGATTAATCCGTTTGGGATTTTTCAGAACTTTTTTGTAACAAATCTTTCTCTCCACAACTACAATCAATCCCTAATTGACAGATGTTTTTTTATCTTTTATCTTGCTTTACTACCTCTTATTTATAAATACCTTCCAAAGCCATTCTTTTGGTATTCCCTAATAGGCCTAACTCCGTTTCTAGGAAGTTTTATGGGATATTCGCGATATGTATTTGCAGTATTTCCTTTGTTTATAGTTCTTGGAGTTCTTTCATATAAAAAATGGGGCTTTTTACTTCTTCCTGTATTAATACTTTTTCTGTCCTTGCAAGTAGTCTTCGTAATATTGTACTCTTTAAATTTCTGGGTATCATGACACAAATATTGTTATTTATAATCGGAACTTGCATCGGAAGTTTTCTGAATGTTCTTATCGACAGACTTTCTACTGGAAGGACGATAATGAAAGGACGATCTTATTGTGAGAATTGTAAAAAAACACTTAAGCCTTATGATCTAATTCCTCTTGTGTCATACATTTTTCTTTTAGGTAAATGTAGATATTGTAAGGCAAAAATACCACTCCGAATTTTTTTTGTGGAGTTACTTGTTGGAATAATTTTGCCACTACTCTATCTTTACGGAATCCTAAATTCATTATCCCTTTTGTCATTTATTTTTTTGGCAATTATTGTAATCTCCTTTGTCGGAATTTTTTTTGCAGACATAATATATGGGATAATTCCCGATGGTTTAGTTGTAGTAAGCGGAATTTTTACTGCATTTTTCTTATTATCTACAAATCAGCAAATTCTATTTAATTTTGCTGCGGGAATTGTAACCCTATTGTTCTTTGTATTGCTATTTTTAGCAACCAAAGGTCGAGGAATGGGTTTTGGAGATGTAAAGCTTTCATTCGTGCTGGGGTTTTTGGTTGGATTTCCAAATATATTAATTGCTCTTTATATAGCTTTCTTGACAGGTGCAGCGGTCTCAATCATACTGGTTATATGGCGAAAAGTAAGCTTTTCAAAAGGCACAATTCCTTTTGGTCCCTTCCTGATTTTTTCAACATTGGTAGTGTTTTTCTGGGGAAAAGATATTTTTCTTCCATTCATTCTCCGATTTATATAAACTCACCAAAAAAAGGTTTTACATTAGTTGAATTAATAACAGCAATGGCAGTTTTGGTTGTATTGTTCTCAATTGCCCTTGCTATTCTCCAACCCGCTGAACAATTCAGAAAAACGAGGGACTCCAAGCGCAAAAGTGATTTGGCTCAGGTACAAAGGGCGCTAGAGATTTATTATCAAGATTATGGGCGGTACCCGATGACAAACGCCGCTGATGAGATTGTTGTACCAACTGATAGCACAGACCCAACCAAGGAATGGGGTTCGTCCTGGAAGCCCTATATGGATGTTATTCCAATTGAAGCAGATTCTTCAAGGAATTATGCTTATTGGGTGGATGAAAGCGCCGATGGTCAAGCATATAGACTATACGCATCTCTTGATAGGGGGTCAAAAGATGAATCTGCTTGTTTTGGCGGAAATACATGTCCCAATTTACCTGACGGAGTAAGTTGTGGGGGTATTTGTAATTATGGTGTATCTAGTCCAAATGTTTCCCCATGAAGGTTGTATTGTAGATTTGGAATCATGTATGCTGATAGGGTATGAAAGTTAAAAATAGAAATAGTGGCTTTACGCTGATTGAGCTTTTGGTAACAATTGCAATAATTAGTGTTTTGGTTACTCTTTTAATGGTAAATTTCATTGGTGTAAGGCAGCGTGGCCGCGATAGTCAAAGAAAAGCGAATTTATTCCAACTCCAGTCTGCATTAGAACTTTATCGTTCTGATGTTGGAAGCTACCCTCTTACCGCTAGTTGGCCTGCCTGTGGAAGTCCTCTTTCTTACAATAGTGCTGTTTACATGCAGGAGGTTCCTTGTGACCCCATAACTGATACGGGGTATACATATACATCAGATGGTACCACCTATACAATCATTTCATGTTTGGAAAACGAACAGGATTCTGATAGAGATGATACAGTGGATAGTTCTTGCACTGCTCCAACATTCCCAGCTTCGTTCACGTTGCATAACCCCTAAAAAAATATGAAGAATTTAAGAGTCCTTCATTGGCTCACGAAGTCCATTAAAAGATTTGTGTGTTTTGAGAGCAAGGGATTTACCCTTATTGAAATTCTTGTGATTTTTAGTTTGATAGCAGTTTTATCAGGAGTTGGTGCTGTTGCACTTTCTACGTATAGTCAATCACAACAACTTTCTCAGAGCGCAAGCAACATTAAATTACTAATACAGGAAGCAAGATTTAATGCAATCTCATCAGTTAATATTTCAACAGATACCCAAGGTCAGGAGGTCACATGTGGTTCCAGAAAACTTACGGCCTATATGGTGAGAACAAATATCAATTTAAATACAGTTGAGTTATATATGGTTTGTGAAAGCACATTGTCAAATCTTGTTTTAGTAAAAACATACACACCACCCTCCCCGATTACTATCTCCTCGTCTACTAGTTGTTCTGATATTTACTTTAATGCGTTAACAGCAATGTCTAACGGTGCACCATGTTCAATTGACGTGGGTGGATTTAATGTTGAGAAGTCTGTAATGATTGATACAGGTGGGAATGTTTTTGTAAATTAATGAAAAATCAAAAGGGGCAAACAATAATTGAGGCAGTAATTGCACTCACTACAATAATGCTTATTTTATCGGCAATTTCAATTGTTGTTGTTAGTAGTATTTATAATTCCCAATTTATTAGAAATCAAAATCTTGCCAACAAATATTCTCAGCAAGGCATGGAATTTGTAAGAAACATGCAGCAAAACGATATTCAGCAATTTGCGTCCTATGATCTTATTACAACATGTATTGACGAAAATACATCCACCCTTACAACCGAAAATTGCACAAGTGTAAACGTAGGGGGTACTCATGTTAGAACTATCCAATTAAATAAAGATGTTTCACCATGTAGAGATGGAGAAACGCGGGTAACCGTAACAAGTAAATGGTCCTCAAGTAAATGTCCTAGTTCCAATTCGTTTTGCCATTCTTCCATCCTTTCGTCGTGTTTTCCCTATGCTGGTAATGCCACACCCTAAATAACAAATTATTCTATACTAAAATAATGAAAACTATCTCAAATTTTAATTTATTTAATAATCCAGTCAAATGCTCAATAGACAATAGGGGGTATACCCTTATTGAGCTTTTGGCAGTTACAACAATTATCGTAATCGTTGCAAGTCTTATTGCAGGAATATTGTATTCAACATTAAGGGGTGGGAATAAATCAAAAGTTACAAATGAAGTTGCGCAAAACGGCAATTATGCCCTATCAGTCATTTCAAATACTATTCTCCTTTCAGAATCAGTAACACAAATTGGAGGAGTATCCATAACCGATTGTACAGCAAATCCTAGTGGAAGTAGTATAGAGCTAAAGCAATCAACTGGGTCCCTAATAACTTTTGCTTGCCAGAACGACACAATAGCATCAACAAGTGCATCTTCAACAACATATTTAATTGACAACAACACGGTTAAGGCAGATAGTGCTACTTGTAGTTTTGTCTGTAAGCAAAGCGATAATAATCCTTATTCAATACCCATAATTAACATTACTTTTACACTTTCTCAGCTAAACGCAAATGCTACTGTAGAAAACAGTTCAACTGCTGTCTTTACCACATCAACTACGATGCGCAATTTTAATCCTAAGTAATTTTTAGCCAAGTGAGCTTGACATAATTGCCCATTTGACCCTATTATTAAAGCAGCATGAATTTAAAACGCCAGAATGGCCAAATACTTCTTATAGTTGTTTTGACTATGATTGTAGCGCTTACTGTTGGTCTCTCTATTGCCTCAAGAATCGTAACGGAACTTAGACTTTCACGCCAGAATGAAGAATCACAAAGAGCATTTCAGGCTGCAGAAGCTGGAATAGAACAAACTTTAAAGCAAGAGCAGTCTATCTCAAGCTCGTTAAATTTTGATGAAAACAATGCATCATTTACTACCTCATTCACTGCTGAAAGCGGAGCATCACTTCTTATTAATAATGGTCAAGAGGTTGATCAAGCCGTAGGAGCTGATATATGGCTTTCAGATTATTCGACTACTCAATCTGAAGTATTTAATAATCCTATGGGAGCAGGAGCTCCTGTTTTGGTGACAATTTATTGGCGAAGTCCTTCGCAGATATCATGCTTGCCAAACAGTGGTGATACTACCTCACCTGCAATTGAAGTAGCAGTATTGCAGGGCTCCAAAAATTCTCCTTCAATGGCAAGGTATGTATTTGAAGCAAGCGGGTGCAGTAGGATAACCGGGGCCACTCAGGGTACGAGTGGAAACTATACAATTGGTGAAAATAGCGAAGAATTTCGAAATTCAGCAACTATTTCTGTTACCAATGGTCTTATAATGAAGGTAATACCAGTTTTTAATTCCGGGCTTATTGGTGTTACCGCTGTAAGCGGAGGAACGCCTATTGCGTTTCCAGCCCAGGGATCGGTTGTTGAGTCTACAGGAACCGCAGGAAACACCGTAAGAAAGGTTACTTATTTTAGATCATTTCCACAATTGCCACTTGAAGTATTTCCATATTCTCTACTCTCTCAATGAGCGCATTCGGACTTGATATCGGTACGACATCTATTAAAGCATTATCCCTTAAAAAAAATGGGAATAGTCTCGCTGTGGAAAATTTGGGTGTTGGTATCGCACCCACAAAAGGAATTCTCTCTGAGGCTCCTGATGACTTAATGGAATCCGCAGATGCAATTAAAAAGGCTGTTGAAGGCGCAAACATAAAGGAGAAAAACGTTAATCTTTCGCTTCCAGAGAATCAGGTTTACACAAAAATTGTGGAGATGCCGTTATTGTCCGAAAAAGAATTAGCTGCTGCCCTTAAATACGAAATGGAACAGTACGTCCCTCTTCCACTAGATCAAGTTAAAACAGATTGGCAAATATTGGGTTCCAATAGTAATAATAAGGGCACAACCAGTGTTTTTATTGTTGCAGCACCCAACGCATTGCTTGAAAAGTACGAAGGTGTTATAGAGCAAGCGGGTTTTACGGTAGTAACTATTGAAACGGAAATTCTTTCAGTTGTTAGGGCGTTATTTCCTTTGGTAAATGTTCCAACTGCAAGCATTATCGTGCATATGGGGGCAATAACAACCACAATTGCAGTTATCAAAGATGGAGAAATTCTAACTGTTTTCACTGTGGACAAAGGTGGATTAGCAATAACTCGCGCGATATCTCTTGATCTAGGAATTGATCTTACGCAGGCGGAATCATACAAAAAAGCATATGGACTTAATAAGGAAGCATTTGAAGGAAAAATAGGAAAATCGTTATTTCCAATTTTGGAGTCAATTCTAGGCGATATACGAAAAACTTTATTGCTATTCAAAGAAAAGTTTCCCGAAGAGCAGGTTAATCAAGTAATTCTTTCTGGGGGTTCAGCGCAACTTCCAGGTATCGATATTTATTTTACAAACCAATTAAATATTCAAGTAGTATTGGGTAACTCATTTCAGGTATATGATATGCAAAATGTTCCACCGGAAATTGCCCCAGAGGCTTTAAGCTTTAATGTTGTTGTAGGGCTTGCTTTAAAAGATTTGCTTTAAAATGCGAAATGAAAAAAGAAATCAATCTTACCCTTGGAAGAAAAAAGGAAAGCACTCTTTCCAAAAGGGTTCTTCTTGGTGCTTCTGTTCTTTTTAGTGTTGTAGTTATAATTTCGATTGGAATACTGTCGTATAGACTAGTTTTAAGCACAAAACTTTCGAGTTTGTCTAATAATGAGGAGACTTTAATAATTCAGTTGAATTCACTTAGAGAACAGAGGGACAAAATGCTAACAATAAAAGAACGTCTCGAAGAGTCCCAAAGAATAATAGGAAAAAGACTTAATATAACATCAAAATTTGACGAATTGGCAACCATAATCCCTCAAAAAGCTACTCTTGAGACATTTACGGGGACCGATGAAGAAATTGAGTTGCAAGTTGAGTCGGATAGTCTCGATTCTCTTGGTGAGCTTATCAATGAAAAAATCTCAACTTTAACCACAGACAAAAAAAGAGGAATAAAGAAAATTGAAATGAAGAATTTTATGCTGAACCCTACTACAAAAGTTTACAGTGTTATATTTGGGATAACTTATAATTAAAAATGGAGAAGGAATTAAGACAGATTTATAAAAAATATAAAGAACAGTTATTGCCTGTGGCCTTAATTTTTGCTTCGTTTTTTATATTATTTAGAATTGCACTTCCACAATTATCTGAAATATCATTAATCAATCAGCAAATTGAAAAAAAATCAGGAGCAGTAGGAAATTTACAAAACTCTTTAACACTTATCCAAACCACTCCAAAAGAAGTATTAGATAGAAATTTTACTGTAGCAACAACTGCACTTCCACCACAAAAAGATGTAGCGCTGATGTTCACGATGCTAAATAGTGCTGCAAACAGGGCAGATGTTAGGCTTCAAGGATTTAGTCTTCGCGTTGGTGACATTTATGATACAGGTAAGAAAATTGGTTCAAATAAATCCATTGAGGGATTACCTTATTTGACAGTTACAATTCAGGCGGAAGGTAGTAATAATAATTTAAAAAAATTCGCTGAAAATCTTTATCAAAGTTTGCCTCTTGTAGAGTTAACAAGAATAGGAATCGATAAAGGACTGGGAAGTTATGATGTAAAATTCTTTTTTAAACCCTACGACGTATTGCCTACTGCGCTTCTTAATGACGTGAAAGCATTAACACCAAGTGAGGCTAATTTACTAAATCAACTTGACGGATGGATGACCCAATAACTAGTCCAGGAGTTCGGGGCGTCTACTTTTTGTAATTTTTCTTGCCTCCTCCGCCCTGAATTTTTGTACTTTTTTTGGATCCCCAGACAATAGAATTTCAGGAACTTTTTGTCCGTTGTATTCTTCGGGGCGAGTATAATGAGGACCTTCCAGAATCCGTTTGTCACCACTTTTTGAATGTGACTCAAATTGAGTAGCTGTCTCGTCTTTCAAAACCCCAGGAACAAGTCTAGTTACGCTATCAACTATCGTCATGGCAGGAATCTCTCCTCCGGTTAATACGTAGTCTCCAATAGAGATTTCCAGGTCTACAAGATTTCTTATTCTCTCATCAAACCCTTCGTAATGTCCACAAACAAGTATTATATGCGCATATTTTGAGAGATTTTCTGCGACTTGTTGTGTGTAAGGAATTCCTTTTGGATCAAGTAAAATTACTATTTCGTCTTTAAGCCCTTTTTTTGTTGACAAAATAGCCTTTTCCAATACGTCTACTCTTAGGACCATTCCAGCGCCTCCACCATATGGTCTATCATCAACGACTTTGTGTTTTCCAATACCGAACTCTCTATGATTAACTAGATTGAATTTTACCAAGCCTTTTTCCTCGGCTCGTTTGAGAATTGAATGTCCTAAGATTTGGGGAAATATCTCAGGAAAAAGAGTGATTATAGAAATAAGCATTAAGATTCGGTTTCAGAAACCTGAATTTCTACTCTTTTATTATCCTTAATTGCCTGAATTTTTATAAGCTGTTTTATTGCATTAATAACTTTGCCCTTTTTACCGATTATTCTCCCAATTTCATCCTGAGGTGCATTAATGATAAGGTTAATATATTCGTCTTCAACCTCCTCAGTTACGGTTATTGCTGGATTTGCAAAAAGAGAATCTAAAATATACTCGAGAAGTTCTTTCATGTTAGTTGGAATTTTTTACTTTTGGAAGTTTTTTTTCTTTTTTCTTTCCATCTAAAATATCCTTTACTGAAGGTGTAAGCCGAGCTCCCTTTGAAAGCCAGTACTTGATTTTATCATTATCAAAATTTTTAACTTCAGAAACTGCAGTTTTTTCATAAAAACCAAGCGTATCCACTGGTTTGCCGTCACGCTTGCTGCGCTTCTCTTTTACAACCAGACGAAATTTTCTTTCACCCTTTCTTCCAGTTCTTGTAAATCTTATAATTAGCATAAGGTATATTTTACTAGTTTTGAGGCTTAATATCAAGCAGAAGATGTCAAAGTCTCAAGTGCCCTTTGTGCAGCGTCTTTTTCGGCTTCTTGTTTTGAATGTCCTGAGCCTTTTGCAACAAGTTCTCCATTATACATAACACCCGAAGTATATATTTTATTGTGATCTGGGCCAGTTTCCTCGAGAATTTCATAATCAGGGGATGTTTTAAATTTTTCTTGCATATATTCTTGTAGTTTGCTTTTGGGGTCCTTTAGGCCTTGGGAGTCAACAAACTTATCTGCATTATCAAGGATTGTATTGGTTACAAAAGTGGTCGCTGCTTCAAGCCCTTGGTCCAAGTAAATCCCACCAACTACCGCCTCGTATGTGTTTGCCAAAATTGTTTTGCTGCTTCGTCCTCCACCCTCTTCTTCCCCTTTTGACATAAGAAGTTCTTGACCAAGATTTAGTGATTTCGCAACCTCATATAATGTTTGAGTGTTTGTGAGAACCGAGCGAAGACTGGTTAATTCTCCCTCCGGAAGATTGGTGTACGTTTTGTAAATGTTCGAAGAGACTATAAAAGAAAGGATGCTATCGCCCAAAAATTCCAATCGTTCGTTGGATTGAGTTGCATTTTTGTTCTCGTTTAGATAGGAACGATGCGTAAAAGCTAGTTGTCTAATTGCCAAATCGTTAAATGTTGGTAGCTGCATTTTTATTAAATTTTATTTACTTTTAAAATTACTTTTCCCAAGGCCCCATTAATAAATGCTGGGGATGTATCTCCTCCAAATTCTTTAGCAAGTTCAATTGCTTCATCCACTACGACTTTCGGAGGTTCTTTTTTCTCATTTTCTAATTCAAAAATAGCAAGTCTAAGTATAGCAAGATCTACTTTATTTATTTTATCAATTGGAAATTCTGGTGCAACCTCCTCTATTTTTTTGTCGATTTTGGAGATGTTGGCAATAATTTCTCTGGCTTTGGAATCTTGTATGTTTTGATCATGGAAACTAAATGAAAAAAGAAGTTTTACAATCTCTTGTCTTTTTTTGTGCCGGGGGTCAAAAGCGGTTTTCATATTTGTTTATGACACGCTTTTTAAAAAAGAAGGTTAAATGGTTTTTCTTCCTTTATAAAATCCGCATGCTTTACAAATTGTGTGTGGAACAACTACTGAACCACAGTTACTACAAACTGAGGTAGAAATTCCAGCTAAAGAGATTGAGGAGCGCCTCTTTCCCTTTCTCTGTTTTGAATGTCTTCTTTTTGGTTCTTGTGGCATAACATCAAAAAACACAGGACACTTAGTCCGGTGTAATGCTTGCTATTATAGTAGATTTTACCCTCGCGCGCAACTCTTTGTAGGCTGATAGTTTGGGAAATATAATCTCCGCCTCTTTTTTTGCCTTATCTACTAGTTCAAAGTCAGAAAAATCGGCTGTTTTAAGGCCAACAACACCATGTTGCATTCTTCCAAAAATATCTCCTCCACCTCGTAATTTTAGGTCAAATTCAGCCAATTCAAAACCGGTGTGCGCCTCTTCCATATATTTAAGACGTTTTATGGTAATTTCGCTTTGGGATTCAGTAAAAAGGAGACAGTATGATTCTTTTTCGCTTCTTCCAACCCTTCCACGTAATTGATGAAGTTGTGCAAGCCCAAATCTATCTGAAGCTTCAATCACCATTATTGTTGCATCAGGAATATCTATCCCAACTTCAACTACAGGAGTGGATACTAAAATTTGAAATTCCTTTTCTCTAAACTTTTTAAGCACCTCTTCTTTTTCTTTTGGTTTTAATTTTCCGTGCAATAGTCCCAAAGATAAACCCCTAAATTCCTCTTTTTGTAGTCTTTCAAACTCACTTTTTGCAGCTTTTACAGTTGTTAGGCTTTCAGACTCTTCAATAAATGGGCAAACAATAAATGCTTGATTTGTAAATTTGCTTTCCTCAATCTGTTTTTTGACCCACGCATAGGCAGCTTCTCTTTTTTGTGGCGGAACCAGCCATGTCTTGATTGTTCTTCTTCCCTTTGGCATCTCATCAAGAACTGATACGTCAAGATCCTTATAAACTGCTAAAAGAACCGTTCTTGGAATAGGAGTAGCAGTCATTGTAAGGAAGTGTGGGTTACTTCCCTTATCGCGCAAAATTGCACGTTGTTCTACACCAAATCGTTGCTGTTCATCAATTACAACAAATCCCAATTTTTCGGGGGCTACTCTTTTTTGGAGAAGTGCGTGAGTGCCAATTGCAATATTGTAGTAATTATTCTCATGTGTTTTTTTACTTGAAGTGAAAAGTGCAATTTCCATATTGTGTTTTGAAAACAAAGCTGAAATTGAAGCAAAATGTTGCTGTGCAAGTATTTCAGTTGGTGCCATTAATACAGATTGATAGCCATTAAGGTACGCTATATACATGCCAATTGCAGCAATTACCGTTTTTCCGCTTCCGACATCTCCCTCCAAAAGTCTATTCATGGGGGTATCCTTCTGAAGGTCTTTTTTTAAGTCTTCAACGGCTTTTTTTTGAGCATTAGTTAATGTGAATGGAAGGGAGGTTATAAATTCTGAAAGCTCTTTTTCGTATTTATCAACAATCATTGGTATTCCGTTTTTCTTTTGTTTCCACTCATCTCGCCTAACAAGTGCGCTTAAATGTGCAAGAAGAAGCTCGTCAAAAGAAATTCTTTTTCTTGCAGAGATAGCATTTTCAATAGAATTTGGGAAGTGAACTGTTGAAAGAGCTTCTTTAAGAGTCGGAAGTGAAAGTCTTTTTATGGTATCAGGTGGTATGAAGTCCTCAAGATCATCTTTATTTTCATTTAACACTTCATATATTCTGCTCCTTATCCATTTTGATGAGATACCGTAAGTTTCACTATATACTGGTACAAGTCCAGATGTATGTAGCGCCTCTTTTCCAGAAAGGACTTCATAGTCTTTTACTTGAAAAGTATACCTTCTGCCTGAGGGTTCAAGTTTCCCAACAAGACCGACTACATCTCCTGGGTGTATAACTCTTGTGATATAACTTTGATTGAACCACAAGCACTCAATTTCTCCCGTCTCATCTTTAACATGGGCTTTTTGAAGGACAAATTTTCTTCTTGTGTACTCGTTTTTTATATCGATTACAGTAGCTTTTATCGTTGTAAGTTCTCCAATGGGAAGGTCAGATATTTTAGAGCTTTTGGAATAATCCTCATATCGAAAGGGAATATGGGACAGAAGGTCATTAAGCGTTAATATGCCAAGACGCGCAAGGGGTGCACTTTTCACCCTATAAACAAAGCCCGCCTCTTTGATGGGAGTTGAAAGTTGTGCCATTGAAAAATACTTAGTAAAGTCCTAGTAAGTATGGAAGTACTGCAGTTGTTATCATGGAGATAACCACAATAATGATAAGTATCCTCCAAATCCATTTATTTTTGCGAATAAAATCCAAGTTAGTTTATCCTTTCTTTAATTTTAAAAATGTTCTTTTGCCTATTTTTAAAATGCCTTCATTTTCAAGTTCATTAGTATTTATAAAAGGATTATCGATCTTTTCGTCGTTATATTCTACACCATGCTGCTCTATGAGGCGCTTCCATTCAGATATTGACGAGACATGACCACTTTCTATAATAAACTTTGAAAGAGGTTGATTTTCTTTAAACTCTAGACTTTCAATATCTTCAGGCGTTTCCTTGTGCTGTACTACTTTTTCAAATTCTTCCTGTGCTTTATCAGCAGTTTTCTCTCCATAAAACTGGGACACAATAATATATGCTAATTTCTTCTTTTCCTCCATTGGAGCAGTTTTTACTCTGTTCCCAATCTCCTTTATTTCATCAAGTAATACATTCGTCGCAAGGGTAAAATACTCAATAATTAATTCATCCTTTAAGGACATCACTTTTCCATACATATCAGAAGCGGTATCCGTAAGCCAAATTGCATTTCCCCATGTTTTACTCATCTTTCGCCCATCAGTTCCCGATAAAAATTCATTAGTGATAATAAAGGATTCTTTCCCTTTTAAGTTTTTTATTAAAGTTCTCCCCGCCTGCATGTTAAATGTCTGATCAGTTCCACCAAGTTGTATATCAGTATCAAGCATATAACTGTCATAGCCTTGCATTAAGGGATACATTGTTTCCAAAAGCCCTACGCTTTTGCCTTCAGTTAAGCGCTTTTTAATAAGTTCTCGAGAAATAAAATCATTTAATGTGAAATGCTTGACGAGTTTTAAAACTTCACCAAACTTCAATTCTTGTAACCATTCACTATTGAATTTAACCGTAACTTTTGAAAAGTCCAGGATTTTAGATGCCTGCTCTTTATAAGTTGCAAGATTTTGCGCTATCTCCTCTGTAGTTAATTGTGGACGTTCAGTTTCTTTATCAGAAGTATCTCCAATTCTTGCTGTAAAGTCCCCAACTAGAAATGTTACATTGTGGCCAAGATCTGCAAACTTTTGCAGTTTGCGAAGCGTTACAGCATGTCCAAGATGGATATTTACTGCAGTCGGGTCAATACCCATATAAATATTAAGCTTTTTCCCAGATTTAAGAAGTTCTTCTAGCTTCTCTTTGGATGGGATTATGTTTGCAACACCTCGTGTCAATAATTCAGTGATCTCATTCATGTGATAATTATATTTCGCAAACTCTTCAAGATGAAATTCATGGGTTTGTTTATATAATAACTACATTATACGCTGAATTTGAACCTTATTTCAACAATAAAACGCTGAAATAATTTTTATTGAAATCTGCGCAAAGCGAAAACTGCTTTAAGCACAGCTTGTATCAGTTTTCGCCCTCAAAGCGAAAACTGCTATAATATATCTTATGCGACATTATAGTAGTAGGCTGAAGCGCAATGCTATAAAACGAGGCCTACTCCTTTCTTCACACAGAGCTTTTCTTGCAAATAGAGCTGCAAAATTTGCTTTTTTTGGACTCATTGGGTTTATTGTTTTGGGTTTTTTCTATATATTGTGGGTTAGTCGCGATATTCCAGAGCCGGGAAAACTTGCCAATGGAGACATTAAGGACTCAACAAGAATTCTTGATAAGGATGGAGACCTTCTATACTCTTTTTATAAAGACTACAACAGGATTTATGTTCCTCTTAAAGATATTCCCGATAATCTTAAGCATGCAACAATCGCAATTGAAGATAAAAATTTTTACTCCAATCAAGGATTTTCCATTACGGGAACGATTCGTGGTTTGGTGTTAGACCCCATATTTAAGGGTCGCGCAAGTGGTGGTTCAACAATAACTCAGCAGTTAGTGAAAAATGCTTTATTGTCTCCTGAGCGTAGTGCCACGAGAAAACTTAAAGAACTGATACTCGCAATTCAGGTAGACAGCCGGTATAAAAAAGATGAAATTCTTGAAATGTATTTGAATAATATTCCATATGGAGGTACAGCTGTTGGCGTTGAGGCTGCAAGTAACCTATACTTTGCAAAAAAAGCAAAAGAACTCACTCTTGCCGAAAGCGCGTTTCTAGCAGGTCTTCCACAGCTCCCATCTTATTACTCACCATATCAGAACAAGGACAAAGCTTATATTGGAAGAACTGAGGCAGTACTTAGACGCATGCGGGAAGATGGATACATTTCAAAGCAGCAGGAGGAAAAGTCTCTTGAAGAAGTTAAGAAACTTCAATTTAAAGAGCGCAGAACAGAAAGTATTAAAGCACCACATTTCGTAATGTACGTAAGACAGCAATTGGTAAACATGTTCGACGAGAATTTAGTCGAGAATGGTAATCTTAGTATTACAACAACGCTTGATGATGAGTTGCAGGCAGATGCAGAAGAGGTAGTCACCAGTGAGTTTGAAAAGTTCAAGAATTTCAAAGTGAATAATGCAGCAGTAGTTGTGGAGGATGTTAAAAGTGGTGGAATTTTGGCTATGGTTGGAAGTAAAGATTATTTTGATATTGATAACGATGGAAATTTTAATGCAGCAAATGCTCTAAGACAGCCGGGTTCTTCTTTAAAGCCAATCACATATGCTGTAGCTCTTGAAAAGGGATACACAGCTTCTACTCTCCTGATGGATGTCGGTACAGAATTTCCTATCGATGGACAGCCGACCTATAAACCCGTGAATTACGATGGAAAGTATCGCGGTCCTGTTCAGGTACGTTTTGCATTAGGAAATTCTCTTAATTTGCCTGCTGTTAAGATGCTTGCGCGAGTTGGGATAAAACCTGTCATGCAAAAGGGGTATGAAATGGGAATTGAAAATTGGGAGCCAACAACGAAAAATATGCAAAACGTGGGACTTTCTCTTGTTCTTGGAGGACGCGAGGCGTCCCTTACTCAGATTACGTCTGCATATTCTGTTTTTGCAAGGGAAGGCAAGAGAAAAGAACCATTCTCGATTATTGAGGTAAAAGACAGAAAAGGAAAAACATTATATAAGCACAAAGACGAAGGCGAAGAACAAGTTTTAAGCCCTGAGGTTTCATTTATTATTTCCCACATACTTCTTGATAATAATGCACGAGCGGATGTATTTGGAACCCGATCTTATCTTGTCGTTCCTGGTAAGACAGTTGCTGTAAAGACAGGTACTACTGATCAAAAGAGGGATAACTGGACGGTTGGATACACCCCATCATATGTGGTTGGAGTTTGGGTGGGTAACAACGACAATACCCCACTCGACCCTCGCATTGCCTCGGGTGTAACAGGTGCTTCTCCTATATGGAATCGAGTGATGCAGGCTGCCCTTAAGGGTAAAAAGAATGAAGAATTTAAGGTTCCATCAAATGTAATTGCAATGGAGATTGATTCTCTTGGTGGGGGACTTCCTGTTGACGGTCAGGCGCGAAGAACTGAGTATTTTGTAAAAGGAACAGAGCCTACAACAAAGGCTGCAATATACAAAACGTTAAAAATGTCAAAGCACGACGGAGGTAAATTAGCATCAGACGACGAGGTGTCGCGAAATGATTATGACACAAAAGACGTCATAAATTTTGAAGAAAGCGATCCAGTTTCAACAGATGGAAAAAATCGTTGGCAAGAGGCAATCGATGCGTGGGTAGCAGAGCACTATAAAGATGATGATAAATATAGGAGAATTACAGAAAAATCAGACTACAAACAGTAAATTCGTCATATAAAAAAGTTTCATCTTTCTCTCACTGAGTTTGATATAATGCCGCTATGCAACATGAGCGAGGAATAATATTCGGACCATTAGGAATTGTTGGGAGTGATGTTGCTAATGCTCTTGCACTTAATAACGATGGAGATACACCTTCTTGGTGGGTGAGCAGTGAGATAGGATAAGGTCTTGTATATCACATGAAGCCTCCTGACAGAGAAAATATTGTGGCAGCAAGCGTAATGCTTAATGGACACACAGAATACACTTTTTATCTCAGAACTTTTGAAGGTCCCGATCCAATAGAAATGGATAGTTTTCCGTTGGAGGAAAGAAGACAACATTACGAGTCGTTTATGGATAAAGTTAACGGAACTATTAGTGATGAATTTCAGGTGACTCCCGAACAATTAAAGGAGGGCTTAGAAAAACTTGCTTTGGGGGAATAATAGATTGTTTCCCGAACTAATAAAAGGTAACTGAATGGTTTTTTAGTTTGCCGTCGTCATAAACAAACTCCCCTAAGAAGAATTTACCTGCAAATAACCATGGAAGGAAAATATAATCCCCCTCCCATAAATTAAGTTTTAAAATTTCTTCGTTCGCAAACCACTGAAGTTTTCCTTCCTTTGATGCTTTTAGTTTGCCAGAAAATTCTTTTATTACAAATACAAAGACATACCAATCTTCTCCTCCTGTCATTTTAGGAAAAGTAAGAATGCCTGCTAATTGGGGATTTTTTGCAGCAAGGCTTGTTTCCTCTTTTATTTCGCGAATTGCGCATTCTTCAGGGGTTTCACCACTCTTAAATTTCCCCCCTACTCCATTCCACTTTTCATTATAATGGGAATCTTTTTTACCAGTTGGAAATATCATTAACGTCTTACCGTTTTGTTGAAGATAACAAAGTGTTGCAAGAACTGCCATCAGCCTATTTTAGCTTTAAAATTGGACTCTAATGCTTTATAAATTCTCTCTCTCATGGGGGTTATATCTTCCGCTGTTAAATTTTTTGTTCTGTCCATAAAAATCACACGGAAAGTCTTTTTGTTTTGATATACATCAAGCAAGCTAACATCTTTTATTCTATCGTCTTGAGAAGAAATAATATCTGCAATTTCTTTAAAAGTATAATGCTGAGAAACTTCTATTCTTACATCTTCAATCGCCGGTGGAAATTTTGTAGGTTCACTGTATTTTTTGTGAGTTGTTGCGTTTTTTATTAGCTCTTGGATATCAATCTCAAATGTCGCTTCACCATCCTCGATTTCAATTCCACCTATATGTGTTTTATCATAAACAATGAAAGCTCCATTTAGCCCGTCAGTGCGTTTTTTAAATGAGTAGGAATCAATACCCAGAATATAGAAAATTTGCTCAACAATTCCTTTGATTTCATAAAAAGTGATGTTTGAATGTTTAATAACTCCCGCAAGATGAAGCACCTCGTTTGGAAGTCCTTTGGCTTGTTTTACGTATACATTCGCAATTTCAAAAAGCTTTAGGAATTCTCGGTTCTTATTAATCCTTACAACTTCAAGTATGCTTGGCGTGATAGTATTTCTAAGATAAGTTCTATCTTCGGTTAATGGATTCTTAAGTTTAACGGCATTACTTATTGGACCATCAAATAATTCTTCAGCGACCATTGAATATGTATACACCTCATTAAAACCCCAAAATTGAAATGCGTCTTTAAGTTTGGAAATCCAATAAAATTCATTTTTATCTTGATGATAATATGCTTGTTGTGGTAATGTTGGGAGCAAATTTGGAATTTTTGTATATCCATATACTCTTGCAACTTCCTCAATTATATCCTCAGGAATATCTATATCAGCAACTCTTGTTGATGGAACCGTGATTTCGAAGCTATTATTTTTTTGAGAAACACCAAACCCCAAATTGGTTAATATGTCTTTTATGACTACGTCTTTTATCTCTACTCCAATTACTGAGTTTATTTTTTCTTTTTCGATATTTACCCTTTTTGTTTTCAAGGGATTTGGATAAATATCAATAATTTCTCCAACTACATTTCCATTTGCTATCTCTTTGTAAAGCTCTACCCCCCTAAGTAACGTAGGAAAGGCAAGCTCTGGGTCGACCCCTTTTTCGTTCAAAACCGCAGCTTCACTACGGATTCCAAGGGCCATAGAAGTTTTTCTTATTTTATGTCTGTCACTGTTATTAATAAAAAGTACAATTCGTTTTGTGTCTGTAGTTATTGCGATATTATCAGTTCCCATTATGCCCAAGAGATCAACTATTTCACCCTTTCCATTGTCAGCTATTATGTCTCCCCCAGGAAGAATATATTCTTTTCCGTCCAAGGTTGTAAGTTTTTCACCTTTTTTTGACTCTCGGATGTTTAGTGTATGGGTTTGTAATTTGTCATAATCAAATGCATGAGTTGGATGACCAAGTTCGCGCATTATGTAATTGGTAACATCAACTATATTGTTAATACTTCGAATGCCGGTTTTTTCAAGTCTGTCACGAATAATATCTAACGAATCATGAAGGTTTACGTCTATTACAACTGCCATAATGCGATTAATAAATGATTTGTCATAAGATATTGTCAACAAGTCATTTTTTTCAACAGTTTTTAAAGTCTTACTATATTCATGGGGTATATATTTAGCGTTGAAACCTGCTTGGGGAAGTATAGCAGAAGCTTCCTTTGCAATTCCTTGAATAGACATTAGGTCAGGTCTGTTTGTTGTAATTTCTATATCAAAGACAGAGTCATCACCAACCTTCTCAATTCTCTCAATTGAGACACTTGTAAGACTCATTTCTCGTGCAAACTCCTCAGGAGTTGCATTTGTTTTAAGATGGTCTTGTAGCCAACTGTTTGGTATTAAAATATTCATAATCCAGTTTTTAGTTATTAGTTTTTAGTCCTTAGTTTTTTAACTATAAACCATGAACTAAAGACTATAGACTAGTCTAGAATTGCTCTAGGAAATTAAGATCATTTGAATAAAGAATTCTAAGGTCATCAATACTAAGTCCTTCTTTCATCATTAAAACTCGTTCAACTCCCCAACCAAAAGCAAACCCAGTATATTTCTTAGGATCTACTTTTCCTGCTTTTAGAACTTCAGGATGAACCATTCCTGCTCCTCCCAATTCAAGCCAACCTTCCTTACACAGCTTGCATCCCTTACCATTACAAACACCGCAGGAAATATCTATTTCAAATGATGGTTCAGTAAATTGGAAATGATATGGGCGAATACGAAACGTTCTTTTCTCTCCAAAGTAGGACTTTACAAAGTAATCCAACACTCCTTTGAGATGAGAAATATTTATTCCTTCAGCAACAACAAGGCCTTCAAATTGATGAAACATTTGAGTGTGGGAAACGTCACTTTGTCTTCTATAACATTTTGCAATGTTAAGCATTTTTACAGGCATATTACCCTTTTCAAGCTCTCTAACTTGACCAGACGAGGTGTGAGGAGTAAGTAAAATCGGACCTTTCTGTGAATCAGTTGGAAGTTCAACAAAGAAAGTTTCCCAGTCATCCCGTGCCGGATGATTATCGGGAAAATTAAGTGAGCCAAATGCGTACCAATCAAATTCTACTTCAGGATAGCGGACACGAGTAAATCCAATTTTCTCAAATATTGCTGTAATTTCACTAATTGCCTGTGTTACTAAATGGAGAGTTCCAAGAGGAGGTTTTACACCGGGTTGTGTTACATCAATTGCACCAGTTATCCTGGCACCTCTTGAAGATGATGCTTTTTTCTCATTTCTTTTATCCTCTATCAGACTCTCAATTGTTTTTTTTATTTCATTTGCGAGTTTTCCAAGTTCTGGTCTTTTCTCTGGAGGAAGTTTTGGAATTTCTTTCATAATCGTAGTAAGCCTTCCTTGTTTTCCCAAAAAATCCAGAGCAATTTCATCAATTCCATCCTCAGTCTCATGCATCAAGAGCCCTACAGCATCATTTTTGATTTTAATTAATTCTTCTTCCATAGTTAATAACACGCATCAATCATTTCAATTGTTTTTGGTAGCAAATCGAGTTTATTTATCTCATCTCGAGATAACCACTTTGCGTCCCTCGTTTCTTTATCAAGTTCAGTATTAATTGTACCAGAAGTTGGTATGGCCTTAAAACCACAAAGCAACAAATTTCTTCTTGGAAGCTCTTGAGTAATTTTATGAGGAGTTTTTGTAACAAGTTTAACTGTTAATCCAGTTTCCTCTTTTGCCTCTCTGATGCATGTTTCCTCAAGCGTTTCGTTTTTCTCTTTGCCTCCACCTGGTAGTTGCCACTTCAGATGAATTATAGGGGTAGATGGATCATCCCTTTGAGTTACAAGCACTTCTCCATTACTGTTTACGATAACCACAACTGCGACTTCTTCAATATGCTTCATGTTTGAAAACAAAAAAACCTCCCGTTTGGGAGGCCTTCAGGTATATTTCAGTCTAAATTTACTTCCCCTCGAAAGCCTTTTTTACAACCATTGTAAATGCGTCAGGATCATCAGTTACAAGTTGTGACAAGATCTTTCTATCAATTTCGATTTTTTTGGTTTTCAATGCGTTCATAAACACGCTGTATGAGTAGCCATCTTTCTTTACTGCTTCCCCGATTCTCGTAATCCAAAGTCTTCGCATATCGCGTTTTCGACGCTTTCGTCCATGATAAGCATATGCATCAGAGTGCAGTAAGGCCTCTTTCGCGACTTTTATAAGTTTTGAACGAGTTCCTCTATATCCTTTTGTAAGGTTTAGAACTTTATTGTGCTTTCTGTGGGAAACAACTCCCCTTTTAACTCTTGCCATAAATTTAGTTGTTAGTTTTTAGTAATTAGTTATTGTTCTCAACTGCTCCTGAGAACTAATAACTGATTTTATGCTTCTCCAAGCATTTGTCTCACTTTTTTCGCAAATTTTCCTGTTACAAATTTTTGCTCTTTGGATGCTCTTTGTGTTCCTTTAGATTTTTTAGAACGTAAATGACTTCTCATTTGAGATCCACGCAGAACTTTTCCGGTTTTGGTAACCTTGAATCTTCTCGAAACGCTTCTTTTAGTTTTTAATTTTGGCATATTCAATTATTTAATCTAATGATATATGACAAAACCAAACTTTGTTTAATTTTGGCATATATTAGTTGTTAGCTGACTTTTACTTTATTTATTTTTAGTGACAAACATATTTAACTGTCTGCCCTCCATTTTCATTTCTCTCTCGATTTTCGCAAGGTCGCCTAGCTTCTCTATAACCTGCTCTAATACTTTTCTTCCCACTTCTTGATGTGCCATCTGCCGTCCCGTGTATCTTACTGTAAATTTCACTTTATCTCCGTCAGTCAAAAATTCTTTCGCCTTCTTAATTTTTATATCCAAATCATGTTCTCCGATAAAGGGACCAAATCTGATTTGTTTGGTTTCGGAAGTCTTTGCTCCCTTTTTCTCCTCTTGTTTCTTTTTTTTGAGTTGATACAAAAATTTCGAGTAATCAATTAGCTTTGCAACTGGCGGTTGAGCAAGCGGCGCAACCTCAACTAGGTCAAGTTCTTGTTCCTCAGCCATTTTTAAGGCTTCAGAAAGTGCCATTACTCCAACCTGCTTTGCCTCAGCATCAATTACTCGTACTGTTACAGCCCGGATCTGGTGATTGCGTCTGTAAAACTCTTTTTTTTGAAATTTATTGTTTGGTCTCAATTTCTTTTTTTAATCCCTTGATAAATTCGTCAAGTTCTTTCTTGCCCAGATCCTTTCCTTCTCGGGTTCTTACTGTAATTACTCTTTTTCCACTTTCTTTAAACTCTTGTTCTTCCTGACCGCCTATTATACACATGTAGGGTACTTTTTGTAAAGTAGCCTCACGGATTTTGTTACCAAGCGTGTTATTAGAATTGTCGAATTCAACCCTAATCCCATTGCTTTTTAACTCCTCAAATACTTCTTTTGCGTATGCATCAAACTTATCAGAAACTGCCATTACAACCGCCTGGACAGGGGATAACCACATTGGGAAAGCGCCTTTATAGTGTTCTATTAAAAAAGCCATCACACGCTCAATTGCACCAATTGATGAGCGGTGTATGACAACAGGTTGCTCTTCTTCTCCTTTTTCATTTATATATCTTAATTCAAAACGTTTTGGCATAACAAAGTCATGCTGGACAGTAAAGGCTGTATCCTCTTTACCATTAGTGTTTTTCATTTGAATATCAATTTTTGGACCATAAAACGCTGCTTCATTTTCAGCTTCAACAAAGTGAGCTTTTCTGTCGGTTAATACCTTTTTTAAAGTTTTCTCTGCCATATCCCAAGAAGCATCATCTTTAAAGTATTTCTTACTGTCCTTCCTGTCCCCCAAAGATAATCGATAACGATAGTCTTTTCCTTGTTCGAGTTTGAATGTATTTGCAATAAATTCAATAAGATCAAGGACGCTTTGGATTTCCTCTTCAACATTTATAAGCGAGGTAATAATATGGGCATCAGCTAGGCAAAATGTCCGTACGCGTTGCAGGCCCATTAGCTCACCTGATTGCTCAAATCTATACAGTTTTGCAAGCTCTGCGATTCTCATTGGAAGTTCTTTGTAGCTATGTGGACGAGTAAGATAAAGCTCAAAATGATGAGGGCAAGTCATGGGACGAAGCATAAATTCCTCATCCTCTATAGTGATTGGGGCATACATAGAGTCTTTGTAGTAGGGATAATGTCCTGATTTTTTATACAATTCAAGCTTTGCAATGTCAGGGGTATATACGTGTTGGTAGCCTCGCTTTAACTCCTCGTCAACAATAAAACGCTCTAACTCGCGTCTAATAACTGAGCCTTTTGGGGTAAAAAGTGGCAGTCCTTTTCCTACAGTGTCGGAAAACGTAAAAAGACCAAGTTCGCGGCCAAGTCTTTTGTGGTCATTTGGTGCTAAATCATCCATGTATGTATTCTAACAGAAATAGCCTCAAGATTGAAGATGGAAAGCATTTTTAAAAAGAAAAAGGGCTTTGATGTTTTGCAACATAATTTATTATATTTAAAATAAAATCGCCAACTACGGGCACATAGTTGATTTTTGAAAGGACTATAGCAATTATCGCAATTATTATAGCCCATCCAAATGTAACCCCAAGCGACCAAGCAATACCACCCAGGAAATTTTCAAACATCATTTTCCCCCTAGAGCGGTGTATTTTTTCAACAGGTTCCATATTTCTATTATTGAGTAAATCCAAGCTGGTTTGCAACAGTCTTCATCGAGTTAAGGACGAGCTCTACAAATTCTTTTAGTGGAATGTGAAGTTGAGTTTCGCATGCGAGAATTTGCTCTTTTTTTACATATTTCGCATTTGATTTATCGTTTATCTGTAATATCACTCCGTCCGAGGAAAGGCTTGCTATTCTCTTGTCATTCGTAAGCATCGCAGTTTTGATAACAAATCCTGTAAGCTCATCTACGCAGAAAAGTGCCCAGTCCATAGGTGTTTGGGGCTGAGTGTTTGTGTGTTTGCTGTTATGAGATTTTATTGCTTGAATTACGCCTGGGGGAAGGGTTTTGCCTAGTTTTTCTTCGAGATAAAGAGTATGTCTTTCAGGATTTTTGCGTGTAATCTCGTAGTCTGCGTCATGCAACAGTCCAGTTAACCCCCAAAGCTCAATATCAATGTTTTCAATACCTTTAGAAATGAGTTTTTTTGCAACAGCACGCATGGCTGCCTCAACTGCCAAATGATGGCGAATTAGAGTTTGAGACTTTGTATATAGCTGTAGTGTTTGATATGCCTCTTGCCGGGTCATAAGAAAGAATTAAGTATTTAGTATTAAGTATTAAGTATTTTGAAGTATGTATCAAGTATGGGAAAATGTGTCTGTGCTGAGTGTAACGAAGTACCCGTGCTGAACGAAACTGAAGTGCCTGCACTGAACGAAGTGAAGTGGACCCAAGAGGATTCGCTGACGACAGTCGAATTTCATTAATGAAATTCCTTCTCTGGCCTCTGCAATGTCAATGCAACGCTTCAGCGCATTTTGTGTGGACGATACAAGATTCGAACTTGTGACCTTTGCAATGTCAATGCAACGCTCTAACCAACTGAGCTAATCGTCCACACAAAATGTAACCAACTGAGCTACTTTTCGAAAACAAAAAGCAAACTCTGCTTATGAGTCCATTTTTCAAAAGTCGAACCCCAACTGAGTTACAACTCCACACTTCTAACATCGCTCGATGAATGAATTCATCGCAACCAACTGAACCAATTGTTCACTTTTCCGTAGTGTAATGTATTTTTTGCCTCAAATCAAGAAACTCTTAATATTATAAAATCTTCAAAGGTTCTCCTGCATGAAGCAAGGACTCTGGCATAGGCGTTTCTTTTGGTAATGCTGATTGCGCAGGATATCCAAATTCGGCTTGTTCCTGATCAAAAACAGGCAAATCACCATCTGGCATATTAGTGGTGTGATGGTTAGCTGGTCTTGCTTCACGTAGAGTACCAACGTCTGCAAGAGTGCTATGATAACCTGCTCTTCTTAATATTTCGCTCATATTTTTTTCCTCCTTTCTTTTAAAATTTTGTGTGCTAGCTAGCGGATTACCTTTAATGTGTAAGGAACATTTGCAGCTAGTTCAGCAAAAGCAATTACTTGGGCATCATGCTCAGCTCCTTCGCGTGCAAGTTTATTAAACGCAATAGCCTTTTCAAGCCACAGAGAGTTCGATCCCTTAGCTGTAGGCCCTGGCATAGCCATAGTGTCCATAACACCAGCTTTCATTTGTTGTCTTGTTTCTATAACCATAAATAATTCACCTCCTTTCGTTGGCTTTACTTCCTCTGGGCAAGCCAATTTTTTCCATTAATCCACAAAAAAACCTCCGCTAGCGACTCGACTGTTCGAGTCTTCGGAGGTTAATTTTTACAATGAAAACCAACCTCCGCTAGGCGAAGGTAAAGTAAAACGAAAATAGTTTTACCTGGTTTTGCATAAAATCTATTCTAATAACTTCCGAATACTATGTCAAGTATCATAAGGAAAAAATTGTAACTGGCACACCGTTTTCCAGCGCTACGAAACGTGTAACCTCTCTAGTTTCCCAAGAATTGGTTGAGCTTTCAAATACTCTTATAGGTTCCTCACCACCAAAATCTCCTTCAACTAGTCGTCCGCATGCTCTCAACGCTTCTCTTTCTTCCAACGGGAGAAAGTCTAAATTTTTAGGAAAATTATTTCGTTCAAACATGTTTTGAATTGAGAGTTTTCTTGCACTTTAAATATGACAGGCAAAGCCTGCACTGTCTCAGATACATCTGTAAATTTATTTTCTCTCATATTTTTCACCTCCTTTTTACACACAAAAAAACCTCCCCTGGTGGGAGGTTTATAAATATTTTTTGTGTTTTAGATCACTCTTCCTCCCACACTACTACACTCCTAGAAGGAGCACCATAGCAATGTGGTAAAGGTTTTTATTCATAGAATAAATTATATTTAACAACGAAACTGCCTGCTTGTCAATATTATTGGGGAAGTTATCCGCTTTGGGTTGCTACAGCTCTATCGTGGTGAAGCGTAAAGCTTGTGCCACTCTTTTTGGCCATAGATGAGTATCTTCTTTCCTGCTTTCGGCTTCTAAAAAGCTTAGCAAAGATGGATGCATCGTCTACTTTTTCTCTTAATTTCATTATCATTTTCAAAAATCCCTCAAAGAATCTTAGGTGGTAAATACCTGGTTTTTCAGGAACTTCATCCACAACAACATCTTTAAAAGCGGCATTTAGTTCGTCGGAAGATTCTTTTAGGTTGCGAAGTTCGGCCAAAACCATTTCAATTTGCTGACTTATTTCAGTCTGAGCCTCTCTGTCCTTTCTGGACTCTGGTTTGCTAAGAGAAGCTCTATATTCAAGAAAAGCCTCAGTTACTTGTGGTTTTGCTTCATGTGGGGCTTTTCCCTCATTGTCGTGTTGAAGTTTTACTTCTTGTCCAGACTTAAGCTCTCTAGATACACCAAAAAGCTGAAAAGCTGCGGTTTCTAAGCTTTTTTTAGCCTCAGACTGAACACCGCTTACTACTTTCTTAGCCTCAGTTGCGGTTTTTGCGGTTTTGAAAAATCTCTCAAGCAAGTCACTTCCCTCAGAGCGAACCCTTTCTTCACCAGTGTATTTAAATTTTGGGGTTGTCCCCTGCCGTTTCATAACCTAAATTATATGTGATTTAAGCTCAAAAATCAACCTATATTAATTTATTCTAAGTGGCAGTACTTTTCTCAATTGTATCAGAAATTCTTAAATAAAAAAGACAGAATTATGCAAGAATCTAAAGTTTCGTAAGAAAATCGAGGGTTTTTTGCTGTCTTATAATTGAGGCGACAAGATATGGGTTTTTCATAATTTCTTCACGTTCTTTTGGATTTTCTATAGTGTTTAGGGCCTTTTCAATATCCTCTTTTTCAACAGTTATTTTCTCACTATCTGCAACTTTTCTTAAAAAGAATTCTAATTTAAGGTCATTTTCAGCTTTATTTTTATACTCTTCTCTAAGTTGTTCAGGATTAAGTTTGCGAGATTCTAAATATTGATCAAGCGTAAGGCCAATTTTCTTCAGCTCATCAAGCATTTGAGATAAAAGTCTTGAGATTTCATTTTCTACCAATACATTGGGAATTTGTATTTTTGTTCCTGAAATACCTGCGGTAAGTATCTCGTCTACGGAGGGCTTTTCTTCTTCTTTTCCGGGTACAATAATTTTACCTTTCGCTGTCACTTTCTGTATGTCGTCTTTATATTTGCCAAGCTCAACCTGAGGCTCTTCGCAAGTTTCCGCTGTAAATACAATATCAGTTCCTTCCTCAAAGACGTCTATATGAATTCTTGGGGAAATAATAGGAACAAGTTTTTCCTTTTCTACTGCTTCGTTATATGCTTTTCCGATAAGCTTTTTAAGCATTTCTTCCCTAACCAACTCCGGATTTAGTTTTCCTTTAGCAATATTTTTGGGAGCGGCACCTTTTCTAAAGCCTGCAACTTGTACGTGTTTAAGAAGATCCTCCTCTATTTCCTCTCGTGCCTTTAAAGCCGTTGACCAAGGAATAACAACAGTAAGCTCGATAGTTCCATCGGGTTTTCTTGTAATTCCCTCGGTTGGTTTTGTAGTTTTGGGTGCTTTTGTTTCAGCCATAAGTTGATATTATAGGGGGGATTGATAAGTTTGTAAAGAATATTAACTTAATTCAAGAATAAGAAAAAGTATATATACTGCAAAAAGAGCTAGCCCCTCCTTTTGAGAAATAATGTCTTTTGAGCGTGCGAATACATAAAATAGTCCAAGCCCTACACCCATCAGGATAAAGGCTGGAAGAAAATGATTAACCGTCAAGACGTTACCATGCGTTAAAAGTGTAAATATCCCAAAGAGCACGGTATTAGCAGCTCCAGAGCCTACATAGTCTCCAAATGCTACATCTTTGTTGCCCGAGATGATACTTCTTATTGCAAGCGATAATTCTGGCAAATTAGTACCAATCGAGAGCAAAATAAGGCTGATATAAAATGTCGATACCTGTAATTGATCCGCAAAAAATCGAGTCCCGTCAACAATATAGTGACTTGCAACAAAAACAAGTCCAACCCCATAGAGAATCTTTAAAATATCCTGTGTTGAGTATGACTTTATGTGAAGAATATTTCTATTATTTGCATCCAGAAAACCGTGACTTTTCTGAATAGAATAAGCTAGGGCTAAGTATGCACCTATCATAATAATAGCCTCAAAATTTGTAACCTCTTTATCGATTATAAAAAAAGCAGGCAGAAGCATAACAATAAATGAGAAGAAAAGATTTTTGGGATTAATTTTATTTTTGAGGTTTATTCCCCTCCCAAAGATAGCAAGGATTGGTATTACAAAGAGAAAAAGCACGGGTATTCCTCCGATTAGGTTTCCGATAAATATTTCGGGGCTATTTTCAGCAACAGCAGTTACGCCGACACCAAACTCAGGTGTTGACGTAAGAATTCCTAATACAAGGAAAGAAAAAGCAAATGATGAAATTCGTATTTTGTGCGCAAATTTATTCGCAGAAGCAACAATAAGTCCTGCCCCATACCAAATGGTTACAAAAGAGCCAAGCAGCACTAAAGCCTGAAGAAATACCATGTATTTAGCGTAACACAAGCGAAATTATGGGTGCAAGAGAATAGGTATTTTTTGTGCAAGCGCTGAGAAACAAGGCCCCGAAGTACTTGCACTGAACGAAATGGAAGCCTGCACTGAATGAAGTTGAGGTGCTTGCACTGAACGTAGTGAAGTGCCCGAGAGAGGACTCGAACCTCCACACCTGTAAGGGTACTAGTTCCTAAAACTAGCGTGTATACCATTTCACCACTCGGGCAATATGGCAATTATACTCTAAAAGAGGGTTTGAGGCTATCCTTAAATAGTCAAGGCAAGCTTAGAGTTTTGCAATTTGTTATGCTCGGCCTCAATTTGCTCCATAAAGCTATTTACTCTCACAGCCCAAGTAGGCGACTCAGCATAAATAGGACCAATTTTCCATACAGTATTTGCCCCACGGCCATAATACTTTTCAGCAAGAGCCTTGTTAATAGTATCAATACCCTCTTCCCAAGACGAGAAGTAGATATGTCCACCACCCCACCCATAACCATTGTGGGAGCCAGGCATTAAATGAATACCAAATGAGGATTCAAGACCTGAAATAGCAGGTAAAAGTTTCCAGTCAACACCGTGCTTATCAGCAAGTTCTACATATGCCTTAGCATAAGGCACTAAAGGAGAGTTGCGCTTTTCAAAAATAATTCTCAAAGCATCAACACGCATGTCATTTCCTGAAGTATTTTTTAAAGCCACAGAAAGTTCCGCATTTGTATATGCAGTATCTTTCGCGTAGGCTTGATACACCCTAGGCATAAGGGCCCATGGCATAGCTGCGTTGGCAAAAGCCAAAAGTATAATAGGTAAAATATATCTTTTCATATTTAATGTAACCTTTATAAGTTGCATTAGATATGGGTCGAGTCTTACTCTCGGCCGATTTGGGGAAATTAATGAGAAGAATTACCTAAGTTTTTTAGGCAAAAAAAATCCTAAAGTAGTTTTGGGCTACCTTAGGATCTAGTACGAAGTATATCATTACACTATGGGTTTGTCAAGGGGTATACTACGGGATGCAAATGTGCTTTTGAGGCTATTAAAGTGAGTTTTTGATAGTTTCCATCATCATATTGACTACATTTGCCCATTTTCCGTCATCAGATGGCGTATATTTCTCTACAATTTCATGTGGTTCTTCAAGTCCAGCTTGAACATATTTTTTGGATAATGTTCTTGTTACAGTTTCTATTGCCTCATTATAGTTATCAAATTTTGTTACTTTTCCTCCATAAATTCCAAAACCCCAGCAATTATGAGAGTCTTTTATAATTTTTTTACACAAAGTGCTTTCTTGCATAGCGATTGAGGGTAAAAGTCTATAGTCTATATTGTGCTTATCAGCCTCTTCTACTATTTTTGCTGCATGACCAACTAGAGGTGAGTCATAAGTATCAAATAACTCCTCGAGAGCTTGAATTCTAGCGTCGTCTGCTTCAAGAGAAACAGTACTATTATTACTATTTTCAGGTAAAGCTCGGTAATTAAGGGAAATATTCTGACGAGAAATATATCCATTGACGTCGTACTTTGCGTAAAGAGAAAACAGCATTACAAAAACGATAAATATTGGAATGGCTGATAAATAAATGCTTACTAACAAAACCTTTTTAAGAGATGAATTGCTTTTGCTTTCAAAATTAGAGGAATTAGTGTTTACCCTGTCTTGCATCTTTCTATAGAACCATAAAAAAAAATTCTGGTCAAGTGCTGTTTGGATTGATAAGATAGTCTAAAGGTAATATTTACAGGCAAATTTTTTTCTTTGAAATTGAGTAATTATGATATAAATTGTCTCTGTTACAATATGTTTGTTGCCCGAATGGTGGAATGGTAGACACGCAGTGTTCAGAACGCTGTGCCCTTATGGGTGTGAAGGTTCGACTCCTTTTTCGGGCACTTCACTACGTTCAGTGCAAGCACCTCAACTTCATTCAGTGCAGGCTTCCATTTCGTTCAGCGCAAGCACTTCTTGATCGATGAAAGCACTTCGAGACTTTGTTTCACAACGTAACACTTCTTGCACAGTGCAGGCACATCATTGTCTCTAATTTAATTTCTCAAGAATTTTTTTTGGAGAGGAAAAGAGTTGCCCCCCGACTTGGCAGTGCCAAGACGGGGGGCGGTGAACGTGGCGCTAGCTTTGGCTAGCAAAGAAAGGTTTCCCTCTCTAGGCTAGCGGTCTAGCAGCGTTCGGGACGGTCGCGGCGAGCTACGTGCCGTTGACCCCATCCGGGGTGGGCGAGTAGCCGACGATGACGTCGTTCGGGTCGGCGGTGTCGATCGCGTCGAACTTTAGCATCCGTCCGGTGCTGGTCGCAAGCATATGTGGCTTGCTCCTTTCCGTACCCGGTTTCACCCGGGCTGCGTGGTTGTCATCCCTTCCGGGACCGACTTCCACAAGCATGCTGCATTTCCGGTCCTTCACCGGATCCGGCCGAAGCCGGCTAGCTATCCACCTGTTTCAACGAACCGTCCTTCCTAGACCTTTGGAGGTTCTCCCTGCTCAGACACATAAGTGCTGACCACTTCAAACTTCCATCAGTCAGAATAGGCGCATATTAGCACGAGATGTTCAAAATGTCAAGTATTATAGGCTTTATTTTTAATCCTTAGAAAAAAATTATGTAGCAAGATTTTGTTGAAAATCTCAGTCTAGAAGACTTAAGGTCAAATATGTTAAAAAAAGTCTTAAGCAAGCTGAGGTTTTTCTCCAATACCAAATATTACTCGCCCTGAAGCCACAATTTCACCACTCCTCGTTGCTGTTAGCGAAGCCTTCCCGGCATTGGATCTCAACGTGATTATTTTGGCTTCAAGTAGCACTTCCTCATCGAGCCCAACAAATCCATACCATCTAAACTTATCAATTCCTCGGAGAAATGCAAAACTATTTTCTGGAATAGAGTCAGCTATAATCAAACTTCCTGCTTGTTCCAGTGCTTCTTGGAGAATGGTTCCTGGAATAAATGGGTTTCCGGGCATGTGATCCTTTAGGTAGTCAAATTCAGGCCCTTCCAAATCTGCCAATCTTGCAAGGATCCGCTTCCCTGGTTCATACTCTAAAACTTCACTCACAAATCTAAATCTATCGCCTTGAGGTAATAGTCTTTTCACCTTTTCTGGTGTAAGTGAGTGCGGAGTTTGGTCAGGTCCAGTTCTTTTAGGGTCAAATTCAGTCATTGCAGCATTATATCAGAGTTATTGTTTTTTAACATAAATTGAAGTATCTACTCATGTTTTAGGCATTTGACTTCATAACTCTTATGGTGATACTTTAAAAGTATCTGAAATGTGAGGGGAGGTGAAGTTATATGATGGACACAAATTGGGTTGCTGTTATTATTTCTGCAGTGATTGCTATGGCGCTTGGAACTTTTTGGTACTCTCCAGCTGGATTTGGTAAACAATGGATGAAGTTAACTGGTATAAGTCGAAAAAAAATGAATGGTTCAAAGACTAATATGCCAATGATTTATGGAGTACAAGCTGTTGCCTCTATAATTACTGCCTATGTTCTCTCAAACATTATTTCATTTGCGGGTGCAATGGACATAATGAGCGGTGCTATAGTTGGATTTTGGGTGTGGCTTGGATTTGTTGCAACAATCATGATTAGCTCAGTTCTTTATGAGGGAAAATCATTGAATTTGTATTGGATAAATGCAAGTTATCAATTGGTAACATTGGTTTTGATGGGTGCAGTTTTGGCTGCAATGTAGGTTTTGAGGTACTAAAGAAATCGTTTATGAGCGGGGAACCGGATTCGAACCGGCGACCTCTTCCTTGGCAAGGAAGCGTTCTACCACTGAACTACCCCCGCGAACGTAGTGAGCGGGGTCAAGGTTCTTTCAATGAAATTGAAAGGTTCTTACGCCCGCTTCGTCGCTATTAACATTTGTTTTTCGTATCTCTTCCAACTTTTGATTTCAGCTTCTCGTTTCAATGCCTCTGAAAGAGTTACAAAGGTTTCGGAGTAAACTAATTCGGCAGGTAATTTCCCTCGTACAGACTTAGCTCCGCTCTTTCCTTTGTTGTGCTCTTTCACCCTTCGCTCTATATCAGTTGTATAGCCTGTATAAAGCGAACCATCACTGCATTCAAGAATGTACACAAAATATTGCATTTTTGTGCCAAGACCAGGAATCGAACCCGGATAACGTGTTCTTCAGACACGCGCCTTGACCAACTTGGCAATCTTGGCAAATCTCACTTGGTCATATCTTTGTGGGCGATAGAGGGCTCGAACCCCTGACATCTTCGGTGTAAACGAAGCGCTCTACCAACTGAGCTAATCGCCCTTCGTCGGCTTTGCCTTCTCAGGACAAGCCCAAAAAGGAAAACCTATTCTATATTTATAAAAGTGCCCGCACTGAGTCCGCCGGTAGGCGGACGAAGTGGGCCTGAGAGGACTCTTTGACAAAATCCGAGTCCTATCCAAACCTTTCTGTGTGGGCCTGAGAGGACTCGAACCTCCACGCCATTACTGACACATGCACCTCAAGCATGCCTGTATACCAATTTCAGCACAAGCCCAAACGTGTTACATATTCTACCAAAATTATATTATTGTGTCTATTTAACTCTTTTGGTAGAGTTAATATGTGAGAATAACAAGTCCAGCTTTTACACATAACCAAAACATTCCAACTCAATATACATGCGATGGAGAGGACATAAATCCTCCGTTAGTGTTTCAGGATGTACCAGAAGATGCCCAAAGTCTTGTTCTTATAGTTGATGATCCTGATGCTCCTGGTAAAGTTTGGGTTCATTGGGTTGTTTTTAATATAGATCCGCATACCCGAGGAATTGGGGAGGATTCTGTTCCTGAAGACAGTGTTGAGGGCGTAACTGATTTTGGACATGCTGGATATGGGGGTCCCTGTCCTCCAACTGGTCCACATAGGTATTTTTTCAGACTTTATGCTCTTAACACAATGCTTGATGCAAATGAGGATATCACTAGGCAGGAATTGGAAGAGATGATGGAGCATCATGTAATCGATAAAGCCGAACTATTGGGTTTGTATACTCGCGAATAATTCTTAGTCATAGAACTTTTCCTTCAAAAAGAGCACGACTTTTGTCTTAAAAAGATTTCGATTTTGCTTTGCAAAAGGTGAAAATATCCCAAAACAGGTATATAATTGGTAGGCTCTGGTGAAGTGATTTGCCCGAGTTTATTTTTTGCCGGTTCGTCTAACGGTAGGACAACGGACTTTGGATCCGTTTATTCTGGTTCGAATCCAGGACCGGCAGCAAGGGTTTTTGCTCTTATTTTAGCCTCGACAATTCTTTGAAAACACCTTAAGCTCTGTTTAATTCTAACCGCTAGCCTTGTACATATTGATTATTTTTTGGGAGGATGTAATACTAAAACTTGAAAAAAAATATATAAAAATGAATAGGAAACTCTTATTTGTTGCTTTAGGAATAGTAGTTTTGGTATTGGTTGGAGGGGCGCTGTATAACAATATTTACAAACAGGTAAATAATCAAAATAAAGCTAACCAGGATGGTAAATATGGAACCTCAAATGATTCGGATAGTAGTCAGAATACTTGTTCAACAGATTATGGAATAATTGATGCGCCACGATCCACTGCGAATGGTGCATTCACTTCGGCAGTTACTACTGCAAGCTCAATTCGCGTTATCTCTCCAGGGAAGTTGGTTGGAGACGCACGCTTTACTTACCTTTGGATAAAAAATAGGCAAAGCATACCAGTATTTGCTCCAGCAGATGGGGTGTTAGTACAAATTTTTTATAAAACGCGAGCAGATTTATCATCAGATTTGTCAAAACCAGATTATGACCTTGTTTTCTTCGTGGATTGCCATACGATGTATCGAATAAACCATATTACGGATCCAATTGACGAGATCACATCTCAAAAGCCAATATCTGAACCACTTGAGTTAAAACCCGGATCCGGCTTTGATGATAGGGATGCAAGACCAAAAAACAATATATATGTAAAAGCTGGTCAACAAATTGGAACAACTACGGGTACTCCTTCCGCACACAACTTTGACTTTGGTATTTTTGTAGACAAGCAAGCTGTATGTCCATATGACCAATTTGTCCAACCAATTCGATCAGAATTCCTTTCGCTCTTAGGGAATACCAGTTCCCCCATTTCTGGTACAAATTGTGATGTCAGTGGTATGTATTAGAGTTAATTAGGAAGAGTCTTTTAAAATGGAGACAAGGAAAGCAAAAATACTAAAGCAGCTCAGTCCAGATTGCTCAAATTTTTAGTCTCCCACAGTGCTATACTATCTTTAGTGTCATCCACAATAGGCTTATGCCTCATTCTTCTTACATATAAGGGTAAAGTTCTTCTTTTGCAGCAAGAAAATATCCTTGAGCCACAAAATAGTGATGCGTGGCATTTTATTAAAAAATTCAAGCTTAAAGATACATCGGCTGAAAAAACAATTCTTCAAGAGGTTGAGCGTGAAACTAAAATAAAACTAGATAGAGTTACTTTCCTTTCAAGTGTCGTTCATAATGACGTAGTCCAATATTTATTCCATGCAAGATTAAGCGATAAGCATGTTAATAACATGCAAAGAGCTGAAGGACGCATATTGCAGTTTTTTGGGCTTAATGAATTGAAAAAATTAAGAATTCAACCTTCAACAAAACTATTCTTCTCAGATAACCAGACCTCAATTGAAAGACTTTCGATGTAGCTATTAAGGCCGTGCTATAATCTCTTCATGAACAAAAGGAATAATTCAATATTATTGTTTGTCTTGAGCGGAATTATTTGGTTTTTCCCTCATTGGAATGGATTTCTTTTTGCACCTTCATTTGATGTAACAGCTGGGGACGGCCGTATTGTTTCATCAATTCTCTTGGTTGGCGGATTTCTCCTTTGGTACCTGCCAGAAAAATCGAAATAACTAGGCTAAATTCAGCCAAAAATTACCCTATAGTTTGATTTGATGGTTTTGTTATGGTATAATTCATTTAGTCGCAGATAGTACATAAGTACTTCTGCTTTCGATGATTAGTTTTTGAAAAGATAAAAGATACCTCATTTTCCACTTGTATCATCTATCATTCTAACGATTTCATTTTGGAGCAGACGTATTTGTGTATTATAAAGATAAACTAATAATATGTATAAACAAAGAAACAATAACGGACATAGCAGGCATAATGGTCGCCCTACTCCATTTAATGGACGTGGTGGTGGTCGTGGAATGGGAAAAAAACTTGATCCAAAGCTTTTCATAAGAAAAGCAAATACTGAAGTTACACAACCCTTGGAAATAGTAGATAGTTCTGTTTCGTTCAATGATTATGCTATTGACGAAAAATTAAAGAGAAATATTGCAGATCACGGATACACCACCCCAACAGCAATTCAAATAAAGGCAATTCCAGAAATACTTTCAGGTCGAGATATCATTGGCATAGCCAACACAGGAACAGGCAAAACCGCAGCTTTTCTTATAACCCTTATCAATAAGGCTTTTCTTGACAGAACCCAGCGCGTGCTCATTGTGGCACCAACACGTGAATTGGTCGTTCAAATAGCCGATGAATTTAGAATATTTGCAAAAGGAACCGGTTTGGAAGCCGTAGCAGCAATTGGTGGGGTTAACATTAAAGGCCAAATGCATGAGTTACGCCACAGCCCCCATTTTGTTATAGGTACTCCAGGTAGACTTAAGGATTTGATAGAAAGACGAAAACTCAACTTGGCTTTGTTTAATAACATTGTGCTCGATGAGGTAGATAGAATGGTTGATATAGGATTTATTCGCGAAATTCGATATCTTATTTCTCTTTTGCCCAAAAAACGTCAATCATTATTCTTCTCAGCTACAGTTGACGGAAAAACAAACGAAATTCTTCAAAGTTTTGTAAATGATCCCGTAACTGTTTCTGTAAAGCAAAATGATACGGCTGAAAATATCGATCAGGACATTATAAAAATTAATGGAAGACAAGCAAAAATTGATGTTCTTCATGATCTTCTTATTCAGCCAGGTTTTGATAAAGTCCTTATATTTGGACGCACTAAATGGGGAATGGAAAAGCTTAGTAAGGTTTTAGCGGATAGAGGTTTTAGGGTAGCAGCAATTCATGGTAATAAGTCACAAAATCAGCGCCAGAGGGCTCTTGAGGACTTCAAAACAGATAGATTACAAGTTCTTATAGCAACTGACGTTGTGTCTCGTGGAATAGATGTAGAAGATGTAACTCACGTTATAAATTACGACGCACCAACTTCATACGAGGACTATATTCACAGAATTGGAAGAACTGGAAGAGCCGGTAAAAAAGGTGTTGCTTTAACTTTTGTTGAATAACCTTTTTCTTAAAATAAATACAAGAAAAATAGAACTTAATACCCCTAGGATTATTATCGCAAATAACTTCTTAGTAATTCCCAAGTTATCAAAAATGCTTGGTTCGTTGCTTCCATTGTTTGTAAGGTTTACTACGGCGTCTGAATAAAACCCATTTTCATCGGTTACTCTGAGCGCAACAGAAGCAGAATATTGAGGTAATTTATATTTGTGCGTGACTGTCTTCTCTTTGCTTGTTGATCCATCATCAAAATCCCATTCGTATGAAACAATTTTCGATGAGGCGGCACTTGAGCTTAATCCATCAAAAGTGTTGTTTTTTCCAAGTGGTAACGATAATTTGTTCTCTTTTAGTTCAATTCCATTGATAGCGATTTTAGCAATTGGAAGCTTGTAATTTAGGTTTGGAATGACGTTAATAAGTACAGATTTAACGAGTTGCTTTCCGTCACCCGCGTAATCTGAATACACAACGAGGTTATAAGTTCCAGGTTTTTTGTAAGTATATGTATAAGTTGTTGCCCCTTTTTTATTAAGTTTAGTGCCGTCTCCAAAGTCCCAGATAAAATTTGCATCGTGGACTTCCTTGTCTTCATAAGGTAGTTCTGATGTATCGATAGAAAAAGTTAAAGTTTGATTTACTAAATAATTTTTGGGGCCAAGATCACTATCTGGAGGAAGATCAAAAAGGTCGTTTCGAGTTATCTGTGCAGGATTAACTAGTACCTCTTCCCCATTTATTTCAAAGGGGGTATCATTTCCTCCATGTGCAAAAACGGAGGGTGGAATTAGCAATAAAACAAGAATTAGTAAAAGTATTTTCATTTATTTTATTGTAAATTTCTTTATCTTACTTCGCAGAAAGCCTCGGACGCAAGTCCGAGAATGAATGCGAAGAAATTTTCTGCTTCGAGGGATTTTACTCCCGAAGAAGCAGTGAGAGAAGTGCCCCGGGCAGATGCCCGCGGGAAATTCATTACTCTGCAACAACATGTACTCTAGCCTGAGTTAGAGTGGCAGGAACATTAAGCTGCGACTTCATCTGCACTTGATACATTTTTGGTCCATAATCGTAATTAATTTTCTCGGAAATTAAAAGACTTCCTTGAGATTCAGCTTGAACAGTACGTTCTGAATTCCAAACCGCGTAACCATCCGTTTTGTTAAAAAGTCTTACAGATATTGTTCCATTTGCTGTTGGAACATTCGTAGTCGTTTCAAGTCTAACTTCTTTAATATTTTTATATGAAGCGATATTAAAGGTTGCAATTGCGCCTGGAACGTCTGCCCAGTCGCTTGATTGATTGGAGCCTGAACCCAAATTAAAATAATAGTCTTTATAAACAATATTGTAGGTTTCAGTACTCTGCTTTGGTTGTTGCACAGGAATTTGGGTGGGGGTTTGAGTAAGAGATTCAGTTTTTTGTTGAATTGTTTCTGTTGGGGAGGGGAATTGTGGATTGGAGGCTGAATATGATGGTTTGGAATTGGTTTTGATGACTATAAAATTTAGATAGAATACATTTGCAAAAAGTAAGATTATTATTAATCCAGTAATTAGAAAACCTATTTTTACTTCCTTCTCGTCTCTTTTAATTCTAAGTCGAAGAATTCTATCACTTAGTTGCCTTAACATCTTAAATTTAGCTTATCAGCAAAATTTAAATTCCTCAATAGTGCCTGATGTTTTTCTAAAGGCATAGCTTCATTGGATACATGAAGATTGAATACAACAAGCGTATTGGTTAATATAAATATATGAAAGAAAAATGGTTTAAGGCCAAAAAATATGGTTGGGGATGGACTCCAGCTACCTGGGAAGGCTGGAGTGTAATTATTTTGTATGTATTAGTTGTAATAATGTTGTTTTTTTCAATTGATTCAAATTCCCATTCAGTAACTGATACTATTATAAATTTTGTTCCAAATGTAATAATTCTAAGTGTTGTTTTAATTGGAATTTGCTATTTAACTGGCGAGAAGCCTTACTGGAATTGGGGTGGAAAAAAGAAATCTAAGACACGCTAAGTTGCCGTCTATTTTCTAAGAGAAATCAAAGAATTCTGATTTTTTATTCATCCAAAATTCATCCTGGCGGCATAGAAATTTCGTATCATTTGGGTTTTCCAGTAAAAATTTGATGGCCTCCTCAAGGAAAATTTCATTTTGAGAACCCTTAAAAAGAATAATTGAATCCTTTTTTAACTCTTCTTTTATATGAAGTCCTGCCTGAATAGCATTTTTATACCACTCTACTCTTTTAGTTTTTCCCTTTTTTCCCATACCCTTCCTTACAATGGGAACTACAAACTCTTGAGTTAGAGGTCCAACGCAATGTAATTCATCAACAATATTTAGGATTTTTTGTGCTATTTCTTCGTGCTCTTCTTTTGCCTGGGCTCCAAGTTCACGCATATCTCCCATTACAAATACAATTGGTCTACGAGTTCGGTCTTTTAAAAGCTTTAACATGTCAAGGAATGAGAGCACTGTGCTTTTTGAAGAATTATAAGAGGAGTCAATAATAAGTGAATTTTTAATGCCTGTTAAGTATGATGAGCGTCCATTTGGAATTGTGAAATTTGCTTCTAGCGACGCTTTAATTTGTATTGGCTTTAATCCTAATTCTATTCCTGCAAGCATAACTGCAGCAAAGCTCTCGCGAGATGCTGGAGGCAAAAGCATTCCACGAAAAGATATTTCAATTTCCTTGTCCCCTTTTTCTGTGGTAAACAAATAAGAAAACTTAGTTTTTTTTGTCGTTAGGATGTAATCCTTATAATAAATAGAACTAGAGTTATCGGCCCCAAAAGTTAAAAGCCTTGCCTTGGTCGTTTTCTTCTCAATTCTTTCCTTAAGTCTTAAGTCGTCTTTATTATATATTCCAACCTTTGTAAATCCGTTCGTAATGATTTTGCTGTCTTCATCTGCAATTTTGCCCAAAATAAACTCCAAACTGTCCTTTGTATGACGCGACAAAAGTTTTTCAAACTGCATTGTATGGGTTGCGGTTGCGTTTAGGTCAATTGCCATATGTGGTTTTACTATTGTCAGTAAATATGACATATTTTTTGGTGGATAAGGATCATCTATTCCCATTTCAACAATAAGATATTGTGTTTTTCTTAGATTTAAAATAGCGCGTGGTGCTTTATAAATAAGTGAAAGCCACTCTTTATTGCTGTAGCTTGAAAGTTCCAATCCTAAAATACCAAGGGGGACCCCGGTCTCTGAATTTCCTGCAACCACTTTTGTTTTGAAGTGTTCACTCAATACTGCAGCAAGCGCGTTTCTGGTGGATGATTTTCCGACGGAACCAGCAATTCCAATCACATATGGTCGACCAATAAACAATGCAACCTTGGCCCAAAAACGAAGATACAATAGCACTCTCCAGATCAAATAATTTCGCATAGAAATAATGCTTAAGCAAACAATATATTATACCCCATTTTGTCTTTTCCCTCTTGATTTGGCACTTTAATTTAGAGTATATTGGTAATCTATGGACGACAATTCACCTCAAAATGAAGTAATTGAAGCAGAAGTAATTAACGAAACTCCAGTGTCTGATGGAGAAAATACGGCCCAAACAATAATAAGTCTTACTAATCTTATAAATTCTAATCTCGGTGAAATAGAAAATCTTCGCCAAGAGGCTTTAAAGCATAAGGAAATGCTTGACAGCGTACTTGCAAATGATGCAACATATAAGGATCACGCGGAAAAAGCAAAGGAAGCAGCAAGAGTAAAAGGAAACACTAAAAAAGAAATATTTAAGAGGTCAGACGTAAAACACGTTGTTGAAAAACTTAATGAAGTAAAAGAAAATTTGAAAGAAACGCAGGGTGAACTTTCTAATTATATACAGGAATATAGTCAGCTTTCTGGACAAAATTATTTTGAAGCAGCTGACGGGACAGTTCAGGAAATTGTATACGTAGCAAAGCTTCGTAGGAAACAATAATACTTCTCTTAAAAAAATCTCCCTCAAAATCCCTCAAACAATTTATATTATGCAACGAGCAGAAGTTGTCGGTACAACTCCAGACATGGAAGTTTTAACTCCAGAGTTTCTGACTGGTGTTAGGGCTAAGGCAGTTATTCTTTCCGACGAGACCCCCATAGTTGATGTTTATTGTGGAAGAATTCCTGGCACTATTGATGGCCTAACGGTTGAAGAAAGAAGGGTTATCGAGGAATGGGAGGGTTACCTTGCAATTATGTTTAAGAGTCAAAGTGGTGCTTTAGTGGACGCCTTATTGGTAACAGAGGGTTCAATACAAAAAGCGAAAGCTTTCAGAATGATTCAAGATAGATATCGTGAATATGCAAAGACAGGAGTGCTACCCGCTGGTGGTTTGTCTATTGATCACCAATCAATTGAAGTTACTGTAGGGGACTTGCGAGGCCTACAAAGAGAGAGGCAAGCAAGAGATTGGCATTTGCAAAGACCGGAGGTAAAAATTGTAGCGCAAGTATTTGCGCCGGATGCTAATTTGGGTGCAGCTAATAAGGGCTAATTTTGCCAAAAAAATACCACAAGTCACGTCAATTAAATATCATTTAAAAAACTATCTTTCTTGTGGTATTTTGTTTAGTGACCGCGTCGGTCGTCGCGTCTAAATCCGCCACTTCCTCCACCACCACGTCTGTCATTCCCAAAGCTTCTGCCTCCGCCTCCGCCTGAATATCCACCACCGTTTGATGGTCTATCTTCGCGAGGTCTAGCAACAGAAACAAAGATTGTTCTTTCTTGGAAAGATGATTTATCGAGTTTTTCGATAGCTTCAAGAGCTTTATCATCTTCTTCGATTTCTACGAATCCAAATCCCTTGCTTCGACCGGTTTCCCTGTCGGTCACAACGGATGCTGAGGTAACAGTTCCATATTCTCCAAAAAGATTTGTAAGATCATCATTGGTTACAGAATAAGGAAGATTTCCTATGTAAAGTTTTGTCATTTGATTTCACCGCCTTTCATTCTGAGGATTAAATTATGTATATATCGATAGTAAAAAGAGAAGAAATAGTTCCCGAGGGATTACTTTCATTGCTCAACTTGTATTATACATGTTTTTTTATGTTTCCACAATGCACGAGTGTCTTCTTGTTCTTTAGTGAAAAGTATTGTTACAATTAATATTAATTATGATTTCAATTTATTACAAAACACTTAAAGACAAAAAGTTTAAGGAAACGGACAAATATAAGCCAGGAAGCTGGATGAATGTTGAGAATGCAAAACGCGAAGATCTTGAAAAAGTCAGTGAACTTACTGGTCTTCAATATCTTGATTTGCAAGATGCGCTTGATATCTATGAAATTCCGCGTATCGAACGCCAAGAGGAAGGTGTTCTTATTTATCTTAGATTTCCTTCTGATGAGGGTGACGAGCTTTATACTGAACTTCTAACAGTTGTAATTACTGATAAATATTTGGTGACAATATGTCCTACCAAAAACCAACTTGTTCAGAAAATCTTGGAGCAAAATACGATGCTTGCAACTACTCAGAAAACGAAGCTTCTTATAAAATTACTTCTTAAAATTGCCCAACAATTCACTCTTGATATTAAAAATGCTGCAGCCAGAGTTCCACACGGAAGGCGCGAAATGAAGAAAATTAACGCTGAGGACTTTTTGATATTAAGTGAAAGCGAAGAATTGTTAAATCAATACCTTTCGGCACTCGTGCCACTAAACAATGTTGTTGAAACTCTTTCAAGCAAGAAGTATTTACAGGTTTATGAAGAAGATAGAGATTTGCTACAAGACCTTTTAATTGGTATTAAGCAGTCTGCTGATATTTGTACTGTAAGTCTTAAGAGCATTCGTGGAATTAGGGACTCATATCAGGTAATTTATACAAACAACTTAAATAAAATAATAAAACTTCTTACTGCTCTTACGATTGTTGTAACAATACCCAATATAATTACAGGATTTTATGGAATGAACATATCACTTCCCATTGCATCCAATCCTTCAGCTTTTATTTTTATATTGTGGATAATGGCTATTTCAGTAGTTGGCATACTTCTTATATTTTTCTACAAAAAGTGGCTCTAGGATATCCCTTTTTAATGCCCCCCACTTTCTGATTTAGGTTGTTAAATCAGTATGTTTTAAACAGCAAAGCCTATTTATGAAAAGAATTTGTTTCTTATAGTATTGCTGTTGTTGACACGTGTTACAAATCATTCTATTATAGAATTGTTTTGGGCTACCGAGTCTTAAGGCAACTTAAGATAAATACAACCCATCGCTCTGGCAAATTAAAAACTACGGGGGATGGGTTGTCGTCTGTTTGGTTGACTTCTTTACCACTTTGTAATAATCTTCTCTTATGAAACGTTTGATTCAGTATTTTGTGATAACGTTTGTTCTCCTTTTTGTTTTTTTTCCTTCAACCTCGCATGCCATTTCCGTACGTTCTGGTGACAATATTACTGTTCCACGAGACGTAATTATCAATGAGACTCTTATTGGTACGGGACAAAATGTAACAGTTAATGGAAATGTAGCAAGCGACGTGTTTTGTGCCGGGCAAAGTTTAAAGGTTGTAGGCGTTGTCCAAGGGGACGTACTATGTGCTGGGCAAACTTTACGAATTGAGGGAACGGTCAATGGTGATGTTAGATTTGCTGGGCAAACACTAATTATTGCCGGTACTGTTGAAAGAAATGTTGCTTTTTTGGGGCAAGAGTTAATCATAGAGAAAAACGGAAGAATAAATGGTGAGATTATGTCTGCGGGACAATCTGTAAACATTATGGGTGTTGTTTCCAGAGACATATCAGGTGTCATGCAAGATTTATATGTAACAGGCACTGTTAATGGAAAAGTAGATGTAGAGTCTCAAAAAGTGACTCTTGCTGATGACGCACTTATAAAAGGGAATTTCTCCTATCGTTCACCACAAAAAGCAGAAATTTTAGACAACGCTACGGTTTCAGGAAGGACTAACTATAAGCAGATTGAGTTGCAGACACAGAACAAGCAAGCTTCTGAATTCGCCAAGTTTTTTACTTTAGTATGGTTAGTGGGACAAATCATGTCCTTGGTTTCGTTTACTCTTTTTGCGATACTGTTGGCATTTTTCCTTCCAAAACTAATTCAAGAGTTAGTTGAGGGTATTAAGCATGATAAAATATCTCTTTTTGGTTGGGGACTTGTTGTGCTTTTCCTTACTCCAATTTTGGTGATATTTCTTCTATTCACACTCATAGGTATCCCCATTGCTGTTTTATTGGGACTTATTTGGATTATTGCATTAATGCTTAGTAAAATGCTTGCAGGTATTTACTTAGGACACGAGATTCTTTCTTACAATAAAAAAAAGACATACAAAGTCTCTCTACCACTAGCCTCTTTTGTTGGAGTTCCTGTGTTGTGGGTAATAACTTGGATTCCAATAATTGGTTGGTTAATATCATTTGTAGCGATGACGCTTGGACTAGGAGTTTTATTTGTATACTTCAGAAGGTTTATTGGTCGTTAGTTCACACTTTTTTTGCCAAAATCATCGTCCAAGCAAAGGGATATCTTTTTTTCATTATTTTTAGCCCATGCTTTCTTAGTAGTTTTTCGAAACTCCAAAATGTCCAATGATTAATATGTTCTGGATGATTTCCAAAAGTTTTTAAATATTTGCCTCTCAGTAAATTAGCTCCAATAAAAAAAGGTTCATTTGGTACTGAGAACAATAAATATTTACTTCCTACTCTTTTCATCTCTTCAATAGCCTTATTTGGGTCATCAAGATGCTCTAGGACTTCTGTGCAAATAATAAGGTCAAATGAATTATCTTTAAAATCCATATCATATACACTTCCGGTTTGAAGTTTAAGGTTTGGGTACATTTTTTTACCCAACTTTATGGCAGTATTTGAATAATCTACTCCAACATTGTTTTGTCCAATCTTTTTTTCCTCAAGCTTTTTAAGCGTAAATCCCTCCCCACAACCTACATCAAGCACACTCTTTGCTCTTAAGGGTTTTATGACTTTGAAAAATGAGTTATAAAAATTTTGTATAAGGAGGCGTTGGATTGGATTTTGGTTGATGTGTTTCTGATAATTTGTGGTCGAAGACATTTCCTAATTATATCACTTAGAAATGCAATCTTCGATTATAAAAAAACGAAGGGATTTACAACGTACAAAAAGATTGAAACGAACTATCCAATAAGGATATACTAAAAACTCTATGAAAACTTTAGGCTCCTTTTTGTTTTGGTGCGTAGTTTTGTTTCTTGTTGTAACAACAGTTCTTTCAAGTCTTTCATATTTCAGTGAATCAAGATTCCAGAATGCAGCAAAAATACTTTCACCTCTTCCCGCTCTATTAGTAAACTCTTTTTACAAGGAAGCTGATGCAACCGATTTTTGGACTCCAAGGATTCCAGAAGACGAAAAGGGTACAAATGACCTCAAATTGAATTCAAGAGCAGCGCTTTCATATGACCTTACAACAGATACATTTATTTATGGAAAAAATGTATCTGAAAAACTACCAATAGCCTCGCTTACAAAGATAATGACTGCTGTAATAGTTCTTGAGAATATGAATTTGAATGAAGAACTTTTGATTAGTAAGTCAGCTGCTGAAGTTGGGGAAAATGCCATGGGGTTAACTGCAGGTGAGAAGGTAAGCGTAGAGGATTTACTATATGGATTGATCCTGCATTCAGGAAATGATGCAGCAGAGGCACTAGCTCAGGGAAGTCAATTTCAAAGACAAGACTTTGTGCATCTTATGAATAAAAAAGCTGAAGATTTAGGTCTTTCCGATACTCGTTTCACGAACCCAAGTGGGCTTGAGGGTGAGGGGAAACAATATAGTACTGCAAAAGACCTGCTGGTTTTAACCCGCCTCGCTCTTCAAAACAAAGATTTTGTAAACATTGCTTCAACTGTCACTCATGAGATTGAACAAACATCAAATCATAAATATTTCCTTCTTTCCAATCAGACAAATTTATTAACAACCTACCCAGGTGTTAAGGGCGTAAAAACAGGCTATACAGATGAGGCAGGAATGTGCTTGGTAACCTATTTAGAATACAAGGGACACAGAATTATTGCCGTACTTCTAAATAGTGAAAATAGAAGACAAGAAATGAAAGACTTGCTTGACTATAGCCTTGAGAGACTTGGAGTGCATCCTCCACCACACACGTAGGTTTTAACCTCATTATTTGGTATAATTCTTTTTGTTGCCTGGGTGGTGGAATGGTATACACGCACGCCTTAAGAGCGTGTCCCTTCGGGGATAAGGGTTCGAGTCCCTTTCCAGGCACTTCGTTTCACTCAGTGCAAGCACATTCAGCTTTGTTCAGTGCAAGCACATTCAGCTTTGTTCAGTGCAGGCAAACCTTGATAGACTCAGCGAACAATATATTCCCTAATAAATTCTAGAAATCTTGGGTAATTGCTGTAGACAATATACATATTTACCAAAACTAACCCAGGGAAGACGAGACCCTTCTCTACAAAACTTCCGGTATGAAATCGTAATGCTTTTATTGGAGGAATTCCAAATTTCGTAGGAATTGGGAATAACCAAGGGACACCCGAATGAGTAAATGTGTCTGTTACCAAATGCGAAACGACTCCTATCATAAATGACCACCAGACAATATTTATATCAACTAGTAAAACATTCGAAATTAATGTCAAAAGAAATTTTGCCAAAATTCCAAAGAAAATAAGTCCTAAAAAGGAATGAGAAATATGTCTATGACCTCCAAAAATGGGGTATAATAATTTTCCCAAAATCGCACCGAATCGTATTTTTTTCCATAATGCACCGGTTGACTGATCTATGTCAGGAGCAAGGCCTCCCAACATATTGCTTCCCACTGCCACAAATGCAGTTGCTAAGGTCATTTTCTCAAGAGGAAAGAAAGCAACAGTTATGGTTAGAGCTGTAAATGCAGCAAGATCATGAGTTCTACCTGTCATAAGTCAATTTTAGTTTATAGGAAAAAGAGAATATTTTACTAGTCTTTTTTAAAGTAAAGCTTGAAACACTTTTACCAATCGCGTTTGTAGTACTTCTTGCCCTTAAGCTTATCTGGTAAATAGTCTTGGTTAACCTTTTTTCCTGTTTCTCTTTCTTCCTTCCAGGCGTATCTCACATGTCCTTTTCCATAATTCAAATTCTTCATGACTTTATTTGCGGCATTTCTTAAGTGAAGTGGAATTTCTGGTAGATTATCTATCTCAACGTCTTGCATAGCCTCACTTATTCCTATAGTTGAAGCGATAGATTTCTGAGCCGTTGAAAGATACGTTGCGGTTTGGGCAAGAATAAGTTGTGCCTCGGGAAGTCCTATCATATGTACCGCCTGCATTGCGCTTGTTGCAAGCACAAGTGCTGTTGGCTGAGCGTTTCCTATGTCTTCTGAGGCAAATATTACCATACGTCTGGCTATAAACATCGGGTCTTCTCCTGCTTTTAGCATGCGGGCAAGATAATGAAGAGTTGCGTCAGGATCTCCTCCACGCATGGATTTTATAAAGGCTGAAATTGTGTCGTAATGATAATCCCCCTTTTTGTCATAGTACACAGCTCTTTTTTGCATAGCCTCTTCAACCACTTTTAAAGTAATTTTTTTAGCCAAAGACGTAGCAACTTCTATCGCGTTAATTGCAAATCTGGCGTCCCCATTTGACATACGCGTAATATGCTCAACGGCCTCATTCTCTATTGAATGTTTTGGAAAAAAGGAAACAGCTCTTTTTACTACTTGCTCAATATTCTCGTTAGTTAAAGGCTTAAGAACAAATAGCTGACTACGAGACAATAGAGGTGCATTTATTCGGAATCCAGGGTTTTCTGTTGTAGCACCAATTAAAATTATCGTCCCATTTTCTACGTGAGGTAAAAAAGCATCTTGTTGCGATTTATTAAACCTATGAATTTCGTCAACAAAAAGAATGGTTTTTTTATTTTCCTGTTCACGGACAGTTGAAGCGTGCTTTATAACTTTTCTTACGTCCTCTACCCCACTTGTTACAGCGGAGAAGAAGACAAACTCAGCGTCCAGAGAATTTGCAATTACAGTTGCAAGTGTTGTTTTGCCACATCCTGGAGGTCCCCAGAACATCATTGAGGTTATATTTCCAGTTTCAATCATCCTTCTGATAGGTTTACCTTTTCCAACTAAATGTTCCTGCCCCACGAAATCATCCAAAGTTAGAGGTCGTAATTTTTCAGCGAGGGGTATGTGCATAGTAGCCATATTGTAGCACTTCGTCTTTACGTTTCTCAGTGCAGGCACTTCGTCTTTACGTTCCTCAGCACAGGCACTTCAAATCTAGTATTAAGTTTTGTAGAATATGAAACAGCGGGCCCGTAGTTCATCGGTAGAATGCATCCATGGCATGGATGAGGGAGGGGTTCAATTCCCCTCGGGTCCACTTCGCTTCACTCAGTGCAAGCACTTCAGCTTCACTCAGTGCAAGCACTTCAGCTTCATTCAGCGCAGGCACTTTAGTTTCGTTCACTTTGCGAGTTCTTTAGAGAAAATACCCTCCGTGTTAAGTTTTTTTGATAAACTAGATCTATGTTTGTCCTTCAACGCATTGACCAGTTGCTCAACTCCATCACGATGTATAGGCTCGTGATGTATGGACTTCTTGCTTTAGCATTCTATTCAATAATTTTGGGCTTTCTGGGAATTTTGCCTGATGGTGGAATTTCTCTATTGTTTTCTCTCATATTTCTTTTTGGGGTAACTTTTTTTGTGAATTTCCTTTTTGCAAAATTATTCAAAGCTACAATAAATTCTGAGTCTGCCTACATAACGGGGCTTATTCTCTTTTTCTTACTCATTCCCCTTCAATCACTTTTAGACGTTAAAGTTTATCTAATGGCCATAGTTATAGCTATGGGTTCAAAATACATTTTTGCATACAAAAAACACCATATCTTCAACCCAGTTGCATTCACCTTGGTTGTTTTAAGTCTTTTAAATTTGGGAGGCGGCATTTGGTGGGTGGCACATCCATTTTTGTTATTCCCAACTATTGTCTTAGGGTTGTTAGTTGTTAGAAAGATTAGAAGATTTGTTTTTTTATTTTCCTTTATACTCCCTTCACTTTTGTTTTATATTCTGTTTGGATTGTTTCGCGTAAATAGCGTGGGCGACTCCACTCAGGAGTTTTTTATGGCTTTACCAACTGTTTTTTTTGCTACAATTATGCTCACCGAACCATATACGACTCCTCCAACAAGAAGGTTACAGATTTTATATGGGGTTTTTGTAGGAGCGCTATATTCAACTCCGTTTTCCTTCGGTTTCATTGCTTCCTCACCTGAACTTTCGCTTGTAATAGGAAATTTGTTTTCATTTTTGATTAGCAAAAGACAAAAATACATAGTTCCGTTTATTGAAAAAAAAGAGATTGCCAAGAACACTTATGAGTTTGTTTTTGAAAAGCCAAAAAATTTGGTTTTTAAAGCTGGGCAGTATTTTGAGTGGACGGTTCCTCAATTAAAAACTGACATAAGGGGTAACAGAAGATTTTTTACTATCGCATCATCTCCGACTGAGGATATTTTAAGACTGGGTGTACGATATAGTGAAAAGTCTAGTAGTTTTAAGCAAAGGCTCTTTGAATTTAGGGAAAAGGAAAAAATAACAGCGGACCAATTGACTGGAGACTTTATTTTACCAAGTGAAAAGAACAAGAAATTGGTATTTATTGCAGGAGGAATTGGAATAACCCCTTTTCGAAGCATTATTAAATATCTAGTTGACTCCAATGAGAAAAGAGATATTGTTTTGCTCTATTCCAATGGGCGAGAAGAAGAAATTGTTTATAAAGAATTATTTAATGAGGCAAAAAAACTAGGAATAACTACTATTTATTGCTTGACTGATGAAAAGAATATTCCTCCTGATTGGAAAGGTGGGGTGGGAAGATTAAACAAAGAAAACCTTAAGAAATATGTAAATGACTATAAAAACAGAACGTTTTATTTATCAGGGCCTATCTCAATGGTAGATGGATATAGAAAAATGCTTTTGGGTCTTGGTGTTTCAAGGCAGAACATTGTAACCGACTACTTCCCAGGGTTCTAGGCTTGACATTTTTTTCAAAGAATGGCATATTAATTATTATGAAATTCAGAAATTCACAGAAAGGAATGAGCACCACTATCATTATTGGAATTGTTGCTGCGGTTGCAGTCATTGGAATAATAGCCTACTTTTTAACACAAAAACCTTCTACGCAAACCACAACTGATATTCAAGCCGAGCCTACAGTTGCCCAAGAATTACAGTCTGAGTCAAATGGAGATATGGCTGAGGGTGAAGTTAAATCCTTTAAAGTTACAGGAAGCGCTTTTAAGTTTGATCCCAAAACTATTACGGTAAATGAGGGAGATATTGTTGAAATAGTGTTTACTAATGCTCAGGGTACACATGACTGGGTGATTGATGAATTTAGTGCAAGAACCAAAGTTTTACAGGCCGGAAGTTCTGAAACTATTAAATTTAAGGCTACTAAAAAAGGAAGTTTCGAATACTACTGTAGCGTTGGTAATCATCGAGCAATGGGAATGGTAGGAACTTTGATTGTTCAATAATCTTCTAGTGTCCCCCCAATGAACTCTCCAGAATTAAAATAGCAAGGTACATAACAATTACTCCAGTTAAAAGGCAAGTTGTTTCCCAAAGAGCAAGCCCTTTTTTGTTTTCGTGATGAATCTCTGGAATAAGATCTGAAAGTGCTATATATAAGAAAAAGCCGGCGGTTAGAGATAGAAATATTGCAGTAAGACCCTCTACTTGCTCTATGAAATAAAAAGCAAGAATGGCTCCAATAAAGGAGGCTAATGCGCTGCCTATATTTACTGTCAGTATCTTTCTTCGGCTTAGCCCATTCTTAAGCATAATACCAAAGTCACCAATTTCTTGAGGTATTTCATGAGCGGCAACTGCAAAGGTGGTAACTATTCCAAGTGGAATACTAAGCATAAATGTTGCGGCAATTGCAATCCCATCAATGAAGTTATGGATTGTATCTCCTATTACAATTAGTGGAATTGTGGGTTTTCCGGTAGCTTCATGGTCTTCGTAGCCATGATGATGAAACCAATGCAAAAATCTTTCAATAAGAAAGAAAAACAAAATACCTGTTAGTGTCCAAGCAAAAATTGTAATTATCTTTATCCCAGAATGCTCTCCCTCACCCAATGCTTCAGGTAAAAGGTCAAAAAAAGCTGCTCCAAGTAGTGTTCCAGCAGCAAATGAGGAAAGATAATGAGAGACACTATGTGAAAAATTTCTATTTAGGAGAAGAAGTACTCCACCAAAAAGTGAAATGACGCTCCCAAAAAGGTTAAATAAGAGAATATATACTAAAACTTCCATATGTTTTTTATACACATTAACAGACCGTCAAGCGGCCTGTTAATGTAATTTGTAGTGTATTGCGTACAACACACTGCTGACTAAACGTTTGCTGAGTCGTATGCATCTTTGCTTACGAATCTAGTCAAATTTCGTCCGTCTGAAGTCTTTCCCTTTACAGCGTATTTAGTTTGTCCCTTTACTTGGTAAGTAGTCTTTTCAGTTACTTCAGCGTCAACTTTGCTTCGAGTCTTTACATCATAAAATTGCATTTTCATATCTTTACTTCACCTCCTTTCAATTATAATAATCTTTCTAAATATTCTTTAGAATGATTTAAGCTCATTTGAACTTACCATACTAATATGCACGTTCAAACTCTGTTTGTCAAGTACTATTTGAACTTATCCACATGGTCATTATGTGGTTTGATACACTTTACACCACTTAGACTCAAATCTTGTATTTGATGAGGTGAGGAATTACAATATAAACAATTCGGGGATTAGCTCAGTTGGTAGAGCGCGCGGTTTGGGACCGTGAGGTCGGAGGTTCGAGTCCTCTATCCCCGACATTATTGCCTTCGGCAGGTCGGATTGTCTTGCAGACTGTTTCACAGAACGAGTCCTCTATCCCCGACATTATTGCCTTCGGCAGGTCGGATTGTCTTGCAGGCTGTTTCACAGAACGAGTCCTCTATCCCCGACAAACTCGAAGAATTTGGTGGGGACAAGGTTTCCTTATCCCCGACTGAATGAAATGAAGAAGGGGACAAACTTGCTTTATCCCCGACGGAATGTACACCTTAAGGCTTCTTGTACTGATATTTTACCCCCTTGACTAATATTCCAAAACAGTTCTACTATTAAATTAGGCTATACGAAAGGAGGTGATAAAAAATGAAAACATTACAAACTCTCGCTTGGTGGTTAGTTATAGTAGGTGCGGTTAACTGGTTGCTCGTTGGACTTGGTGGATTTATGGGCGGAACGAATTACAACGTAGTGAATTTGCTTCTTGGAGCTTGGCCAACAGTTGAATGGTTAGTGTACGTTTTGGTTGGGTTATCTGGTCTTTGGCTACTCTGGGAAAAACAAATGGGTGGAAAGAAATAGGTTGGTAGTAAGGATTCATTTATCTGCCTTATGTCTGCAAAATTGGTAGACATACTATTTCCGGAAAAGACATAAGGTGAAGGTTTTGTGAAAGATTGATATTTCTAAAATCCTTTACTGGATGTTGTTTTTTAGTGAAATTTTTTTGTGTTGCTCATCCTCAATTTGAATGATAGTATCTTCATTGAGCCAATTTGAAAATGTGTATTTAATGGGCTCCTATATTTACTAATAGATTATGGAAAAGAAATTTTATTGGTTATATGTAACAGTTTTTATAAATATTATTGGAGTCGGGATGATATTTCCAATATTGCCCTTATTTGCGCAACACTTTAATGCAACTTCTTTTCAAGTAGGACTTCTCGCCTCAACTCTTGCAATTGTTCAATTTTTACTTGCTCCTCTCATGGGTAAATTCTCAGACAGGTATGGTAGAAAACCTGTATTACTATTTTCAATAGGAGCAAATGCTTTCTCTTTCCTGGTAACGGGATTTGCGCCCTCACTTGGTTGGGTTTTTGTAGGTATGGCTTTTCAAGGAATAGGAACTTCGGGAGTTTTGCCCGCAGCCCTTGCTTATGTAGCCGATGTTTCAAAGGGGGATAATCGCTCGAAGTACATTTCACGCGTTACAGGTACATTTGCGCTTGGGTTTATTGTGGGACCGGCAATTGGGGGTTTTTTGGGAAGTCATGCGCTCCAAACACCATTTTTTGTCGCATTTGGAGTGGGACTTGTCAATCTTCTTATTATTACGTTTTTCCTTCAAGAAACAGTAACTGAGAGGGATAAAACCATTAGTATTAGGGAGGGTTTAATTAATATAAAGCCACTGTATCTTGCGCTGAAGGGTAAGTTTGGAGTACTTTTTTACCTTACGCTTGTGTGGGGATTCTATGTTACAAATTTTAGTATTTCTATTCCATTTTATACACAGGGAGTTTTTGGGTTTAGCGCTCTACAAAATGGATTACTTTTTTCAGGTACTGGATTTACAGCAGCATTTACGCAATGGGTAATTCTTGCAAAACTTGAGAAAAAGGTGGGCGATCTATATGCAATTTTGATAGGAATTATTTTGCTTGCCGGAGGACTAATTGCAGCAACGCTAGTTCCACTATTGCCATTTTTTCTTATTTTTTCAATATCCTACGTTGTAGGGAGCTCACTGACTCGGCCATCAGTAAATGCTTTTTTGTCAAAGCAAACAACTGAGGGCCAGGGAGTAACAATGGGACTTGCATTCTCATTTGAGAGCTTGGGAAGAGTCATAGGGCCTATTGTGATAGGCTACTCTATAGCAAGTTTTGGCCTAAGAGCCCCATTTTTTATTAGCGCATTTTTAGTACTTATAGGAATTGCTCTTTTTTACTTCGTTGAACTCAAACGCACGAAAAAAAGTTGATTACTGCTTTTTCCTTTGGTATAATTTTGAAGCTTAATTAGCTTAAGCAAAAGCGTTATTAGTTTGGTTTTCAGAAATGAATAAGCAAACTAATTTCCTTTGAAAATACTAGCGGGATTAGTTTACCGGTAAAACATCAGATTTCCAATCTGAGGTAAGGAGTTCGATTCTCCTATCCCGCTCAAAAAATCTAGGATTTTTTGACGGGACAAGGTTCTGAGCAGGGCGAAGTGTTCTTATCCCGCTCATCCGACCTTCGGACGGATGAGTGAGGCAAGAAAATACGTAATACTTGAGCAATGTCACGCATAAATCTTCTATGTTTTTCAAAAATACAGCTATAGGTTTTGCTACAGACTTAATTCCTCTCATTCTTAATGGCTCCAAAACACTCACTTACCGCTTAGGAAACAAGTACGACTTTCTAAATATTGAGGATGAAATCATGGTAAAAGATAGTCAAACAGGAAAGCCTTTTGCGAAAGTTAAAATCATTGAAAAATATTGGACTATTTTCGAAGAATTACTAATAGATAGAAATGGTCATGAGGTTTATTCTTCCAAAGAAGAGCAAAGAAAAGTATTTGAAAAATATTATGGTAAGAATGTAAAAGACGATGATAGAGTTTTGGTATTGGGTTTTAAGATAATATCTTAGTTAATGCATGTTTATTGCAGCTTGAGCTACAAATGAAGCAAATAGTTTATCGAGATGTTCTTGAGAGCTTATATCTGAAAGTAAGAATAATAACGCTAGAGCTGCTTCATTGTCTGCATTTACAACAAGAGTGGCCTCCTTTGCTTGTAGGAAAATTGCCAATTTTTGTCTAAGTGACTGCAACAGCGCTTCCATATCAGAACCTCCCTCCTGTATTCCTAGTCTTTCTGCAATGCCCTCAATTTCCATAAAGTCACTGTCCTGCCACCCAAGTCCAGCTTCCTTAAGTAAATCCTTGCGAACACTTAGCATAACCTGACAAAGCATGTCTATCTCAGGAAAGTTAAGAATCGGCTGTGGGTTCTCTTCTTCCCAAGTTTCGTTATCTTTCGTGTCGGTTGTTGGTAAAGTTAAATATGAAGACTCATCACTTCCGGAGGGTTCTTGGGGAGCTGCATTTTTCAGAAGTGCCTCGAATTCTTCAAAAGATATTTTACGTAAGGCAATAGACTCAAACACCTCAATAGGAATTTCCCCCTGTGAGTATTGAGAAATGGTTCCAAGCCAGTCGTAGAAATTCTGAAGCACAGGTAAAGAATTATCAGGATTTCTACTAAAAGTCTCAAATTTTTCAAAAATTCTGGCTACGGACATTTTGACATAATTTGTATTTACGGTGTTGCCTTCATAAACTGCTTCAGCAACTTCTCTATAGGTAGGAAAAGCAAAATTACTACCCTCTCTATTAATTGCAAAAAGCGCAAATGCAACACGTTCTTCTATTTCACCCAAATCACGACGAGCTCTTCTTTCATTTTTAACTAAAGGCAAGTCATCTAGTTTTAGTTGTGCATTATCTGTCTCAGGTTCTGCCGCATGTTTTTTTTCATCAGGAAGTGTCTCGAAGCCTGATGCTAAAGGGATTTCGGGTTCTGTGACTTCAGGAATTGTAGAAGGTATCCCGGGCTCAAGCGAGACCGGTGGGGATGAGAAAATACTGATTGGAGGTTGCTCAATTCCTAAGCCTTCGAGTCCTTCAAGAAATTGGTTTGTTAGAGCATCAACTCCTCTTACTTTCTCCAATATAAGTCTCGCTTCTCTCATTCTTCTCACTGCTTCTTCTTGTTGACCACCAAGGGAGAGTTGTGAGATTTTGGAGCTAAGCTCGGATGCTTGTTTTATTAATTCTTGATTTACGTAGTATCTAAAAAAATCTACAGCCATTATATCGAAGAATATTACACCTTAGGCTAGAATTATTCAAGAAGGAAGCTCAGAGGATGTCATACCAACGTGTTTGGCTAGAGAAGCAACAGAATACTCGATGTAAACAGACAGCTCTTGTTCGGTTATGCCAAAGATTTTTGAAAGTCTACTTTTAGTAGTGTTGTGGTCAAATGTGCCTTTAAAATAAAGAGTCAAAAGCGTCTTCTCTCTATCAGTTAAAGCATTCCATATATCAGGTACCATTTTTATTTGTTCCACAACTTGTCTGCCAAATTCAAGACTGTTTTTCTCCTCCTCCAACCTTTCTACTTCTTGAGCTTGTGAGATTGCTGAGACCCTCTCAATGTCTATTGGCCCTGGTCTAAGAGGCAATACGTTTGTAGGCAAGACTTCCCTTGACCAAAGCAAACTTGGGGAATCTCCATCGTATGCCTCCCTAAGCCCGGTATTTACTCGAAGTCTTTTTAGGGCACTAACTTCTATTTGTCGTGCTCTTTCTCTTGTCACACCAATTTCTTTACCAACCTGTTCAAGGGTTCTAGTGCCAGAACCATCAAGCCCGAATCTAAGAGTAAGCACCAACTGTTCCCGTTCGCTTAAAGATAAAAGTGCACGCCCAACGATATGACTTTGCTCAGCCTCTTCCATCGCGGCTATAGTTTCTTCTTCAAGATCACCTTCGTCCGAAACAAATGACCCGATTGTGGTTTCACCATCATCGTCTATTGTTCTATCAAGAGATGAGGGGTTGGAAATTCCAAGTCGTGCTATGCGCATAGCTGTGTTAACTTGGGATATAGTAAACCCTTCTGAAACCAGCTCCTCTATAGATGGATAGCGCTGGTGTTTACTAAAAAATTCATTTGAAACACGCACCATTTTTGTGACCATTTCATGCATGTGTACAGGCAAGTCAATAGTTCGGGACGTATTAGCAATAGCACGCCTTATTGATTGCTTAATCCACCAGGTTGCATATGTTGAAAGCTTTAATCCACGCTCAGGGTCAAAATCGTCAATTCCCTTAATTAATCCAATATTTCCCTCCTGGAGCAGGTCAGTGTAAGGAAGTCTTCCTTTGTACCTATTTGCTATTGAGGCAACGAGTCTCAAATTACAGGCAACAAGTACATCTCTAACGGAGCGACTATCGGAAAGTACAGCAAGCATTTTTGCAGTGCTACGAGGATTTGCCGCAAGAAATGCTCCATCATCACGAAGTTGTGCGACAGATTTTCCCTCAGTTAGATATCTAAATGCTATACGTTCTTGCTCAACTGTAAGGAGAGGGTATTGACTCACTGAGTCGAAGTAATCTGTAATTGCCAAAGCTTCCTCTCTGTCTATTTGGTGATGTCGTGTGTGATTTATGCCAATACTGTTTAAATTTACCTCTCTGCTTGTTGGTAGTACTATTGCTCCGTCAGTGTTTTGGTCAAAAACATCCCGAGTTAAGCCCCTTTTTTTAGTAGCAGCAGGAGGCTTCTGTTCTGTATCCAAACGAACTGTTTGTCCACTTTCAAGAGCGGTTCTTGGTTCTGAGTTTCCGTTTTTTCCCCGTCTAATTTCATCGTAATAATCTGCAGCTTCAACAAAAAATAAACCATCTACAACAGCATTAAAGAGTGAAAGTTCTCTAAGCATTCGACTAACAATTCGTCTGTCATATGTTCCGTCTGGCCTTGCGATAGGGTCTTCCGTAAGAAAAGGCACGTGAATAGTAACCTTCTCATCTTGTCCGATTCTATGCACTCTATCAATTGCTTGAATGTATCTACTTATTGTGTTTGGTGCAACGAGTATAATTACTTCAGTTGCTCTATTGAAAGGCGAATTAAGTGTAATTGATTCGCCTGCCGTTTGATAATTACCTACCAAAACTCTTACCCCATTCGGGTCATGAAAATCTCTTTGAACAGCAAGTTTTTCGCTTTCACTTAAAGTTCCATCAAGAACTCCAACAGAGGTAATTCCTGAATCAATAAGTCGCTTTGCAATAGCCTTCGTACTTATTGAGGCTGTAAGTCTTTCCTGGTCATTAACGAATGGAGTAAAAACAACTACCTTTCTTCCATCAGATGTTAACTCGTTTATTTTCTCAATAAGCCAGGGCATTTTTGCTTGAGCTTCAATAGACAACATGGAAAAAAATCTTCTGAAAGAGCTTTCATCGGCTCTTTCTATATCAAGGCCCAATGAAACAAGCTCCGAGCGTTCCGCAGCACTAAGTAGGCTTAAGTCTACTGGTATAAAGTCTGTGTCTTTTGGGGGGATATCGCTGATTGCATCCTTTCGTCGCCGAATCATTACTTCACGAAGTGCCAAATTTGCTCCAGCAGGATCCTCCCTTAAAGCTGAAACCCGGTCAATTGGAAGACTCCACCTATCGACCAGGTGACCCATGATAAGCGGCTCTATTAATTCTTTGACGAAGGGAGTGCTAGTACCCAAATAAACATCCATATTCGGGTTGGAAAGAAGAAATCTATAAAGATTTGTTGTGCGTTTTGCAAGTCGAGCATTATGGGACGTGTCGTCGTTATGCTCAGCAATAGAATCCATAAAACGCGATTTTACATTATGAGCTTCATCAATTATTGTACAGTCAATTCCTGCAGAATGAAGGAGTTCCTGAAAAAATGAATTGCGAAACAGATCGTAATTGACAAGCAAAACTTGTCTATCCGCTGTAGGATTTTTCAATCTTTGTGCCATTATTTCAAGGCGTTTTGCCTGGCTTAACTGTGCAAGTTCGTCAGAATTGAAATTTACTGTATCGACATCACCTGGCGCAACATGCATTTCAAGTTCTTCCTCCCAGTTGTTATTAACAGTTTTTGATCCAACAACTAGCACCCTTGCTATTTTTCCAGGTTCTCGAAATTTTTGGTCAACTCGATTTAATGCTGCGAGCGCAAGGGTCACTGTTTTGCCGGTTCCTGGTTCATCAGCTAAAATTCCGGCGCCTTTTTCGACAAGATGCTTAATTCCCTCAACCTGATGAAAAAACAGATGCTTTGCTTTCCCGTCGATGCTTCTTTCCCTGAAGTGATTAATTTGAGAAGAGTAATTTGCAATTTCTATAAATTCACTAAAAATAGTGGAAAAAACATTTTTTTTAAGACGCTCAAGCATTTGCTGCTCTTCGGGCGATAGAGATGTTTGAGCAATTTCATTATGTGCATATGTGTCAAGAAAACTTCTCATTTCATCTTCGGGAACAGAGGACCCACCATGAGTCTCCAGATATTTTGACCAAAAAAGTGCGAAAGGTTTATATAAAACATTACGAAGTGTTGGGTAAAGATAGGATGTTTCAAGGGCAGCTGTTAGCTCACTTGACAGTTGTTCATTTTCAGAATTCCCATTATCCAACTTTTCTTGTTCAACAAGCTGAAAAGTATTAGTTGCGTCTCGAATAATAGTTTCGAGTGTTGGCGGACCAACTTCTGCTGCTACAACTTCTGATTGTTCTGCTGCTTGTCCAAGAATAATGCTAGTATCTTCAGCAGAAAAATCAAAACCCGAAGTACTACTTGTTTCTATATGCACATATTTCGAAAGTACGTCAAGTATTTTTTTTCGGTTATCTTCACCTAACCACCCGAGAGTGTTAATGACAGCCTGGGCAGCTTTTGGTAATTGAGAATTTCCTACCCACTCTACTGCAAATCCACTAAAAATTCTCGGATATCTCTTAATAAGCTGTGCTTTTATACGTGCTGGTGCTACTTCGAAGAAAATCCTCTGAGCGTCTCTTGCAGAATCAGTATCTATATCTCTTCCTGTTTGTTCCTTATATGCATTTCTAAATTCAGTTCTACCCCGAGGATCGTATATATCAAGCCAGACATCATGATACTTTCCCTGCATCTGACTACCGTCTTCAGAAAGGCCACCTCCTCCTTTTAAAAAATCCGCAAATATTGAACTCGAAGGAGTTTTTGAAAGCTCATCCTCAAATTCGCTCCAAAATTCCGGATCTTGGAGCTTGACAAGACTTGTCGTTCTAGGAAGCTGATGTTCTGGAAAACGCTGTCTAATAAGAGAGCGGGTTTCTTCAACAATTTCAGCAAAGTCGGGGTCATCTGTAGGAGGTGTGAATTGCGAGACGATATGCTGCTCAAGAGTAGGATGGCCGGGATGCGAGAATGAACGCTGTTTATAAATTGCATTAAGGTATGCGTATGTGGCGTTTGTATCGCCATTTGAATGTGTGCGACCCACTTTCCCTTTCTCACTATCGAAATTCTTAAGGAAATCTGAAAAGGGATAGTTCTTGCTTATAAAGCCTGTAAGGTTAGCATGAAGATTTCGCCAGAAATCCAAAGATGTTGGATCAAGCATTCCTTCCCCATCTAGCTCGCCAGGAAGTGGGTGGGTGACGGGTCTACCTGAAGAATCAGGATGTGGAGCAGGACCAACGGGAGGATGATCAAAACCGGAATGTAAAGTCTCCATAATACTCAAGGTGTAATAATCGTATTTTCATTATTTTTAGAAAGCACTTAAAATTAGGTTACATTTTAGCACAAATGATATGCTTGGCTAGATGTATTTATAATAATATCAAAATTTCCTTGAAATAAAGGGATGTTCTTGTTTAAAATGAATACGGATGGAAAACAAAAATATCCCCACAGTATTTATCATTTTCGGTGCCACGGGGGATCTGATGGCCAAGAAAATTACCCCTGCTCTCTTCCATCTCTACAAAAGTGGTAAATTTCCTAATCTTTTCAAGATCATAGCATTTTCTAGAAGAGATATATCTCAGGATGAATACAAGGAGCATGTTAGAAAAATTCTTTCAGACAATCGAGACAGAAGGATAAAAGTAAGTGATGTTGATGCTTTTTTGAAATATTTTGAATACAGAAAAGGAAATTTTGATGAAGTAGATGCGTACAACGAAATGGCAACATACTTAGGCCGGGTGGATGATGAGTGGAGAGCCTGCTCCAACAAGCTTTTTTATCTTGCTGTTCCCCCAAGTAACTACCAAAGCATTTTTGAACACCTTCACTCATCAGGTCTTACTCTTCCCTGTAGTCCTGAAGAGGGATGGACACGGGTTATTGTTGAGAAACCTTTTGGAAAAGATGCTCATACTGCCCAAGAACTAGATGAATTATTGGGTAAATTATTTAAGGAAGAGCAAATTTATAGAATTGACCATTATTTAGGTAAAGACATGATGCAAAATATTATTTCTTTTAGATTTTCGAATGATTTATTCGAAAAAACTTGGAATAATGAGCATATAGAAAAAATAGAAATCCGGCTTCTCGAAAAGATGGGAATTGACAGTCGTGGTGGATTTTATGATGGGATTGGTGCTCTTCGTGATGTCGGGCAAAATCATGCGCTTCAGATGCTTGCTCTTCTTACAATGGAGCAACCCATAGACCTGACGCCCATACACGTAAGGCAAGCTCGTTCAAAAGTTCTTGAAGAGCTGATACCTCTTTCCATGCGTGAAGTTACCGAGAAGACGTTTCGGGCGCAGTTTGTGGGTTATAAAAATGAGGAAGGAGTTAGTAAAAATTCAAAAACAGAAACATATTTTAAATTGGTGGCAATGCTTAAATCATCTCAATGGAAAAATGTTCCGATAATAATTGAGGCAGGGAAAAAGATTGTCGACAACAAGGAGATTGTAGTCACTTTTAAGCATAATAAACCATGCCTTTGTCCTTCAGGTATGCATTTTAAAAATAAAGTTATATTCTCCCTTGACCCTCGGGAAGGAATAGCAATTGAATTTTGGTCAAAAAAACCTGGGCTTGAATATTCGATGGAGCTTCAGCGCCTATCATTTCTTTATAGGGATGAAAGGAAAAAACGCGCTCAGTATGTAGAAGAATATGAAAAATTACTTTTAGATTGTATTTTGGGTAACCAATTACTCTTTGTATCAACGGACGAAGTTCAGGCAATGTGGAATTTTATAGATCCGATAATTGACTCTTGGGAGAAAAATGCTCAACCACTTTTGGAATACAAGCCAAATTCTAAAAAAGTATTACAAGACGCTATGATAATTGAGGAAAATATATTACAATCTAAAACATGAAAAAACGAATTGGTGTTGTGGGTCTGGGCCGCATGGGTGGCGGCATTGCATTAAACCTCATTGATCATAAGTGGCAAGTAGTCGGATACAACAGAACCTCAGAAGTTACTAAAAATTTTGAAAAGAAAGGCGTGGAAGGTGCATATTCGTTGGAAGAATTAGTAAATAAGTTATCCGCTCCTCGTGTAGTTTGGGTTATGTTAACTGCCGGAAAAGCAAATGATGAGGTTATTTTCGGAAAAAAAGGACTTACGACTTATCTTCAAAAGGGAGACATCATAATTGATGCGGGTAATTCTTTCTATAAGGAAGCTGCAGTTAGGGCTAGAAAGCTTAAAAAGTTTGGCATAAAGTTTCTGGACGCAGGTATTTCAGGTGGACCAGGAGGCGCTAGAAATGGTGCATGCAGCATGGTAGGTGGTGAGAAAGCTACTTTTGAATATCTAAAACCTCTTTTTGAAGCTGTTTCAATTCCAAAAGGCGTTATGCATTTTGAAGGATATGGAGCGGGTCACTTTGTAAAAATGGTACATAACGGAATTGAATATGGAATGATGCAATCAATTGCTGAAGGCTTTGAAATCATGAAAAAATCCCCCTTCAGGCTTAATTTAATTGACGTGACTGAAATTTATCAGCATGGTAGCGTTGTTACCTCTCGACTTGTTGGCTGGCTTCAAGATGCTTTTAAGGTATATGGTCAGGACCTGAAGGACGTTTCGGGTTCAGTTGGCTCAACGGGTGAAGGTGAGTGGACAGCAAAGACAGCAAGAGAATTTAAAGTTCCTGCAAAAATCATTGAGGGAAGTTATAAATTTCGAAAAGCTTCACAAAAAACACCAAGTTTTACAGGAAAAGTTTTAACTGGAATGCGTAATCAATTTGGTCAGCACAGCATTGAAAAAGGCAAAATGACCTAGGTAGGCAAATTTTAACCTCCGAAAATTCTTCTGTTTGTTTTACTTTACCTCAAAACTTTAGTAAAATATAGGTTGTGCTTCCTGAAGATACGCCCTCGTAGCTCAATGGATAGAGCACATCGGTTCTAACGATTAGGTTGGGGGTTCGAGTCCCTTCGAGGGCGCACGGTCATTTTTTAGCAATTAGTAATTAGGAATTTTCTAAGTTAGAGTTAAATTTTAATTTAGAACTAAATGGTGGTTGTAGCTCAGTGGTAGAGCGCCAGCTTGTGGAGCTGGACGTCGCCGGTTCGAATCCGGTCAGCCACCCCAAAACAAACTCAAACCTCTGATATAATCTTTTTGTGGTACAGAATAAGCTTACAATTTTAATAAACAAACCGCTTACAGAAGTTTTTGCATTTTGTATTACACCCCCAAAAGCCAAATTGTGGGTACCAGGTATTATTAACGAAACAACAAATGAGTGGCCCGTGAAGATTGGAACGGTTTATACAGAACACAAAAATGACGATACTTCTTTTAATATAATATTATCTGATTATAAGGAAAACGAATATGTTGAATGGAAAACTGAAGATGGAAATTATCATGTAAGGTACACTTTTACACCAACGGACCAAAATATTACCCGACTTGAATATGTCGAAACAGGAGACGTCAGTCAGCCATTTACACAAAAAGTTTTAGAAAAACTTAAACAAGCTATAGAGAATGAATAAGTGCTATCAATAAAAATGACTGTAATTAAATTTGAAACAAAACTTTATAAGATAAATAATTGGATTATTCTCAGATTACCTGAAGAATCTTCTTCACAACTTCCCACTCGCGGTATGTTAATGGTGAAAGGCACTTTTAATAACATTCCCTTTAAGACTTTGCTTGAACCAGATGGGAAATATGGACCGGGGCTAAAACCGAGCCATTGGTTTTCTCCTGATAAAAAATTACTTAATGAAGCAGGTGTTAAAGTCGGAGACACAGTACAAGTTTCACTAGAACCGACAAAAGAATGGATTAATCCAGTAGTGCCACCTGATATGAAAAAAGCTCTTGTTGCAGATAAAGAAATTCATAAATTGTGGAATGACATTACACCGCTTGCGCGTTGGGATTGGGTACGTTGGGTAAGGGCAGTAAAAAGTGAGGAAACCCGAAAAAAGCATGTAGATATCATGATTTCAAAACTGAGCAAAGGCATGCGAAGGCCTTGTTGTTTTAACAGAAATTTGTGTTCAGAACCTTCCGTATCGCACAATTGGGCACTTCAAGAACCGAATTAAAAGTCAAAAAAACATCATGCTTTTGGTTTGAAAAAACCGAAGGATACTCTCTTTCGAACTGTTTCATATTGAGTTGCAGTAAAGCTGCCAGCTATTATAAGTGCAGCCCCAATAAGGAATGTAAGAGATAATCTTTCTCCTAAAATTGGGATTGAAAAAACAGAAGTTAAGACAGGATTGAGGTATAAAATTACCCCCGCTGCAAAAGCACTTGTTAGTTTTAGGCCAATTTGGTAAAAAAGAAATGCAAGAACGGACGAAAATATTCCTTGATAAACAAGCCCAATTAGGGCTGAGTTGCTAAGTGAGTTGATCCAGGATGTATTTCCCATAGCCTCATAGAAAGCAAAAGGAATAAAGGTTATAAAGCCTATCATAAAGGAATAAATTGTAATAGTAATTGGAGAATAGGTTTTTGAAAGCTTTTTGCTAACCAGTATATACCCGACCCACGAAACAGCAGCCAAAAAAATAAGAAAATTTCCGAACATATTCCCAACTACCAAACTTCCCGTTTCCCAATAATCCTTTGTTGCAATTAGCACTGCTCCCAAAAAACCAATAATTACGCCTATTATCTGCACTGACTTTATCCTTTCCCTTAAGAAATAGTGTGCAAATATCGCTGTTATAACAGGACTTACAGTAAAAATTGCTTGTGCATCCATTGCATTTGTTAATTTTATTCCACCAAGGAAAAGCGAGAAATTCAAGAAAGATCCGGACAAGCCGGCTGTTATAAGAAGAGGGAGATGTTTTTTGGAAATTTTAAAATAGCCCTTCCTAAAAAAGATAAGAAACAGTAAAACAAAAGCAATTCCTCGTGTTATAAAAGCAAACTGCATTTGCGGAATTTCCTCAAGCGCTAATTTTGTAACAACAGGAGCAGGTCCCCAGCAAAGAGTTGCTGCTAGAAGAGCCAAAACACCTGAATATTTTTTAAAAAATGACATAAATTTATGGTTAGTTTTCCCAACCGACTAACAGACTAAACAAATACAAGAAGTTTTATTTTGCGAATTCTAGCCTAATGAAGGAACAGTTGTTCGCGTCCGACTGTTTTGTTGCAATTAAGGGTTGGAATGTACCTATCTGAAGATTTGATTGTTGGGATTGTATTGATGCTGTATCCTGAACTGTTGCTTCTTCAGAAGTGCTATCTTTTGAGCCTCCAAAAAGATTTGCAAAGAATCTTGCAAGTTGAGCAAAAAATCCTGTGTTTTCATCCTTTGCAGCCAAAACTGCTGAGGTGGGGTTAATTGGTGGAGCAATTGCAGCAGTTTTCTTGACACAAGTTGGCTTTGCTTGAATACGATAAATTTTGGAAGCATCTAGATTGGAAGGAATTAAGAGTTCCCACACAGCTTTATAGCGAGCTTTTGTAACAGTATTTTCAATTTGCGTTGCGGCAACTGTTTGACGCTGTATTGCAGTCGCGCTCGTGTCAGTTCCTGCATAAAATATAAAATTAAAGCTCGGAATTTTAGCAAATTGAGTATCAGTCCCCTCTACTTTCCCAAAGGCTGTTATTGTTGTTTTTTGCCCCAATGTAATCGGAGTAAATTCTATATTTTCGCACTTACACATGGTTTCATTAAATGGTGGCGTTGGGCTCACAGGGGGCGTTGTAGTAGTCACTGGTGGAGTTGTTGTAGTAACAGGAGGCGTAGTTGTTGTTGTAACTGTCGGTGTTGTTGTTGGTGGTGTTGGGCAAGTAACTGCTTGAGTGCATGAATTATCATCAACTTGAGTACTTTGATCTATAACACAATTACAGTCCTTATCTCGTTTTCTTTGGTATGCTTTATTACAATTTATAGTACTACATTCGTTAGCTCCACAAACTTCACCAACTGTGCATTTGGGTTCCTCTTTCTTTTGTTCTGGACAATTTACGGTAATTGTTGGATCAATTACATTTCCATTCGTTCCACATCGTGGTCCACTAATCACTTCTGTGCATTGAGCAGGAAATGAAGCCTGAAGACAACCATCAGCATAAGGTGGACAGCTACATTTATCCAGCGGTACTGTTTGTCCTGGTGTCCCACTATTTGAGCTTCCCACACAACCACTTGGTCCATTGTCCCCAGCACAACTCACATTCACTGTTCCTCCTGGCCAATTAGTTGCCTGAATATTAACATTCATCTTTAAGCAGTTAGCCAAATTTTGTGCGTCGGTTTTTGGCGGGAACGCAATTAGCAGAAATAGGAACAAAAAACTTGACGATAGGAAAAGTAGTTTTTTCATAATTTTGAAATCTCCTCGGTGTTGTATTTGACTTGAAGTTTTATTTGGTCAGCAAGCCACTTGGCATAATCAATTTTTGCGCCACTTGTAACAGTGCCTGTCTTTATTACTGCTCCACCTGAACCATTTTCCCAGATACCACTTCTTATTTCATTAGAGCCCATTGAGTATAAAAGGTTAAAAAAGGGCTTTTCTGCATCAATTGCATCATATTGTACAGTTCTTGAAGCTGAAGTTGTGGACTGATCAATTTGTTTTACAATCTGTCCGTTATAACCCAAAATATTTGCAAAAACAGGATACTTAACGATCATATCTTTAGCCACTGTAAGTGGATCATCGTCATTCGCAAGTCTTCTTTCAATTTCATTTGCCATTTCTTGCTGCACGCTCCTTTGTTCTGCAAATTCAGGGCGTTGTTCGTAGTCAGGTGTTGGGGGAATCCACCAACTAATATCCTGCTCCTCAACAGAAAGAATTTGCCCCTCAGTTACCTTATTTTTTAGCAAGCTATAGTATTCAGACTTACTTACATTTTTTGGCAAAACTATGTTTTTCTTTAAAGCCTCTTTCTCAAGAAGAACTCTCTCAATAGCAATATCTAATTGCTGTTTTATTACATCATTTGTAATTGCGGTAGGAACGTATGATTCAAGGGCAATGTTTCTAACATAATCCTTTGTGATTTTAGTCGTTCCAATTGTTGCAAGTACCACATTTTGTTCCTCCGACGGTGTCTTAGCAGTGTTTTGTGACTGCCCCCTTAGAATGAACCAAAGTCCACCAATGGCACCCAAGGCGACAATTAAGATTATTACTAAAATTAATAATTTATTCTTAAAGAAACTTGTGCCTCTTTGTGTCGGGTCCACAAAAGACCCATTAGTTTGCTGAAAAGTTGGTTGTTGTGTTTGCGGGTCCATAAAAAACTAATTTAGTTAAAGCGCTAAGAATACTATCCCACCAATAATTAAAATCAAAACAACACCAAAGACACTAAGTGTTGGAGTAAGTCCTCCAACTATTGGTGGGGTTGGTGTTATTGTTGGTACTACAGTCGGAGCAGTAGTTGGTGCAATAGTTGCTGTTGCGGACGCTGTAGGGGCTGGAGTGGTAGCAACAGTAGGTGTTGCTGTAGGAATAATCGCGTCGGCTTCACAAAGTAATTGGTCAGATGATACAGCGCTGACGTTACCACAGGAATTTGCAACGCTTATATCACATTTATAAGTTCTCCCCTGGGTAACTGGAAACAAAACTTTGGTAGTAGAATTAGGAATTGACTCATTTCTAACGACACTTCCTGTTTCAACTTCAGTAACAGTAAGATTGTATGTTGTAGCATCATTATTTGGGTCCCAAGTACAGCTTGCTTGAGTAAATAGACAATTATCCCCTTCACATCCCGGGTATTCTACTAAAACATTTTGAGCTGAAGTAGGAGTGGCGCAAGTTGATTGTTGCGCTGATCCTCCGCCAATTCCGCCAGTTGGAGTGACAAGGGTACTTGGTGATGGAGAAATTGATGGTGCAGTAGTTGTTGTAGGTATTACTGGGGCGGGAGTTGGATTTGAAGCTCTAGAACGAGTGTCTTGTGGTTGATTCAAAACAAAAATAGTTGCTCCAATACCACCTAAAATAAGGATTCCAACAACGAGAATAATAATGGCTGTTTTACTCATTAATGATTAAGCGCTCTTCCTTATACTATATGCAAAAAAACAACACGAGGTCAAGGGGAAAAGATAAATTTGAGGTTAGGCCTGTAATTTGATAAAATTGAGGATGTTGCACGAATTTATGTATGGGGCAACTCTGCGCCTGTGGCTCAATGGATAGAGCGCATCGCTTCGGACGATGAGGTTGGGGGTTCGAGTCCCTTCAGGCGCGCTTGGTTTCACTGCGCAAGTGCAATGAAACGGAACTGGGTTTGGTCAAAATTTGAATTTGAGAAAACCTGGTTTTGAGGAAAGAATGCGGGCGGCTAGCTCAATGAGACGATGACTCTCGACATTGAGCAAGCCAAAAGAATGCGGGCGGCTAGCTCAATGGTAGAGCAATTCCCTCTTAAGGAATCGGTTCAGGGTTCGAGTCCCTGGTCGCTCACAATATTAATGTTGGAACTCGGACATTCGTCAGCGAGTCCCTGGTCGCTCACAATATTAATGTTGGAACTCGGACATTCGTCAGCGAG
>CAYRKM010000002.1:0-63506 GCA_964425075.1 uncultured Gammaproteobacteria bacterium | reverse complement strand
CACAATATTAATGTTGGAACTCGGACATTCGTCAGCGAGTCCCTGGTCGCTCACAGTTTTAGGTAGGATTTGTTCGTGAAGTTTTCTTATAATAGAGATTAGTAAATATGAAACCAGAATTTTCAGTAGTTATTCCCGCTTACAATGAAGAAGAAAGCCTCAAGGAGCTTATAGGTTCCATTGAGAATAGCTTCAAAAAAATTAGAAGCTCATTTGAAATAATTTTTATTGATGATGGTTCCACCGATACTACCTTGGATGTTCTAAAGCACTTTGCAAAGGAAAAAAGCAATATTCGCATATATTCATTTAGAAAAAACATGGGTAAATCCCCCGCTTTAACCTTGGGATTTCAAAAAGCTCAAGGTAAGTATGTATTGACCATGGATGCTGATCTTCAAGATGATCCCCAAAATGTTGAGAAAATGTTTGGTGTAATGAAAGATGGAGGATTTGATTTGGTTTCAGGTTGGAGAAAAGACAGACGTGATTCTTTGTTTAAAATAATTTCCTCAAAGATATTTAACAATTTGGTTATTCCAAAATTGTTTGGATTAAAGTTGCACGATTTAAATTGTGGTTTAAAACTTTACAAAAAGGAAGTTATCGAAAATCTTACAATCTATGGCGGGATGCATCGTTTCATTCCAGTTCTCGCACATCAGAATGGATTTAAGGTGACAGAAACCCCAATAATTCATCATACGAGGAAATATGGATACTCAAAATACAAACCAACCAAAATTTTAACTGACATACCCGACCTTGTTACAATGTATTTTTTAACAAAATACAACAATAGGCCTCTTCATTTTTTCACTAAAATTGGAATTATCCCACTTATTATTGGATTTGTAATTCTTATTTATCTTGTTATCGATAAATTATTGGGAAATTCAATAGGTGGAAGACCAATTCTTATTTTTGGAGCACTTTTTGTGATTGCAGGGATACAAACTATTTTTACTGGGTTAATTGCCGATCTAATTGTCAATATGAATCAAGACAAGCATTCAGAATTTCCCATAAAATATCAGTCATAGAAAAATGGAAAAATCAAAAAAACTGCTTACGACTTTTTTTGGTATTCCACTCACTCTTCTATCAGTAATATTTATTAGTAAGATTTTTTTCGATTCACGAGAAAGCCTTTTTTTATCATTGGAGAGAATGAATTTTTCTCTTTTTGCAATCGGGGTGTTGTTTTTTGCTTTATTTTTTTTAATAAAGGGTATTGTTTGGATTGAAATTCTAAAAAGAAGTGGTCATAGCAGTATCTCAAGGGATACCCTTTTTGATTATTCATTTGCAGAAACCAAGAGGTATGTTCCTGGAAGTATTTTCGGATTTGCAGCACGTGTTAAAAATCTAGCACCACATCTTTCAAAAGGACAAATTTTTAAGGGAATTGGTGCGGAAGCATTTCTATTTGTCCTGTCGGCCGCTGTTGTTAGTTTGCCTTCTTTATTCTATTTCTCTGATAAAACAATTCAATTTTTAAAAATCCCACAACTTCCATTCTTTGTTTTCGCGATTATTTTCCTAGTATTATTTTCTGTCTTTTTATTTTCAAAGTTTTTTAAATTGTTAAAGTCATATTTTTATGTTTTCCTTACACTTCTTTTGGGGTGGCTATTTTTCGGAATTGCTTCTCTTTTTATAGCCCTCTCATTTGGATTTATTCATCCAAATGACTACTTAATAGTAATTTCTTATTTTGTTTTATCATGGTTGATTGGATATTTAGCGTTTATTGTACCCATGGGGCTTGGTGTTCGGGAAGTTGCCATTGTTAGTGGACTTTCATTTTTTGTTGGAGTTCCCCTAGCTACAATTATTGCACTATTTTCACGACTCGGGATGATCATTGGTGAAATACTACAGCTTCTTATGAGTCTTTGGCTTAAGAGAGCAAAGGAAACAAACCGATTTATTAGAATCAAGCCAGTTATAGTTATTCTTTTTGCATCGATTTTTTGTTTCATTGCCTACTTTACATTCTTTACTTTTTTAAGGCATGAAACATTTAGATCTGGAAGGTTTGATTTGGGAAATATGTCTCAAACTGTCTGGAATACGTCCCGTGGGCATATTTTTCAACTTACCAATCCGGACGGCACAGAGATTATTTCGCGCCTTGGTGTGCATGCGGATTTTATATTGGTATTGATCACTCCTCTTTATTATCTGTGGGCAGATCCTAGAACTTTGTTGATTCTCCAAACTGTAATTGTTGGATTTGGGGCATTTTATGTATATGAAATTGCCGTTACTCTCCTTAAAAAAGAAAAATTATCCTTGGTTTTGGCTATTTCTTATTTGCTTAATTTTTGGGTTCAAGAGCAGGTCATTTTTGATTTTCACGCAATTTCTCTTGCCACCACTTTTTTACTTGGTGCTTTTTACTATTTACTAGTAAGTGAGAAAAAAAGTTTTATTGCGTTTTTAATATTAGCTTTACTAACAAAGGAAAATGTATATCTTACTTCTGCACTTTTTGGGGTACTCCTAATTTTCAAGAAGAAATATTTTGCCGGAAGCGTGCTTTTTATGATTTCACTTGCAGTATTTTACCTTTTGATGTCATACCTTATTCCAAATGCTCGAGGAACAACGCACTTTGCTCTTTCCTATCTCTCATACCTGGGAGATTCTACTGGGGAAATTATTAAGAACTCGATTACTAAACCATATATTCCGCTTTACATATTTTTCTCTTTTGAAAGTCTTAAGTATATTTTATTTCTCCTAATGCCACTTGGGGGACTTAGTATATTCTCCCCTCTTCTTTTGTTGGCAACACCTGATGTGCTTATTAACACGTTGTCGTCAAATAGTGGTCTTCGTTCTTACGATCACCATTATGGAGCAATTATTATTCCTTTTTTGTATATATCTGCAATTTATGGAATTAAATTTTTAGATAAGAAATTTAGGTTCTCTGAGTTCTTTTTTCTTTGTTATATTATCTTGTTTACTGTAATTTCTGTGTATTTTTACTCACCGCTTCCAGGTATGGAAAATGGAGATATTGGTCCATTCCTTGAAGATAATAAGAAAATTCACGAATATCTATCTCTAATACCATCCAATGCTACTGTTTCTGCGTCGAATAACATTGCAGCACATCTATCCCACAGGGATTATATTTTTGTTGTACCTCGGGGAATGGATAAAGCAGAATATGTTGTTTTTTACAACGAAACTCCAGATGTACAATCTCAATTTTATGGAATGAACTTTAGGCTTCTAATTCACGATGGGAATTTTTATTTATACAAAAGAGATCTTACTCCTTGCTTACAGTGTAAGCCTTAGGGAAATATAAAAATGATGCTGGAACATCATCCGTAAGGTATTTTTGAAAATCAGAATAAATTTTTCGCCTTTCATCTATATCTGTAATAGATCTCCCATCCTCAAGCAATTTATCAATTCTCAGATTTTTGTAATGAGTAATGTTGCTAATTTGGTCTGAATGCCACAATACATATTGGTCAGGATCCTTTGGCAATTTAAACCTATACAGCAATGCTTGAAAATCTGTTGGAATAGAGCTAACTATTTTGATCTCTGATTTGATTCCAAGCTTTTCCCAGGACTTCTGCACATCTCTTGCAACAAGTTCGTATTCATCCGTTGTGGAGATTATTAATGGTTTCTTGATAGGTTCACTAACTGTAGAAAGGATGGTTTTGGCAATTTCAATATCTGAAATACCATAATTTGGAGGTGTATCAAAGTAAATAGATGTTGGCGGAATTGGGGAATATGCGCGCTCACCGTATTCAAACTTAGAAGGAAGAGCATAGTTTAGGGCTTGTCTTACTTTCTTGTCGCCAAGTATGGGATCAGCATTGTTATAAAAAATAGATACAAGGATTGCGTGGTCAACTCCGTCCTCAATTTTTGTGTTTTCCCAATCTTTTAGATTAATTTTATTCATCGTAAGTCCAGTTACATTCTCAATCCTATCTACCTCACCTAAAACAAAAGCAAGTTTTAAAGCTTTTTGGGTTGGGTAGAAAAAAATCTTCCTTTTTGTGTTCTTATTGACTTTTTCTAGCAAAATGGTTCTTACAAATCCACCATTCAACTCGATATCACGAACCCTATACTCACCTATTCCGTCTAACTTTTTAGTTAAAATTGGTTTTGAAACTGCGGTTAAAAATGGGGAATAAGGATCTTTAAGTGTGTATTGGACAGTATAATCATCAAGGTTTTTGGAAGTTACGTTTTCAAATTTATATGACAAATCCTTTGTGGTTAATTCGTATCCTCCGTGAAGTTTTATGCCTTTTTTAAGCTTAAAGGTGTAAACTTTTCCATTCTCAATTTTCCAGCTTTCAGCAGCTCCTTGAGTAATCTCACCCTTTTCATTTACACGAGTTAGTCCATAGCTTACGTCTTGGAGAACTTCATCTGGAATCGTTTGGACTGTGAATATTCCTGCGTAACCAATATTTTCCGTAGTTTTTTGGATAAGGGGTCGAAAATAGAAATTAAGTAAACCCAGAAGTGCAAATGAGATAAGAACACCCACAACTAGGGAGCTCAAAATTGTACGCTTCATTCTCTTGGCATAAGCTTTAATTAGCCATAAGTAATAGCGTTGTCTTAATCGGGCCATACGATGTAGTTATTGAAAGATAAGCGTAAGAATGGAGTTAGCGGCAAAAAGAATTGCAAGTACAATTGTTGCATAAAACAAAAACTTTTCTAGGCCTCTTTTACTTCGAAAGCTTTCTGTTCCTCCACCGAACGCAATTCCTGCTTCGCTCCCCCGCTGTTGGAGCACAATTGCTATAACCAGTAAAACAGAAAGTATGATTTGAAAAATGGAAAATATATTCATTGTATTTAATCAAAAAGCCAGTCTACGAGCTTCGTAATGAGGTATATTGTAACAGAAATGATGAAATATGACAAAAGGAGACTGACCTGAAAAGAATGAATCTCTATTCCTCCAAATTCAAATCCTTTAAAGAAGAAAGGCCGTACAATAATTTGTGGATAAATAAGTGTAATTAAGAAAAGAATAAAAGCAATAATGCATGATGAAAAAAGACCTAAAGTGAGCAATTGGAATGGAAGGGCTATTATGCTTAAAACAGGCTTAAGAATTTTGAAGCCCACTGCAAGCAACAAACCCCCCATAACAAGAGTCGAGATGCCATCTGTAAGTTTTAGTCCTTCAAAAATAAGAGAAGTTGAATAAAGCGCAACTGCATTAAGAGCAATATTTCTGATAATTCCTTTCATGTTTATAGATTAACACAAAACTAAACCTCAATATGATATCTACTTACTATTGTTAATTTGCCAAAGGACACTAAAGATTCCCACAAAAAATAATAAAAAATATGCATTTAAGTCAAACATACCAAATATCATGCGAAATATAATAGCTTCTGTAATTATTGCAGCAATAGGTACAATCAGTGCTAAAGGCAACAGTAGGTTTCTGTTTTTAATTTTTCTTTGAAGCTCCTTGGTCCCACTATATGAAAAAACCCAGATGGCAATAATCTCAATAAGTGCTAAAACAAAAGCTACAGAAACAAGAAGCGATTTTGGAGTATTAATCATTATGATGTTAGATATGCTGAAAGTTAGCAGTATTCTAGCAGAATTTCTGATTACAACTCGTGTAATTGAAGAATTATAACGAAGATAGTTCAAACGTAAGGAACTATTATTTAATGTAAGTTTCATGAAATTATTAGTTATTGTAGCAACTTTTTCTTACGAAGTAATATATGATATGTTATGGCAAAACGATGTGCTTCATCTCGTATTCTTCTTAGTAGGTTTACTCCTGGTGTGGAATTTGAAAGTTTAACTTCCTCAAACTCCATGCCTCCACCAATTTTTTTAATCGGTATTACTATTGTTTCTTCTCGCTTTGCAAGTCCAATAACAGGAATAAATTTATTCTTGCTAGCAAGTGCCTTTAGAGCTGCTCCTACTTGCCCTTTTCCTCCATCGATGACCCACAAAGAAGGGTTTGGCCACTCTTCTCTTCCAAGTCTTCTGGTTAGCATTTCTTGCATCATATGAAAGTCGTCGGGTGTGTCCTTGGTGCGAATTTTAAATTTTCTATATTGGGATGATTGCTTTTCGCCATTAAGAAAAACAACCATAGATCCTGTGGCAAGTTTTCCCTGAATGTTTGAAATGTCAAAACATTCAATGCGCTCTAAATTGATAATGGTTGGGTAATATTTGATGAGAATTTCCTTAAGTGAGATAACTTCTTTTTCTATTCTTTCAAAGTAAAAATCAGGTTTGTCAATGTAGTGAAAAGGGTCATACGTTGGGCTTGTAATAATGTTGATTCGCTCAATTTTTTCTTGAATTTCCTGTGCTTTCTCAAACTCTTCTTTTTTAACAAAGTCCTTTTGTTCAATTAGTAAGTTTTTAAGAATAATATTTTTCTTGCCTTTTAAAAAACTTTCTATATTGGCGATGTTCTTTTTATACTCTTCTAGATTTTCAGGAACAGCAAGAACGCATGGGCAAAGACCTAGATGATGATAAAGACATTTTCTTTTAGGGTGGTTTTTAACAGACTGAAATGGAAAAATGCGTCTTATTAATTTTAAAACTTGCTTTAAAGCTGCTGCATCCGTATAGGGACCAAAGTAGTCGGCATTTTTTATGTTTTTCTTTCTTGAAATAAGAATTGCTGGATTTTCATCTTTAGTTATCTGAATCATTGGATACGTTTTATCATCCGTTAGTTTAATGTTAAAAAATGGCTGATTTTTTTTAATAAGTGAGGATTCTAATAGGAATGCCTCAATTTCTGAAGCAACTCGAATATGATCCACCGAAGTGGCTTCTTTTATAAGTCTGAGAGTTTTCGCATCAAGTGCGCGATTTGAAAAGTAAGAACCAACTCTTTTTTTAAGATCCTTTGCTTTACCTACGTAAAGAATCTTTCCTTTTGCGTCTTTGAATAAGTAAACTCCCGGTTCTGAAGGTAATTGTTGCAATAATGATACTTCCACCTATAATTCCTCCAACAACAAGCAATAGCTTTGCATCTGGGATAAATGATACATGAACTGAAGTTTTATGGACAGTTTTGTTCAATTGCATTGTAATGGTATAGTCTTTGTTTGTCAAAAAGGGGATTTTGTCGTACTTCACTTTTATATTTTTAGTACCAAATGGTGGGATGTAATCGATGTAGTAGTTGGTTTTCTCCCCAAAGTTTGTAAAAACAACTGCGTTAGCCTCTGAAATTGGCGTATTACCAGTGTTTTTTATAATAAATTCCCCCTCAATAGGAAATCCAGGAAATGAAAAACGAGGTAGCGTATTTGTTATTTCAAAATTTTGATTTAAAACAAAATCTCTTGAGTCCGCAAATTCTATTTCAACATCTTTTGATTTTCTGTCAAACTTATAACCTCCTGCAGGAATCGGATATTCGCTATCCCCACCTTTTACAACAAATGTAATATGTTCAAAATCCAAGGTATTAAAGTAATCCATTCCCTTTGTGGTTTTTCCCCAAGTTGGATCAACCATAACCCACTGTTGTTTGGAGCTGTCATAATATTCTGGCCATGCATGCAAGACGTCGTCTACAAGAGACAAGGGTCGTAGTTTGTCATTTTCTGTATAGGCAAACCCTTCATGTAGGCGCGAAGGAATTCCGCGACTTCTTGAAAGGGATATAAAAAGATCGGAAAACTCAAGGCAGACTGCATTTTTTGAATCTTGCAGGGCACCTACTCCACCAAGCCTTTTATTGTTGTTTGTGACCTTTTCGAAATTATAATCAAGAGTTTTTACAACGTAATCATAAATAGACTGCGGAGACGATAATTCCCTTGAGGCATTTTGAACACTTGAGCTTTTGGTTTCCCAGTATTTTTGTGGATTTAAGTTTCGACTAAACTGCTTTTCGTTAATAGGACTTTTCTTAGGTTCTGAAAGAACTTCCACAAAACCACTTGCTATTATGGTTTTCTTTTGCTGGGGCAAAAGTCTATATTCAGCGAGCCAATTTCCATCCTCATCCCTAACTACATTTTCGGGAATGTCAGATAAACTCTGTAGAATAACGTTTTGATAGTTAGTCTGGGGAGGAAAAGCTACCTCTGTTCTAACAGGGAATAAATTAGGGTTTGAAATATTGTATTTCAATGTAAATTTATAATATTGCTTGTCACCAAAAATAATAAAAACCCCAGCTTTTCCTATCTCGTTTTTGTTAAAAGTTATTGTTCTTAAATTTCCAGTACTTTTCTGGGGTTTTACAATTTTGGCATTTCCAAATTCTGAGGGGACGCTAACTGCAACATTATATAAAGCAAAATCATCCACATTTGCTATCCCCGGGACAGAAACTTCCCAAACATTTCCTTGTTTTTTGGCTACGTCTTTTGTGTCAAAACGTAGTGTAAATGAATTAACTGTGCCAAGACCGGCGTATCTTTTTGGGAAAGTGAGCTTTATTTCCTTGGTATTATCATCAACATCTTTTTGGGAGAGAGGAATCGTGCCATCAGGCCCGAAGGCCTCAACTTTTTCAATGTTCTTAAAGCCAACAGAAACAGAATAAGAAGGAGTATAAATAGACTCGGACTTATTTTTTATCTGAATATTTTGCGTTAAGGTGGTGACTTCATCTTCCTTTATGGAATAATTTGAATTGACAGATATATCAAAATTTTCATCAGCAAAAGCTTTTTTGACTGTAAAAAATGAAGAAAGAATAGTAAGAAGTATGCAGGAGCAAGTAATAATAAAAATTCGCCAAGACATCATTTAATATTATCAAAATACAAACTCGTATAGTATAATCGCAAAATGGCAGGATCACCAGAGTTGAGAAGATTGGTAGAGGTAGATAGGCCTTTTTCGATGCGCCTTGCTGTATCTAATGATTCAGCATATCTTATAGGAACAGATATTGTTCTTGGAGCGTTGCGTCGAAAAAGCAGGACAAAGCTCGATCTTCTGCCGAATCTATTAATAGGACATAAAAGGGAAGACATTATTTTCCAGGTAGATCCTGAGTCCGAGTCGGGTATACGTAAACTTCCAGATTTAGATAAGGATTATGGTACGTTAATAATGCATTATAGGGGTCAGCAACCGATCTATATAGGCGATACGTATATGGTGGAATATTTATCAAGAGATTCGCAACAGCTCGGTTTAGTGATTAGCTCGGCAAGTCCTATCGGAGCTGAAAGGGTTGATGGGACACAAGATTTTGCAAGTTTGCTACGAAATCTAAACCAAGGCTCATAAATTACTTAAGTTCCTTTTTAAGATATTTTCCAGTGTAGGAGTTGGGAATTTTTGTAATTTCTTTAGGAGTTCCTACGCCGACAATCTTTCCACCGAGATCGCCTCCTTCAGGACCTAAGTCTATTATATAGTCGGCGTTCTTAATTAAATCAAGATTATGTTCTATTACCACAACTGTATTGCCTTTTTCTACAAGCCTCCTTAAAACCAAAATCAATTTTTCAAGATCTGCAAAATGAAGTCCTGTTGTTGGCTCATCAAGAAGGTATAAAGATCCCCCTCCACCCTTTTTGGATAATTCTGTTGCAAGTTTTATTCTCTGGGCTTCTCCACCAGATAGAGTGGTAGCAGGTTGCCCAAGTTTTATGTATGAAAGACCAACCTCTTTAAGAGTTAAAAGTCTTGAAGATAAACCTTCATGAAATGAGAAGAAAGGAATAGCTTCTTCAACACTCATATTAAGCACTTCGGAAATATTCTTCCCATCAAACTGAATTTCCAAGGTGTCTTGCATATAACGTGTACCATTGCACGTTTCACATTTTACGTAAACATCAGGAAGAAATTGCATCTCAATTTTTATTTGACCCTCTCCTTCACACGTTTCACATCTTCCACCCTTAACGTTGAATGAAAATCTACCCGGTGTGTATCCGCGCATACGTGCGTCACGAGAATTTGCAAAAAGCTCTCGGATGTATGTAAAAGCGCCAGTGTATGTTGCGGGATTTGAACGAGGTGTTCTTCCTATTGGAGATTGGTCAATCATAAATATTCGTTTTACATCCTCATAACCAGTCAATTCCAAAAACTGTCCAGGTTTTTCTTTGTGAAAGGGATTTCTTTTGATTGCAATTGCATGATAAAAAACGTCGTTAATCAACGTAGACTTTCCGCTTCCTGAGACGCCAGTAATGCAAATGAATTTGCCTAAAGGAAATTCGACTGTTACATTTTTTAGATTATGCTCTGTAACCCCACTTAGAGTTATTTTCCTATTATTTTCAGACTCAACACCTTTCTTTATTTTTATTACAGCTTTGCCAGATAGATACTTTCCTGTTATTGACTTTGGATCCTTCTCAATTTCCTTTGGTGTTCCGTGCGCCATTATTCTCCCACCATGTTCTCCTGCCCCAGGTCCAAAATCAAATATATAATCTGACTCCTGCATCATTTCTCTATCGTGCTCAACAACAATGACGCTATTTCCAATGTCTCTTAGATGTTTTAATGTTGTAATGAGCTTGGTGTTGTCTCTTGGGTGAAGACCAATTGAGGGTTCATCAAGAACATACAAAACTCCTGACAGTCCGCTTCCAATTTGCGAAGCAAGTCGTATTCTTTGTGCTTCCCCCCCAGCAAGACTTTCAGCGCTTCTTCCAAGAGTTAGATATGAAAGCCCTACATCAGACAAAAATTTAAGCCTACTATTAATTTCCTTGAGAATTATTACTGCTATTTCCATCTCTTTTGAGCTTAATGATTCAGGAAGGGATTGCATAAATGAATACGCATTTTCAATTGACATATCAGAGATTTCGACAATTGACTTTTTATTTAAACTTACGGCTAGCGCTTCTGGTCTAAGTCTTGCACCCAAACATGTTTCGCAAATCTTTGAAGTCATGAATTTTTGAATTTCTTTTTTAATAAGTTCTGAGTCCGTTTCATTAAATCTTTGCATAAGATATCCCACAACACCCTGATATGTTTCATAAATTGATGTTTTCTCACCAAACCTGTTTCGGCCTTCAACCTTATATACCTTGTCTCCCGTACCATATAAAACTATTTTTTTCTCTTCCGGAGTTAGCTCCATAATTAATTTTGTCATCGAGATATCGTTTTCATCAAAGGCTTTCTTAAGCGTTCTAGTAAGCCAAGTTTCTCTTTCGTGAAGGTTCGCAAAAGCCAGTATTCCACCCTCTGAGATCGTAAGGTGAGGATTTAATACTAATGTTTCATCAATCATCAAAATATGTCCAAGTCCATTACACTCTGGACAAGCACCAAAAGGAGAATTAAACGAAAAAAGCCGAGGTTCTACTTTTGGCATTGGTGTTCCGTCGTATGGACAAGCAAATTTCTCAGAATAAAAAGTATCCTCCATCTTTTCTGGATTTTCCGGAAAGGAAAAAGTTTTATCAAGAACTTGAGTTATAATAAGTTCCCCGTTTCCAAGTGATAGTGCCTGCTCAACAGAATCAAGAATCCTCTGTTTTTCATAGTTCTTATCAAGTATAAGTTTGTCTACGACTGCCTCGATTGAGTGCTTGTTGGTTTTAAGAAGAGAAATATCAGACATAAGATTTATGAGTTTTCCATCGAGTCTTACTTGTTGAAATGAGCGCTTTCTAAGATCTTTAAAAAGATCAACAAATTCACCTTTTCTTCCACTTACAAGTGGGGCAAGAATCATTATTTTTGTGGGTTGTAGACCAGCAAATTTGGTAATTATTTCCTCCACTATTTTCTCTTTTGTTGTTTTTGTAATTTCTCTACCACATTTTGGACAATGAGGACGACCAATTCGAGCATACAAAAGTCTTAGATAATCATAAATTTCAGTAACTGTACCTACAGTTGAACGAGGATTATGGGAAGTGGTTTTCTGATCAATTGAAATAGCAGGGGACAAACCTTCAATAAAGTCAACATTCGGTTTTTTCATGATTCCCAAAAACTGTCTTGCATATGAAGAAAGAGACTCAACATATCTACGCTGCCCTTCAGCATAAATGGTGTCAAAGGCAAGAGATGACTTACCGCTTCCAGAAAGACCAGTAAAAACCACAAGTTTATCCTTGGGAATTTCCAAGTCTATGTTTTTGAGGTTGTGCTCGCGTGCACCTTTAATGATTATTTTTTTGTCAGCCATCATATTAATACTTTCTGAAAAATGGGGTGAAAGTCATCCATTGTACACCCAAATGGGGGGGACGTTCAATAAGGGAAGTCATCACATTGAAGTTTTTAGGCTAACTTGCTATAATTCCGCCTTATGAAGGAATTTCCTTTTAGAACAAAGGTTGGCTCAGCTATCGGAGCTGCCTCCATATTTGTGAGTGGATTGGCTGCTGGCCACTATATTGAGCTTGGAGACACACCTACTCAAAATGCAGTAGACACTATATATAGGCAAGCTAGCGATATTCCACCAATAGAATGCCTTCCTGTAAATGTTGGCAATAGATCTTCTGAAAACGAGACAAATCCGGATGAACTTGATCCTGTGGCTAATTATTTAGCTGCAAATAGTTTTTACGAATCGATTAATTCTTCAGTCGTGGGTAGTGATGGTCAAATCTTACTAAATGGAGTACCTACTATAATTCAGGAAATAAAAGTAAAGGCACGGAGCCATGTCGAAAACGGTTTATGCCTTGTTGAGGGAATACCGCAACTATCTGGAAAGTTTACCCAGAACGGCAATACAGTTACCTATATGGAAAGTAGGTTTGACATGAACTTACCTGTAGACTTTAATATTGTTGCTGTGATCTTGAAAAAAGAGTTAGAAAACCTAACATATGAAGACTCGTCTGGCGAGCGCCAGAAAGATATTGAGGATATTCTTAGCCTGCGAGAATTACCATTTACAATTTCCGTTGAAGAAGATGCCTTTCCCTTAATAGATTCCACACAGCTTATTCATCTTTCAAGAATGCAGCAATTAATGAGATCTTTAGGTTTGCCATTAATCAAGGAAGTACATTTTAAGGGTTATAGGAATGGTGACCCCGGAGGTGCCTGGTACAATCGGGAAGGTGGTTTAAATCAGCTAACAATTACGAATCATTCGGGTTCAGAAGGAACCATCACTCACGAATTCGGTCATCATTTTGAGGCTGTTAATTCAAGTAGAAATACTGACTTTTCACTGGAAGCTTTTGCGTCTGAATATCAAAGAATAAGAGCTAAGTTGGGATTACGAAATGACTTTGACACGCCACACGAGACGCAGGATGGACTTACAATTAACCCAATAGAAGAATATGCTGAAGCATTCAAAAGAGCAATTGGAATAGACAGAGGAGGCATTAATGGCAGTACGACAATTTTGGATTTCGAACAGGATTTTTTTGTAAATGCACTTGGTGGTCGTCTTTTTTATAACGGTCTTGAAGCAAAAAGAGTTTCTTTTGACAAGATAGCACTTGGGGAAACCTACCGCATTATTTATTCACAGTCCAATAAAATGACATTGGCAGCTTCGTCGGATAGCGGGGAAGAATCCTCATTGGAGGTAGGATTTAGTCCAGAAGTTGAACTTAAAGTGCTTGGTGGACCAAGACAGGTTAAAGTTCCCGATGGAAGAACAGTAAACATGTGGCTTGTCGGAGAAGTAAACTCAATTAATGATGAGGTCGGTTCTCCTCTTTGGGTTGAAGGTTCTGACTTTGTAAAATTAAACTAAGGAAAATTACTGCATATTAAGCTTAACTTTTATCTAAAAGGTTAAATTACAATTTCCTTACTACTAAAACTTGATTTAATTTTGACTTTTCCACTTCCATTTACCACAAATCCGATTCTTTTGGAGTAAGGTATGTTTTTTAAGAATCTCGACGCATCCTTTTCTTTAAGTGTTAATATAAATCCTGTTCCACAATTGAAAGTTGAATACATTCGGCTAGCAGTAATACCCTTTTGACTAATCTCAAAAAATATTTTTTGAGGATTAATAGGATTTAAAATTACAATGTCTTGGTTTCTGCTAATAATTCCTTTCAGCTTCGAAAATGCGCCCCCTGTGATATGCATCATACCATGAATCTCAAGCTTGTCTAATAAATTAATAAGATCATCGTAGTAAATTTTGGTAGGTTTGGTAAATTCCGTTTTAAATTCATTTTTAAACAGTTTGCGTATAAGAGTAAACCCATTGGAATGAAGACCATTGCTTTTAAGACCTACTACAACGTCGTTATTTCTTGCCTTGTTTTCCACCTTGTTTTTAACAAACCCTGAAATTGTAATTCCGATATCAAAACTGTCTTTTGTGTTATGAATTGAAGTTTCACCTCCTGTAATAGCAATTTGTCTTTTTTTGCATTCCTGAACCAAGACTTTTATAATTTCATCAATTATCCAAGGCTCATCTTTTGGTAAAACTAAGTGGTTCTGCAATTTATACGCGGTTGCTCTAACAAGGATCAAGTCATTTAAATTCATCGCAAGTGAGTCAACAACAGCATCTTTGAAGGTTTTTTTATTCCAATGGTAAATCCCTTTTGTTCCTATACCATCCGTGTGGTCTACTTCTGGAAAATTAAATTTCCTTTCAAACAAGGCGTACGTACTAGGAGTTATTTTAAGGTAGGGCGTTTTCCAAGTTGAGCGAATGAGTTTCAAAACTGAATCAGTTGAAGGTTTCGTTGGGTTATACACGTGAATACTATATCAAATTCAACTAGTTGGGGTTTGATCATCTGAGTTAAGGTTTTCCCCTTCGATTTCGAACTGTTGATGAACAGGATTAGCAAGAAGCTGATTTGAAGCACCACGGGCAATCTCTACAGCTCCCTCGCGAGTATCGGATTCTATCGTTAATTCTATATGTTGTCCAAAAGCCGTAACCTGAACATTTCTTAATCCCAATTCTTCGTGAATGCGGCCTGTCCAATAGGGGATATAGGGATTTGGTACGCCTTCTTTTGTGGTTACATTAACCGAAATCTGGTGTTCGTTTGGCTTCTCTCCTTCAACTCCTGCCATACTTTTATTATAACAAAACCCTCACTGCTGTTGTAAATATCGGATTTTGTCTCTTAGTAGCGCCGCCGTTTCAAAGTCCAAATCCTTGGCTGCCAATTTCATTTCAGCTCTAAGTTTCTTAATTACCTTTTCCTTTTCATCAGGCAAAAGCAAATCTTTTTCAATAAGTGGTTTCAAATCTTCCAAAACACTTTCTCTTTCAATCAACTTGGAACGAATCTCTTTTTCAATAGTTTTTGCAGTAATTCCATGTTCTTTATTGTATTTTAATTGATGCTCCCGTCTTCTTTCTACTTCCCTTACGGCTTCTTTTATTGATTTTGTATGAACATCGGCATACAAAATAACATGCGAGTCCACTCTTCGGGCGCCCCTTCCCATAATTTGAATTAGGGAACTTCTGGAACGAAGAAACCCTTCTTTATCAGCATCTAAAATTGCTACTAGACCAACTTCAGGCAAATCCAAGCCCTCTCTTAAGAGATTAATTCCCACCAAAACATCATATACCCCAGAGCGAAGATCATCTAAAACATCCTGACGTGAAAGCGTATCAATATCCGAATGAAGATAATTCACCTTTATTCCTCTTTCTTCCAAAAAAGTCGTAAGATCCTCAGACATTCTTTTGGTTAAAGTTGTTACCAAAACTCTTTCTCCTTTCTTTACGCCCTTCTCGATCTCATTCATTAAATCCTGTATTTGGCCTTCAGTGGGCCGGATTTCAATTTCAGGATCAACTACTCCAGTTGGTCTAATGAGCTGCTCAGCGATATTTTTACTACCCGAAAGGTCAATCTCCCACTCATTTGGTGTGGCAGACATGTAAATAGTTTTCTTTATTCGTGTTACAAATTCCTCAAATTTTAAAGGCCTATTGTCGTAAGAAGCGGGAAGCCTAAAGCCATAATCAATAAGAGTTGTCTTACGAGCCCTATCACCGTTGTACATTCCTCGAATTTGAGGCATGGTCATGTGAGACTCATCAATTATTAATAGCCAATCTTTTGAAACTTTATTAAAATATTCCAAAAGTGAATATGGTGGGTCTCCTGGAGCTCTACCGTCAAAGTATCTTGAGTAATTTTCAATTCCATTTACATACCCAAGCTCACGTATCATTTTAAGATCATATTCTGTTCTTTGTTTAATTCTTTGGGCTTCAACCAATTTACCTTCTTCTGTAAATTTCCTGACCTGCTCCTCCATATCATTTTTAATTTTGGAAAATACACCCATATCTTTCTTTGTATCGGTTACATATTGTTTGGCAGGATAAATGACAGCATATTTTAAATTTTCAAGAACATTGCCGGTTAGAGGGTCAATTTTTTCAATGTTTGATATAAATTCCCCCTCAAAGGTAATACGAATAGAATTGTCTTCATAACCAGGATAAACTTCTACAACATCCCCCCTCACCCTAAAGGTGCTTCTTTTGAAGTTATAGTCATTTCTTGCGTACATTAAGTCCAAAAGCCTATCAACGACAGCGCTTCTTGCAACTTTTACGCCTTTTGCAATTTCAAGAATAAATTTTCCAAATTCAGTTGGCGAGCCAATGTTGTAAATACAGGAAACCGAAGCAACAACTATAGTGTCATCTCTAGTTAAAAGATTGGTTGAGGCTGCTAGTCTTAATTTGTCTATTTCGTCATTTATTTGAGTTTCTTTGGCAATATACGTGTCGGTTGTAGGAAGATAGGCTTCTGGCTGGTAGTAGTCATAATAAGATACAAAATAACTGACAGCATTATTTGGAAAAAAGTCTCTCAATTCTTGATAAAGTTGTGCTGCGAGAGTCTTATTGTGTGAAATAACCAACGTAGGGCGTCCATAATTTTTTATTACGTTAGCGATTGTAAAAGTCTTACCACTACCTGTTACACCAAGAAGCACTTGGTTATTCTCTTTATTCTTAAGACCGTCAGTCAGTTTTTTAATAGCAGACGGCTGGTCTCCTGTTGGTTTGAATTTTGAAACTAAGTCAAATGACATAACACTCAATTCGCCCTTCAAAAAAACCCTGAGCTTGTCGAAGGGATGAATTGAAGTAAGAAAACATCTTCCTTAGGGCATACCCCAAGTTTTAACTTGGGGAAGATGTTATTGTACCACAAAGTTGAGGCTAGAAGAATCAATGGGAACACATAAGATTAAAACTGATGCAGTTTGCTATACATTGTCTCTCTTGACGCCTTCGTATATTTTTCATATATTTTTAGTATAGATTTTCGAAACATTGTTCGAAAACTAATTACTAAAAACTTATAACTATCAACTAATTTATGACAGCAGTACTTTATAAACGAGAACGAGAACTACTTACCTTCATTTGGCAGTTTCAAGAGAGAAATGGTTATTCACCTACTCTTAAGGAAATGGCCTTTGGAATTAACCGCAGAGCTCCATCCACAATTCACGCTTTAATTCGAGGCTTGGTGGACAAGGGTTACATACAAAAAGCTGACGGCAACATGAGAACTTTAAAAATTCTTAAAAAAGATCAGATAGGTGCGCTAATTGGCGAAAAAATCAAAGGCGTTGGTACGACTATTTCACTTCCCCTCATGGGATTTATTGCGGCAGGTTCTCCCCTAGAGCCCCATACTGATCCCGAAGCCCAACTTGACGTAGCTTCATCTATGATATCAGGTAAGAAAACTTCCTACGCTCTTCAGGTTAAAGGAAATTCCATGATTGAGGATGGGATTTTTGATGGGGATTATGTAGTTGTTGAAAAAACAGAGGTTGCGAAGGATGGGGATATAGTTGTAGCTTTGGTTGATGACAATCTAGCGACCTTGAAGCGTTTTTACATTCAGGGTGGAAGAATAGTTCTTATGCCTTCAAACAGTGAAATGGATCCTATCTATCCTAAAGAGTGTCGGATACAGGGTGTTGTAACAGGCCTCGTTCGTAAGTTTAACCAACCTAACTAACCTCTTTTTCGTTTGACAAAAGAGAAAGCAAGTTTCATTATTCCATCTCTACTCTCTTTGTCTTTTATTACATGGTAAAAGGTCGGAGTAAGAGAAAGAAAAATTATACCCACTATTATAATCTCCAAATATTTTTCGCTTCCAGGAATAAATCCTCCTAGAAAATATCCACCCAGAGGTAGCCCAATTGCCCATAATGCCCCTCCTATGACGTTGTATGCAAAAAAAGTTGAATAATGCATATCGCCCATTCCAGCTACAATTGGGGCAAATGTTCTTACAATAGGAACGAATCTTGCAAGAATGATAGTTTTCTTTCCGTGTTTTTTATAAAATTCCTGTGCTTTTAATAAATTATCTTTGTGAAATAGCAAAGAATCTTTTTTGTTGAATAATCGCTTTCCAACTTTTTTACCAAAAGTATATCCGACATTGTCTCCTATTACTGCAGCCAAGAAATACCCAATTATGAGCACATAAATATTAAGTCCAAATACGCCCTTTTGAGCAAGAAAACCAGTTGTAAAAAGAAGACTGTCTCCAGGAAGAAAAAAACCGATAAAAAGACCCGATTCGGCAAAAATTACACTAAAAAGTGCTGCATAAACGGCCCACAAGCCAAACATATTAACGCCTTCCAGTAATGGTTCAATGTTAAACATAACTTACAATTTTTGATTGTATCAATATTTCCAATCTATAAGCAAGTGTTTAGGTGGTAATTCTGGAGATTTCGCCCTGAATTTCTGAAAGTCTATTATATTTTATTACCCTCTCTCTTGATGGTGCCCCAAACTTAACATAATCTGCGTCAACTGCAACAGCAAAATCGGCAATAAAATCGTCGGAGGTTTCGCCACTTCTATTTGAAACTATAATCTTAAGTTGCTTAAAGCGCGCAATTTCAACAACTGCAATACTTTCTGAGACAGTTCCAATTTGGTTTAGCTTTACAACCATTGCGTTAATTACATCATTGGTAAGCGCGGATTGAAGACGGTAAGGATTTGTGCTTGTTATATCGTCTCCTGCAATTAATGCCCTACTCGAAAATGCTTGATACATATCTTTCCAACCCTCCCAATCGTCTTCTGCAAATGGGTCTTCGAAATAAACAATAGAATACTCATCAAATAAAGTCTGATAGATTTGAATAAGGTCATCCTGGTTTAAGGTTCCATTTTTGTCTTTTATTGCATATTTTTTGTTATTTAAAAGATTACTTGCAGCAACATCTACCCCTAAAAAAACATCCCTCAAATATGCATACTTTGTAGACTCAATTACCGTACGAATTGTTTTAAATGCTTCTGCATTGGTTGAATATGATGGTGCATATCCACCCTCTTCTGCATATAAAATGGGCTGATTGTTATCTCGAAGATAATTTCTTAAAGCCTTGTATACCGTAACACCAATTTCAAGGGATTCAGCAAATGTATGTGACGATGCAGGTATGAGTAAGAACTCTTGAAAGTTAAGTCCTCCTTGGGCGTGTTTTCCGCCCTCTATGATATTGAAAAGCGGGGTCGGTATTTTGTGCTTTTCATTTGGACTTGCAAGAAACTGCCTAAGATACAAAGCTAAAGGTAATAGAGAACTTTTGGCAGCAGCTTTGGCAATTGCTTGGGAAACAGACAAAATAGTATTTCCTCCAAGCTTCACCTTATTTTGAGTACCATCAAGTTCTATCATTACTTTATCTATTTTTTGCTGTTCTAATGCATCAAGCCCCTGAATTGCCGGAAAAATAGTAGAATTTATGATCTCAATTGCCTTAAGCACGCCCATTCCTTCCATTCTGGCTTTGTCATCATCCCTCATTTCATGAGCTTCGTATGTACCCTTGGTGGTACCCGATGGGACACTCGATGAAGCAACAGTTCCGTCACTTAACACAACAGTTGACTCAATTGTGGGGTTTCCACGTGAGTCAAGTATTTCACGTGCAGAAATGTTCTGGATTTTTGTCATTTATGTTTCTCCTCAAGAAAAACTGTTCTTCGGGTAGTATCAATAGCGTCAGGTGAAACCGAGATACTATCAATTTTCCATTTCACAAGATTTTCTACAAGATGAGGAAAGTTGGATGGAGCCTGACCACAAATTGATGAAGTAATACCCCTTTTTCTGCAAACTGAAACTATGCGTTCAATTGCCCACATAACCGCCTTGTTCCGTTCGTCAAATTCCATTGCAACTTCACTATTATCCCGGTCTACACCTAAAATAAGCATAGTCAAGTCATTTGAGCCGATTGAAACTCCATCGATTCCAACATCGATGAATTCATCTAAAAGTATTACATTTGCTGGAATTTCTGCCATCATATAAAGCTTAAATGTGGGGGACCTCCTTAAGCCAAAATCATTAATCCTTTCCTTTACTAATTTCATCTCATTAACGGTTCTTACGAAAGGTATCATTAGGTGCAAATTATTAAAACCATTGATGCGTGTTTTTTTAATCGCCGCAAGTTCAAGCTCGAAAACTTTTTTGTCATGTATATATCTAAAAGCACCCCTGTATCCAAGCATTGGATTTGGTTCAATTGGCTCATATTGTTTGCCCCCAACAAGATTCCTATATTCATTCGTTTTAAAATCAGTAGCTCTATAAATAACTGGTCTTGGATAAAATGCACGACAGATTGTAGTTAATCCCTCAGCAAGTTTGTCAACAAAAAATTGTTGTTTGCCATCTTCAATAAGCTTTTTGGGGTGAGTGCCGATTTGTGCAATCATGAATTCTGCTCGCAAAAGTCCAATTCCATCAACATTTTGAGAAGCAATCCTTTCGGCAAGCTCAGGCTCTGAAAGATTAACCATAACTTTAGTTTTGGTTTTGGCTTTACTTTCTTCAATAGTTTGCTCCTTAGTAAGGATACTTCCCTTATAAATTTCACCTGTCCCTCCATTAATAGTTAAAATTTCTCCGTTTGTAAAAACTTTCATTGCATTTGGAGCGCCAACGACAGCAGGAATTCCAAATTCGCGCGCTACAATTGCAGCATGAGAAGTTCTTCCACCACGCTCAGTAATAATTGCTGAAGCTCTTTTCATGGCTGGAACGTAATCTGGGTTAGTGGCCATTGCAACCAAGACACTTCCTTCTTTAACTTTAGAAATATCCTTTACTGATTTAACTATTACCACTGTTCCTATTCCTATACCAGGACATGCAGGATCTCCTATGACAAGAGGTTTTTGGTTAGTGACAACTGTGGTTTGAGTTTGTTTTTTGCCTAAAGTCGTTATGGGGCGTGTTTGTACAATAAAAATCTTGCCTTTTTCAATTGCCCACTCAATGTCTTGGGGAAAATAATAGTGTTTTTCTATATTCTTGGCTATATGTGCAAGTCCTTCAACCTGTGAATTAGTAATTTTTTGATCACTTCCCTCCTTTATTGATAATTTCTTTTCAACGTTTTTTGCTCCTTTTTTAACAAGAGAGATATTTTGAACGTTCACCTTCTTAGCTATCAATTTTAAAGTTTGCTTGTCAACCTCATAGTGGTCAGGAGTTACCTTGCCCTGAACAATCATTTCTCCTAATCCAAACACGGCCTCTATGGTAATGATGTTCTTATTGCCCGAAATAGGATCAACAGTGAATATAACGCCACTCCTGTCTGACTGGACCATTCTTTGAACGACAAGAGAAATACCCACTCTTGAACTATCAAGTTTCTGGTCATGCCTATAGAATAATGCTCTTTCTTCAAATAGTGATGCCCAAGCGCGTCTTACGCATTCAATTACTGAGGCCTCACCTTGAATATTTAGAAAGGTTTCTTGTTGGCCTGCAAAGGAAGCATCCTTCGAGTCCTCAGATGTAGCGGATGAACGAATAGCAACCAATACTTCTTTATGATTCTTTTCAAGTTTTTCATAAAAACTAAATATTGAGTCAATAATTGGTTGTGGAATTTCCGAGGAGACTATCAATTTTTTGATGTGATTAGCAACCTGAGAAAGGGATGCTTGGTTATTGTAGTTAACCGTGGTAAGAAGACTCCTTATCTTTTCGTCTAATTTATTGTATTTAAGAAATTCGTGGTAGGCAAATGCGGTAATCGCAAAACCATCAGGTACAGGAAATCCTGCACGTATCATCTCCCCTAAATTTGCATTCTTGCCACCAACATAAGCAGCATCTTCTTTATCTATGTCTTTCAAATCAACCACGAAGTCATGACTTTTTACCATATATCTATTGTTGAGAAATTTCGGAAAAAAAGCAAGGTTAACGAGTGGTTACTTTGCGAGAATTACTTTTAGCTCCTCTACCATATCGACGGGTGTGGGGTCTTGACCGTATGAGAGAGCGAGATAATATGAGGTCCAGTCTGCAAGCAAAATACTTGAGAACATCTTATAAAATACTGAGTCCCCTTCCATTTCAACAATTTCACACTCAATCCCTTTTTTCCTCAAAAGTACTGCCGAAGCCTCATATCTTTTGAGATTCCTCTCAATATCCTGAGGATCTTTGAGCATGATTATGCTAAATTTTCCTTGGGGGTTTGTAAATCCAACAAGCTCATTGTGATTCAATTCTGGAAAGAAATTCCAAAAAGCTGGTGTTTTTGCATTTTCATTAATTTTAATTTTCCATATCATCGCAACTGATTTATATTTTGGTGAAGCATAGATCACTGGGGTTCTTCCTTTAAGTTTGGTAGCAAGTTCTTTTCCTTTCTTTTCATACTTAGATAGGTTTTTCTCAAGTAGTTTCGCATCTTTTAAAATTTCGGCTGTAGTATCAGGAATAAGGTTATGATTTACCATTGCCTGAAAAAGAGCACCAAAAAAGTATCCTGTACCCATTCTTGGTTGATAGTTTTCGTAAGGAATCGGTAGCTTTATGTGAGGAACCTTATATTCCTTACATTTTTCCTCAATTTTTCCTCCACTAGAGAGACCAATACATGGAAGTCCTTCCTCAACAGCTTCTTTGAATGAACTTAGAGTTTCCTCGGTGTTTCCTGAATAGGAAGAGATAAAATTAAGAGTATTACTTCGGTAACTTTCTGGTGGAAGAGAATAATAACGATTTATAAATATCTCAAGAGGTCTATACGAGGAATTTCTCTTAAAAAGGTCGTTACAATAAGTCCTTAAAAGATTTCCGGGCAACGCTGAGCCCCCCATGCCGGAAATTGTAATAGAGGAAAAATTTCCACCAACTTTCACATTTTTGGCTAGTTCAAATGCTTCAGCAAACTGCTTGGGTTCGTCTAGTATAAATTGTCTGAAATTTGATGGATCGAGCGGGTTTTTACTCATTTCGATTTGACTATCTTACAAAAAAATTCCTACAATAATCAAGTACCTATTCGCTTTTCGAAATACTTTCGATAAGACTTTTGATTTCCGCAAATTTCTCAGCTGTCTTTTCTTTACTCGTTGACTCTAAATTCAAACGCAATAGAGGTTCTGTATTGGAGGTTCTTACTGAAAATCTAAAGTCAGGGTAAGTTATTGCTATTCCATCAAGCTCCAAAAGCTCACCATCTTTGTATTTTTCTTTAAGAGCATCAAGTATTTCTGGCGCATTAGTAACTCTGAAATTAAATTCTCCTGATTCATAACTTCTTCTGACTTTTTCTGCAAGCTCTGACAATGGTTTTCCTGTTTCTGAGAGAAGTTTTAGGATAAGCATTATGGTAATAAGCTGAGACTCTGCATTTCCATTGGACTTGTAAAAGTAATGCGCACTAGATTCTCCACCAAAGATTGCACCTGTCTCATACATTTTTTCTGTAATAAATGCATGTCCAACTTTAGTTACCTCAGATTTTCCTCCCATTTCTTCAATTATTTTTCGTGGCGTAAGAATATACCTAATATCATAAAGAATCATTGCTCCTGGATTTGTTTTTAGAAGCTCCTCAGCAATCAAACCAGTTATTAGTGTCGCAGGGATAATTTGTCCTTTCTCATCAACAAAAAATAACCTGTCCCCGTCCCCATCTGGTGCAAGTCCGAAGTCTGCCTTTTCTTCAACAACCCTCTTTTGAAGATCGACGAGATTATCAAAATCCAAAGGGTCAGGTGCGTGATTTGGGAAAGTTCCATCGTATTCAAAATTCATTTTTACCAAGTCAGCTGGAACTTTATCGAATAACGCTTGAATATATTGAGCTCCCATTGCATTAGCAGTGTCTGCGACAATTTTGTATTTTTTAAAAGTTGGATTACCCATCAAAGAGAGCGCGTTCTCTATTTCGTCTTCCAAAATACCTTCTTTTTTGATAACTTCTCCATTTGGATTGGGACCAACACCAATTCCCTCAAGCGCCATCTGTCTGACCTCGTCCATTCCTGTAGTTTTACCTATTTTTACCAAGCCACTGTGAGAGTTTCTGACAAATTTAAGCCCATTGTATTCTTTTGGGTTGTGTGAAGCGCTTACTTGAATCCCGCAGTCATATCCATATTTGTAAACAGTAAAATAGAATGAAGGTGTTGAAATGAGTCCAATATCTATAACCTTTGCTCCACCCCTTACCAATGTCTCTACTAATACTTTATGTAAAGTTGGGGATGAAACTCGCATGTCACGGCCCACAACAATTGTTAGCTGTTCTTTCTCAGGAAAATTTTTCTTAAAAAACGCGTGAATTGCTCCAGCAATTACAACAATGTTTTCTTCATTCATTTCTTGAGGATAAATTGCGCGGATGTCGTAGCCCTTAAATATGTTTGCTGGAATATTCATGAATATTTAACTATATACAAAATTTGTCCTGAAATCTGGACATTATTCTGACTAATGCTTATCATATTAATTGAGTTAAGATAAGAATGTCAAGATGTTTTGATAGTTCTGTAGACAAACCCCCACTCTTAAGTTTGATTTCCGTTTCTTGCAAAGTTTGAAAAAACTTCAGCAAATTTCTCATATTCCATTTCTCTGCTTGTGCTCTTAATTTACTCAATTGCCAATCCTGAATGTTATTTGTTTCTTTGCTATTTTTAGTTTCATTCATTCTCAAAATGGTTAACTGTCTAATTCTTTTTACCAATGAATAAAATATCTGCTCTGAAGTCATGTTTTGAAGCAATTGATGATACAAAGCAAATACTCTTTGAGGACTTTCTGGGGTAAATGAATCAAGAAATTGGAAATAATACTGCGGTAACAAAAAAGCCTTTACATCAATTCCTTTAAGCAAATTAAGAGTTGCAGGTGTTAATTTAGTGTCTTCCCAAAAAACAATATCTCCTTTGTAATCCCCCTCACTTATTAGCTTGAAAATCTCTTTCTTTTTCTTGTTTTTGGAAAAAAAATTTTCAATAACTATTATTTTTTCCTCACCAAAAAGACTTTTGGAAATTAAATGCTCATCAATTTGTGAGTGAGAAATAGTTCTTCCGTCAAGAGTTATTGTCTTTATTTTGCCAATGAGTGTAGAAACGTAACTACGAGAGGCAGCTGAATCATCACCGTGGAGAACATAAATCATACCTTATTATTTTCGTATTTCTTAAAAAGCGTTTCAACTTCACGCTCAATTTTTGTATGGCCATATTTATGAGGCAAAAGGCTACCTGAAAAGTTCTTTGGAATATGCAAAAGTTCGTGTATAAGCACTTTCTTTTTATTATTCTTATCCAATCTATCAAATTTCTCAGAAATTATTTCCAAAACATAGGCAGGTTCTAGCGTAAGAACTTCCTGAAATATTTTTGGGAAAGCCCAAATACGCGCATATGCTCTTGCCTTCGAACCACTTGTTCTGTAACAAAAAACTCTTCCAACATTAACATGCCCCATGTCCAAAGCTTGAACGATTTCTTCCATCTCGTGCTGTATTTCTTCGTCTTTTTTCCAAAGTAATTTCTGAGATGGTTTGCGCTTCACTACTTTTTTTGTTTTCCCAAAGAATGACATAAAGTATTTTACACTAAAAAAACAATTGATTTTTAAAAGAAAATTTTAACAAATTCAATTACTAAGTTCTGTGTTAGAGCTTTTTCTTCTGGAAAAGCTTTTTTAAAAGCATGCTCTTTTATACTTGCAGTGTTTCTTACAGCCACCCCCTTTACCTCTTCAAAGAGGGGTAATCCTTTTGTTTTGTTAATTTCTTTAGTTCTAGTATAGTATGAGGTTTCTTGACCGTTCTTTATAAAAGAGAATGTATCAAATGGTCCACCCTGGGAATTTAAAAGAAAAGGAGTAACTGCAACAATTTTATCCTTGTCTTTTTCCCATATCGTCTCATAAGAGGTTTTAATGTATTCAGCAACCTTATCATCCCCCACAGCTGTACTACTCCAGCCAGTTTCAGTAATAAATACCGGAATTTTTCTTGATGTAACGCTATTTACCAAATCGTACTCAAATTTGTAGGTAGAAATCCCTTCAACCAAATTGCTACTTGGGGGTCTAGAAAATCCAGGGTTGGGATATGAGTGTGAGGAAAAACCATCAATCTTATTAAATAGTTCAGGCTTGTAACTAATAATATCTTTCAAGTATTTAAAGTTATCAAAATATTTGACCCCATCATTCGGAGCTGAATTATCAAGCCCACCCATAATCATAAAAAAATTATTACTTCGTGCTTTAAAAACATCAATGCTGTATTCCAAAAGGTCTGCATAGCGCTTAGGGTCAGGGGTTTCTCCTCCCCATTCATCAAATCTATTCATTTCGTTAAAAACAATTACATACCGATTTTCTATCGGCCAATTTAGAGAATCTAGAAAGTTAGCAGAATCAAGAATGTCTTCCTCTGTAGGAATTCGCCAAACTGCTGTATTTGAAAAATCACCCTCAGTAGAAAGACGAATGATTGGAATTAACTTGAGTCGTTTGCACTCATCCATAAAAGTTTGCCATCTAACAAGATCTCTGTCTCCAACTTGCAAGGGAATTGTTATATATCCCCACTCACCATTGGTTGAATTAACTAGCTCTGATGCTTTTTGAAGTTCTGAGGGGAACAAAATGTGAATTCCGTGAATGTTATTGGGTTTTTCAAGCGGATTATAAATAGCGTTAGCTAAATTAGCGTTAATTCCAAACAAAACAACAAGAAGTAAGAATGGGAGCATTTTCATGGTACTAACTATAATACTCTCTGAGGCTAAAAAGGTCAAATAAAGCAGGAATTGAAAAAAGAAAATTACTTCTTCTTTGAGCCGATTGGAAGATACCACAAGATAACTCCACCAACAGCAAATATGGCACCCGTCATTCTACTTGTCTCATCAGCGAATTGTTGAAAAAATGGCCAGAAGAAAATAATAAAGCCTACCAGAACAAGTATAAGGGCAAGATATTCGCGCTTCATTATGGTATTAGCGTAGCACTATAGTTTTTTTCTTGTCAAGGGGGAAAACATAACGGTATAATAGCCAGATGAGTTTTGCCTGGGATAAATTACCAAAACCCTTTTTTGCTCTTGCCCCGCTTGAGGGAGCGACCGACACCGTTTTTCGTCAAATTGTGTCCGATTGTGGCCGTCCAGATGTTTTCTTTACGGAATTTACTAATTGTGAGGGTCTACTATCAAAAGGCGGAAAACACGTAGGAAAAAGTCTTAGGTTTACAAAAAAAGAACTGCCTCTAATTGCTCAAATTTGGGGAACAAATCCAGAATCCTTCTTCAAAGTTTCAAAGTTACTTGTTGAGATGGGGTTTGATGGAATAGATATTAACATGGGTTGTCCTGAAAGAACCGTGGTAAGACACGGTGCATGCTCTGCTCTTATTCAAAACAAAGAGCTTGCAAAAGAAATAATTGAGGCAACCAAAAAAGGTGCGGGTAATTTGCCCGTTTCAGTAAAGACAAGAATAGGATTTAAAACAATTGCAACAGAGGAATGGATTGGTTTTTTACTCCAGCGAGATTTAGATGCATTAACTGTGCATTTTCGAACGCAAAAGGAAATGTCAAAGGTCCCTGCTCATTGGGAAGAAGCTGAAAAAGTAGTAAAACTTCGAAATAAATTGTCCCCCAAAACAATTATTATAGGAAATGGTGATGTTTTGACTAAAAAACAGGGAGTAATGCTCGCAAAGAGGTATAACATAGACGGAATTATGATAGGACGTGGAGTTTTTCAAAATCCGTATGTTTTTAACGAAAAAGTGGATTATAAGATTATGCCAAAAGAAGACAAGATTGAGCTCTTAAGAAAACATTTGAATTTGTTTGAGGAAACATGGGGAACTGAAGATAAAAGGTCTTACCCTCCACTTAAAAGATTTTTTAAGATTTATATTCAGGGATTTGATGGTGCAAGTGAGCTACGAGATAAAATAATGGAAACCAGTTCTATTGAGGAGTCAAGAAAAATTCTTTCAGTAAACTAATTTGCTTGAATATTTTTTGGACTGATTAAAGTGTGTGGAACAAAAACGGTAACGGGAGGTTGAGAAAATGGTGATATTGAAATTGTTTCAGGAAATAAGAAATCAATAAATTTCTCAGCGACCGGTTGAGGTTCGTGTCCATCCAATCCTGGTCTGCCATTCGCTTCTATGACTGAGTATTTCTTTCCATTAATTTTAGGTACTAGAAAATCAATTCCCACTACTGGAATTCCTATAGTTTTTGCAACTTTTTCTGCAATTTTTTGAAGCTTAAAATTTACTTGGTCTGTTACGTCTACTGGAATCCCCCCGGTGTGCTCGTTAGTATTCTTGCGGATAGGTATTGTTACGCTAAGCGGTAGAATGTCATTTTTTTTGTATCCCGAGAGCTTAATACAACGTTCAGTTTCATAATTAATGGGAATTTGATTATTTGAGGGTTTTTTCGTGTTTAAATCCGCGATTAATTTAAGAACTGAGCTTTTTCCATTGCCTGTTATAGTTGGTAAAGATCTGTGAATTGCAGCTATGAATTTATAATTAATTACAAGTATTCTCAAATCTTCACCTTCTACAAATTCTTCAATCAATACACTCTCGTCACCGCTAATTTTTAATTTCTTAATGGTTTTTTCCATCTCGGCAAATGTTCTTATGTCAACACTTACTCCTCTTCCAAGCGATTCACTTAAAGGTTTTGTTACTACTTTTTTGTATTTGTTAAAAAACTTCCTATTGTCTTCCAGATCCTTAGCTAAAGTTTGGTTTGGAACGTTAATTCCGGCTTTTTTTAAAATAAGACTTGTAAGTCTTTTATCCAAACATACTTCAGCTGCAATAACAGAAGTGTATTCTGTAAGAGAGCGGTTACAGAAAATTGTTTTATCGCCATAGTGGAGTTTGAAAAGTCCCTTTTCCTTAACAATCATTTCAACCTCTATTCCCCTTTTTTCAGCTTCATTAAGAATCAAAAGACTTGAGGGCCCAATATTTTTGTCTTTGGTTATTTTTTTCATAAAGATTTACTTAAAATAAATTACTAGTATTTTTGTAAAGTGCGGAGAAAAAAGAAATTCTTAAGTTAGGAAGAATTAAAAATTAAGTAGCACGGAGATCATTATAGCTTTTTCTGCTTGAAATAGCGAATTTGCGGGTAACTTTAGTTTGTGAACTACCCGAGACAATTTTGGAACCAATCATTTCCCACGCTTTTCGGGTTTATGAGCTTTTGAAGAGGATTGAGAAATGAGTTCTCGCAATGTCTTCTTGGTTAAAAACAGTGGAATGCCAAGCCCTATCATGATAAGGCTAATCCAAATAGAATAAACAAGCAATTGTGGAGCAATAAAGTAGTCCCCATAACCTTTATGAATAAAAGGCGGAATGAAATCAATAAAAGGAGCCTTATCCGAACAATAATATAAACTTCCGTCAACGAGAAAATACCAAATACAAAGAACAATAATTGATGAAGGGATTAGATAAACGAAGTAGAATAACAAGCTTTTTAAATTCATTCTTTTTTAAACTAAACGTTTAGTTTGTGATCCGGCAGGGACTCGAACCCTGAACCCAAAGCTTAAAAGGCTTTTGCTCTACCATTGAGCTACCGGACCATTGGTCCAAAAAGCAGATTGTTCGTTCCTTAACAAAACACTCATTTGAACCAAACCCAATTTTACCAAATTGTGCCTACAGTTAGCAAATAGTATTCCCAACCTGCTATTTGAGAAAAAAAACCTTTTTGAGTATAATTGTGAAGTTCTTATGCGGCCCCATCGTCTAGCGGCCTAGGACGTCGGGCTTTCATCCCGAAAATCGCGGGTTCGATTCCCGCTGGGGTCACTTCATCTTATAGTTTGACATTCCTCTGCTTTTGAGCTAAAATCTGTGCATCATGGTAAGTCCTGAAGAGAATAGGCCGCGCGAAATTGATTTAAGAAATATGATCTCGCGGGACCTAGAACAAACCGAAACTGGAGCTCAATATAGAGGTCCTATTAAAAGAATTTCTATTCAAGAGTATGTAGATGGTGAAGGTAATTCATATAAAATTGCGAGCGTTTACGTAGAATGGGCTGCAGTATTTTTAACAGGTCGTTGGGTAAAGCATAATGAGCCCGAAGATCCTGATATGGGCCACTTGATGGGATCTTTTAATTTAAGCTATAGTACTTTTACGGAAAATCCTGATGGGACTATTCATGCTAGTATTCCATACATCGGCAGCATGAGAATACTTAGGAAAGGTGATAATCTACCAAAAGAATCAGTAGCTGGATTTGAAATTGTTTAGGGTGAAATCAGTGGAAATATTTGATAAGTAGGTTTGCTCGGTAGAGAACTACGAAATCCTGCCCTAATAGGCATTTTTGGTAAATTTATCCATGGGTCCATCCATTGATTGTCATGTCTGCATAAGAAATGTCCGTAACGATGCGTTTTGCATCTTTCTATAAAAACTATTGAGTTTTCCTCAAACTCCTCTTTGTTTTCGTAGATCCTTTCCCAAGAATAGATTAATCCTTGTTTGCCTAATATTTCAACGATTTCCGGACAATAGAAATTTGCTTCTCTTTTCGCTCTCCTTTTTCCATCTCTAAATAGTGTTAAAGCATCCCGATAAGCAATATGTAAAATGAATGCTACGCAGGCAACTGCACAACCAAAATCATCTTCTTGTCTTACAGGTGTCATATAAAATCATTGTATTTTTTATATATTTATTTACAACTGGTAAATCTGAAGTGTTTTAATTTTTCAAAAACAGTTAAGAATTTGGTTTAAAACGTAGTATTCTCTCAAGAAGTGTATGAAGTCAAAGTCGTTGGAGTCACGCATCTTATAGTTTGACTATTCTTAAGGTCTTATGTATAATTCCGAAATGGCTAGAAATACTCTTGAAGATGAAGTTTACAGCCTTTTCGGAAGACACGTAAGGCATGATGGTAAAAAAGTAGTAATCGTGTCACAAGCCAAAAACCCTGAGGACCCAAATGTACCAGTCAGCGATGAAGCAATCGCGATAATTCAACGTGAACTCCCCATGCTAGAGGGATTTTTCGACCCCAAAGTCATTAGAGAAGTATATGAGAATTTACTGGTTAATTACACCCATCTCAATCTTGATGCATGGGAGTTGATTAGAGCTACATGTGAGCTTATCATGATAAAAAAATATGGTCCTCAAACTGGTGAATGGTCTGAAACTAATCCTTTTTCGCTAATAAATGGTGGAGCTGATACACTCAAGGACAATATGAAAGGGCTTGCCACAGTTCCTGATTGGCAGCTAATTTTTGAAGTGCCAGTTGCTGATACAACAGACGGAAGAAGAGTTATCGGTTATTGTCCGGCTACGCCCTATGCAAAAAGAATGATAGTCGCATTTCATGAAGGTTTACACGATTATTTACCAGACGAAACTGGAAATCTTGCAAAGACAGTTGAGGGCTTAAGAGCTGAGTTAAATCTTTCTAATTCTTAAACCCCACATTCCCTCTGGAGCCACCCTTGCCTGAAGCTAGTTTGAAATACTAATTTTGACAACTTTATAAATATTTTTGCCCTTGGGTGTTTCTACTACTGCACTTTCTCCCACTCTCTTTCCCATCAATGCCCTGCCTATGGGTGAGTGCTGAGATATTTTACCTTCAAGAGGATTTGCTTCGTAATCCCCAACTATATGAAAAACTCTTGCCTTACCCTCAGCCTCTGTTTCAACCGAGGTCCCTATCCCCACAGAATTAGTGTTTGAATTGATTACATCCGAAAGTTTAATCTGCATGGTAAGTTGAAAAATTCGTGAGTCCATCGACCGGAGACGTGCTTTTGCAGCCGTGTACAGCCCATTCTCAGATAGATCTCCCATGCCACGCGCTTCAGCAAGCTTCAAAACAGCTTCAGGGCGCGCTTTTTTGAGATCCTCCAGCTCTTTCTTAACATTTTCAAGACCCTCCTTTGTAAAAGGAATTCTTTTGAGTTGTTTCATGTTCAAATTATAACAGGCAAAATGCTGTTTATATCTTTTTTGCCTACACTTTGGTATAATAAGCTCACTATGGGACACGTATTGCCTGCGTGTTCTTTTTTTGACTTAAAGCCATCATATTTCGCAGTCGCTCATATAATCACTAAAAATTATGAATAATATACGTAACATCGCTATTATTGCCCACGTTGACCACGGGAAAACTACTCTTGTGGACTCAATGCTGAAACAAACTCATACCTTTAGAGACAATCAAAGAGAAATGGATGAGGTCCTTATCATGGACTCAAATGATCTTGAAAAAGAAAAAGGGATTACCATTCTTTCAAAAAATACCGCTGTTCTTTTTGAAGATACAAAAATTAATATCATAGATACGCCTGGACATGCTGACTTTGGAGGCGAAGTTGAAAGAGTCCTTAACATGGCAGATGGCGCAATACTTCTTGTAGATAGCGCTGAAGGTCCACTCCCCCAAACTAAATTTGTGCTTAAAAAAGCTCTTGAGAAAAAATTAAAAATTATTTTGCTAATTAACAAGATTGACAAAAAAGACGCTCGACCAGAACAAATTGTTCATGAGGTTGGAAATCTTTTCCTAGAACTTGCAGAAGATGATGACGCTTTGAATTTTATAACTCTATATTCTGTTGGGCGAGATGGGAAGGTTTTTTATGAATTACCGTCTAGCTACACTCAAGAAACGCCAGGTGATCTTACTCCCTTCTTCGAAACAATTGTTAAAGAAATTCCAAATAGCGTAAGAGATGAAGACAAACCATTTCAAATGCTTATTTCAACACTAGATAGTGACCCACATGTAGGCAAAATCTGCATCGGCAGAGTTAACCAGGGAACTCTTAAGAAAGGTGAAATGGCATCACTGGTTGATGAGGATAAAGTTGTTGGTACATCTAGAGTTCAGAAATTATTTACAAGTAAAGGCTTAAATAGAATTGAGACTGAGGAGGTCAGTGCTGGAGATATTGTAGCTATAGCTGGAATTCCACAACTTACAATTGGACAGACTGTAACTGATCCTGCTCACCCAGTTAGTCTTCCTCAAATACATGTAGATGAACCTACGATTAGAATCACAATTGGGCCCAATACAAGCCCATTTTTAGGAAAAGAAGGAAAGTTATTTAGTTCTTCGCAAATTAAGGATAGACTTTTGAAAGAAAAAGAAACTAATTTAGGCCTTAAAATTGAACAAGATGATGCTTCATCAAATTTTGCAGTCTCAGGACGTGGAGAGCTTCATTTAGCTGTTCTTATTGAAACTATGAGAAGAGAGGGTTTTGAAATTGAAGTTTCAAAACCTCAAGTTATTTATAAAGCTATTGATGGTGTTCTTTCAGAGCCATTTGAGGAAGTTACAATAGATGTCGGGAAAGATTACATTGGAGCGATAAGTGAGGAATTTGCAAAACGAAAGGCCGTAATGATAGATATGACTCAGGAGCCAAATGAGATTACCCGCTTTGTTTATAAAGTATCAAGTAGAAACCTTTTGGGTATTAGAAATATACTATTAACCAAAACTCGTGGAACCGTTGAGCTAAATACGTTTTTCTTGGGTTACTTTCCGAAAGAACAAGCTTCCGTTGAGGATGCTCGCCCTGGAGTTTTAATCTCCTTTGATACCGGTACAGCTTTGTCTTACGGATTGGAAAACGCACAAGAAAGAGGAACACTATTTATCAAACCCGGAACCCCCGTGTATGAAGGCATGATTATTGGGGTTTCAACGAGGGATAAGGACATGGAAATAAATGTTACAAAAGGAAAGAAACAAACAAATGTTCGTTCATCAACTGCTGATATGGCTGTTCAGTTGGATACACCGACAACCATGAGTTTGGAGCAAGCATTGGACTTTATAAATGCAGACGAGCTTTTAGAAGCAACGCCAGAAAATGTTAGGATTAGAAAAAAGTTTCTTTCAGCTACGCAAAGGAAAGTAATGTCCCGCAATTAACTCATTGAACTAAAATTGCCAATTTGCTACCATTAATACATGAGAATTTTCACTTTCCTACTTTTTTTTCTGTCTTTCTTCTTATTGGTTGCAGCTCCAATAAACGCACAGGTGAGGCGTGCAACACCAACTCCTACGCCAACTGCTACTCCAACACTTGAACAACTCATAGCCTCAGAAGCTGCTCGACTTGCCTCAGAATCTGCGAAGGAACGCGAAGCATTGGAAAAGCTAAAGCAGGAAGATGTAACAAGAGTTGAGGGACCTGAAGATGTGGAAGTTTTAAAACTCTTCAAACAGCGTCCAGCAGAAAGCCTAACTCCCCTTAATTTTGCAGCTTATATGGTTCAAAGCTCGGTAAAAGCTGGTGTTCCATCTCGCACAATTATTTTGATTCTGCTTTTGCCCATGCTTGCAACGATAATTGCCTTTATAAGACACGTTATCGGGCTTCCAAGTATTGGAATGCTTGTACCGGTCGCGCTTTCCATTACTCTTTTATCAACCGGTATTACAGCGGGTATGATAATGCTTGCGACAATTATATTTGCCTCAACTGTTGCAAGAATTTTGCTCAAGAAAGTTAGAATTATGCAACTCCCCAAAATGGCACTTTCTATGTTTATTGTGGCAGTATTTCTTTTTCTTACACTAAGTGTTAGTGCTGGCGTTGGAATACTTGTAGTAAAACAACTTTCCATTTTTCCAGTTTTACTTCTAATATTACTTTCCGAGCAAATTATCTCTGTTCAGCTTGAAAGAAGTGCTCAGGAAATGATAATTATTTCAATGGTTACATTTGCAATTGGAATTTTAGGGTTCCTTTTGCTTTCCTCAATTCACTTAAGAAATGCGATACTTCTTTACCCAGAGCTTATATTTTTGCTCGTTCCAATAGACATAATTATCGGAAGATATTTTGGTTTGAGACTTATGGAATATTTTAGATTCGCCTCAACAATGAGCCATGGCAGTAAGTAGAAACATCTTGGGCATGAATGCCCGCAACTTTCTCTATATAAGACGGTACAACCCACCTTCAGCAAAAAGAATAGCTGACGACAAGTTGGAGTTAAAAAGTGTATTGATTAACAACAACATTAAAACGCCACCAATATTTGCTAAATTTTTTGATAGAGAATCGATTCGAAGCTTTGACTGGCCATCTCTTCCAGAAAGAGGCTTCGTTATAAAACCGGCAAGAGGATATGCAGGTGCAGGAATTTTGCCAATAAAAAAATGGCAGGAAGGAATAGGAACAACTGTATCAAATGAGACGTATGACTTAAAACTTCTTGAGTCACATATTCTTGACATTTTAGAAGGGGCTTATTCCTTGCAATTTCTGCCAGATATTGCCTTTATAGAGGAGAGACTTCGACCTCATCCTTTTTTTAAAAAACTTACTGCATTTGGTATTCCAGATATACGAATTGTAGCCTTTAATAATATTCCAATAATGGCAATGTTAAGGCTTTCAACAGAAGAATCTAAGGGTAAGGCCAATCTTCACCAGGGCGCAATTGGTTTTGGTATAGATATAAGAACAGGAATTACAACCAATGCTATTCTTTATGATCAACGAATACCTTTCTTGCCGGGAACTAAAGTTAAGACCAAGGGAATAAGAATACCAGAATGGGACAAGGTTTTAACTCTTGCCTCGCAAACTCAGGCTGTAATTGGTTTGGGTTATGCTGGAATTGATATCGTATTTGATGCAAACGAAGGCCCTATGGTTCTTGAAGTAAATGCTCGACCAGGGCTTTCAATTCAAAATGCAAACAGGGCTTCTCTTCGCTCTCGTCTTGAAAGAGTAGAGAATATAACGACCCCAACTCCTGAGAGAGGTGTTGAGATTGGTAAAAATCTTTTTGCAGAAGGATTCTCCGAAAAAGTATCCATTGCCCCAAAAGTACTCTCAATTATTCAAGAAGTTACATTTATGAGAAGTGGCGAGCCAATTACTGTTAAGGCAAAATTGGACACTGGCGCTTATCGAACCTCAATTGACAGATCTTTTGCAAACCTATTGGGTCTTCAAATTTTGGATGAAAAGGTATTTGTAAGGTCGGCAAGCGGAGATAGCTTTAGACCCACAACAAAAGTTAGCTTTTTGCTTGCTGGTAAAAGAATTACAACAATAGCCTCAATCGTTGATCGTTCAAATCTTAAGTACCCCGTTATTGTAGGACACCGTGACCTTAAGGACTTTCTCATAAAACCTACTTATGATGAGGTTGAGGAAGGCAGCGATATAGAAGAATAAACTTATAGGGTTATATTTTCTATGTGTTCAATATTTTTTTCTTTTCCTATAAATACCTCGACCGCATCAAATCTGTAGGGTAAGTTTTCCAATCTGTTCTCAGTAAGATAAAATTGTGAAGTTTTTATAATTTTCTTAAGCTTTGAATTCGTAATTGCCTCAAGAGGAGCTCCAAATAACGTGTTGGTGCGAGTTTTTACCTCAACAAAAACTATAGTGCCCTTGTCTTTTGCAATAATATCGATTTCCCCAAATCTTGAATGATAATTTTGAAAAAGTATTTGGTAACCCTTATTTTTAAGGAAATTTACAGCAAACATTTCTCCATCATGACCCAAACTCATGAGTTAATAGTAAGATATTGTAGTAAAAATTACGAGCCTTAGGCTTTCTTAGTGGTCTTTTTCGTAGATTTTATAGCTTGTCTAGCTGCAATTTTTCTTGCTTTCTTTTTGTCCTCAATTGGTTCAACTTTGATAATCGCTGGTGCATTTAGTGGAAATATTCTGTCCACATCAACTCCATCGATGTATTGTCTTACAGTTAGCATTCTGTTCCCATTTGAACCACGAGATTTTGTAATCTTGCCCTCAAAAGAGATAATTCTTTCCTTTTTTCCCTCAATTATTTTTTGAAAAACTTTTACGCTTTTTCCACGCTTAAAGTTCATTTGGTTATCCATATAGGCTATTATACACAATTCACGCACAAATTCCAAGAACATTAAGCACTTGTTGCTTTAAGGAAGCTCACAAAAATTGGATGAGGACTTTGGGGCCTACTTTTATATTCGGGGTGTCCCTGGGTTCCCAGAAAGAAAGGGTGTTTTGCTTTGGGTAGTTCTATGATTTCTACAAGATTTTCTACAACAGAACGAGCTGATATAACAAGACCCGCTTTTTCCATTTCAAGAGCATATTTGCTATTAAATTCATATCTATGGCGATGTCTTTCTGAAGTAAGACCATCTTTTCCTTTCTTAAACTGCCTTGCTTCTTTGTAAATTTCGTATGCTCGTGTTCCCTTTTTAACCAAAGCGTCCCAACTTCCAAGCCTCATGGTTCCACCATATGCCCTTCTTTCCATCAACTCTTTCTGGTTTTCTATCATGTGAATAATCGGGTGCTTTGTTTTGGGATTATTTTCAGTAGTATTGGCGTCTTTCCATCCCAATTTATATCTAGCAAATCCAACAGCAGCAAGTTGCATTCCATAACACAAACCTAAATATGGAATTTTCTTTTCAAGAGAATACCCGACTGCCTTTATCATTCCTTCAGCTCCTCTTTCTCCCCAACCTATGGGTACGATAATCCCATCAGGTTTTCCTATAATTTTCTCAGCACCCTCTTTTTCTACCTTTTCAGCATCCACCCAGCGAGTTTTTACCTCTACATTTGCTGTCCAAGAAGCATGCTCTATCGCGTCAAGCAGCGCAGCATAGGAATCCCGAAGTTGATACTCACCGGTACCAAAATACTTACCAACAATCGCAATTTCAACCGTCTTTTTCTTTTTCGATTTCACTTTTTCAATAAGTTTCTCCCAATCGTTAAGTTTTGGAGTTTTTTGGGTTAGTCCAAGTTTGAGAAATATCCTTTTTTCAAGCCCCTGTTTGTGAAGAACCAAGGGAATCTCGTATACGCTATCAACATCTGGATTGGAAATAATATCTTCAGGATGCATGTTGCAAAACAGCGCAAATCTATCTCTTCTTCTTTGATCAAGATATTTCATAGAACGTGCAATAATAAAATCAGGTTGTATGCCCATTGAATTAAGCGTTCTAACCGATAGTTGGGTGGGTTTTGTTTTTGGCTCCCCTAAATGAGAAGGTGTAGGAACATAGCTAACGTGTATATGAATTACGTCTCCTGGATTTTTCAAAGTCATAATTCGAGACGCTTCATAATAAAATATGTTTTGATATTCTCCTGCTGTTCCACCCAATTCAATCATTACAATATCTGCTTTTTTAACGCTTGCAACGTGTTTGATTCTTGAAATTATTTCATCAGTTATATGGGGAATTGCCTCAACATCTTCTCCGTTATATTCAAACCTTCTTTCTCTATCAATTACAGTCTGGTAGATTCTCCCCATGGTTACAAAGTTATCTTTGCCCATGTCCTCATTCAAAAATTTTTCGTAAGAACCTATATCCATATCCGCCTCAGTTCCGTCTTCGCATAAGAAAGGATCCCCATGTTCAATTGGATTGATGGTTCCTGCGTCTAAATTTAGGTAATTTTCGAACTTAATTGGAGCGACTTTATAGCCTGCTGATTTTAGAAGAAATGAGATGGAGGAAGCTGTAAGTCCTTTTCCTATTCCGGATATTACACCACCGGATACGAATATATATTTTGTAGTTTGTTTCTTGAGCGGCACGATTTATATTATCAAATAGGGAAAAACGTGTCAAGAAAGGAAATAGGAATAGATTATTTTGCTAATTCAAGTGATTTTATGTTTAACTGAGGGAATGGTCCATTAGCAAGATTGATACACTTGTTTTGAATACACTGCTTGTCGTCTCCCCATTGAAAATTACCTTTTATGCTTTTTACTTTCTTTTCAGCAAATGGTGCTAAATCTATCTCACTCTTTCCAATTGCGATACTGAAATAATTAGCATTTCCTTGAAGTTCCCTCCATGTCACATGCCCTCCACGATATTCCATACAATAAATATTGCTTTGTGCAAAAGTTTTGGGTTCATCGAATCCATAACCTGCAGGGATACAATTTCTGGTTATCGTATATTCTGCCTGCGTGTCATCTAGTGGAAACCAGCCCACAGCAGGGTCTGTCCAAACTTCATGAAGAAATATCCCAATAAAAACAATAATAGTCAATGAAGTAGCTAAAACTACTTTTACTAATAGGGGAAGATTGACTATTTTTTTAAGCATGGCATTATTCTTTGAGCGGGTGATGGGAATCGAACCCACGAACTCTTCCTTGGGAAGGAAGCATTGTACCACTCAACTACACCCGCAGCTGCATTTTCTGCCTGGCAGAAACATAATATAGTATACAACACCTCCCGTCACCAAAACTGTCTAGAGCACTTCTACTATCTAGACAGTTTTATAACGTTTCCGACATAAATAAGGTCAGGATTTGTAAGATTATTAAGTCTTGCAAGTTCTACCCATTTATAACCGTCGCCGTAAGCCCTAACACTAATATCCCACAAATTATCACCCTCAACAACTTTGTAGGATGTTCCTACAATTTTTGGTTGCGTTGGCTGAGTTGGTGTTTGTTGTTGGGTAGGCGTTTTTGTAATAGGCTGTGTAACCTTTGGTGTAACAACTAATGTTTCACTTTTTCTTGCAATTTTTGGAAGTCTTAATTTAGCTCCCTTTTCAATAGCTCCATTAGTAATATTGTTTTCCTTGGCTATTTCAGTCCATTTAAATCCGTCACCGTATTCCTTCTCGGCAATACTCCATAAAGTATCTCCTTCAACAACTGTATAAGTGTTGTCAATCATTTCCTCGCTTATCTCTGCTCCTTCATTGATATCTCCTTGTTGATTTTGAGAAAGAGTTCTCATTCCAAGAACTATTACTACGAAAAGTACAACAACTGTAATAATTCCATAAATTAGACTCTTATAAGAATTGGATGTTTGGATAAGTTTTTGAAAATCCAAATTGGATGTGTTTTTCTTAACTGCTTGTTTTTTTGTTTTTTTTGCTGGCATTGTTTCGCCTCCTCTCTGGGCAGAGGGATAAGAGTAATACGGGCGGGATGAACGGGACTCGAACCCGCGGCCTCTTCCGTGACAGGGAAGCGCTCTAACCAACTGAGCTACCACCCCATATTACTCAATAACTTCGTATGCAAAGGCAGAAGAAATTACGCTGAAGTTTGCTTCATATACTATCAAATCTAATACAATGAGTCAATGCTAAGCGCCCTATTTATAGTTTTATGATAATATTTAGTCATGAAATCCTTTACAAATGAGGAGCTTTCTACTCTTCTGTCCCGCGTTGCTTCAGCCTATTCAATGATTGATGAAAAAAAATACCGCTTCCAAATTCTTGCTTACCAGAAAGCCGCTGACTCTATTTCGGGACTCGCAACAGAAGTAAGCGATAAGATAAAAAATAATGAACTTGACTCTATTCCTGGTGTAGGAAGTAGTATAAAAAGTCACATTTTAGAACTATATAAAACAGGTGAAGTTGCCCACTTTCAAACGGTTTTAAAAAAAGTTCCCGCAGCAGTATTCCCGCTTCTCGATATTCCAACATTTGGACCTAAAAAGGCATATAAGCTTGTGACTTCATTTAACCTTAAAAACCCAAAAACAGTTATCGAGGACGTTTATTCTCTTGCTGAAAGGAGTCAAATAGCTCCTCTTGACTCCTTTGGCGAGAAATCTGAGAGTGATATTAAAAGGGCAATTGATGAATATAAATTAGGAAAAACTAAATCTTCAAGAATGGTTCTGCAAATGGCCTCAGAAATTGCAGATATCATGGTTGAATATCTTAAAAAGGATAAAAGTGTTATGGGTGCATATACATTGGGCAGCTTGCGTCGCAGAAAATCCACAATTGGAGATGTTGATATAGCAGTTGTATCAAGTGACACTAAAAAAGTACTTGATCACTTTACTTCCTATCCAAATAAAGAACGCGTTATTGAAAGAGGAGATATAACTTCCTCAATCCTTTTAAACGGCGGAAAACAAGTAGATCTGATGGTCTTAGAGCCACATCAACTAGGCTCACTCCTTCAACATTTTTCTGGTAGCAAGGACCACAACATTCATTTACGAGAATATGCACTGAAAAAGGGATACTCCCTATCTGAAAAGGGTATAAAGCTTAAGAATGGTGAAACTAAGACTTTTGACACAGAGGAAGAATTTTATAATTTTCTTGGGCTTGATTGGATTCCCCCTGAACTTCGCGAAAATACTGGTGAAATTGAGGCAGCAATAAATCATAAACTTCCAAAACTCATAGAATTTGCCGATATAAAAGGAGATTTCCATGTACACTCTAATTTCCTAATTGACCCTAGCCATGATTTGGGAAGAAGTAGTTTTGAAATACATTTAAAAAAAGCGGAAGAATTAGGCTATCAGTATTTAGGATTTTCTGAGCATAACCCGGCCGTAAGAAACCATACTGAGGTAGAAATTTATACACTAATTCGAAAAAGAAATGATGCTATAGACTCAATAAAGAGTAATTTTGGTATTCATATAATTAAATTACTCGAAGTCGATATTTTGGCCTCTGGAAATCTTGCTTTGAGTGATAAGTCTATGAATTTGCTGGATATGGCTATAGTATCCATCCATAGCTCATTTATCACAGACAAAAAAAGAATGACCGAAAGAATTCTTAATGGCCTCTCCCATCCTAAAGCAAGAATACTTGCTCATCCAACTGGAAGGCTTATCAATCAGCGTCCAGGATACGATGCTGATTGGGAAAAAATATTTGAATTTTGCGCAAAACACAATAAGGCTTTAGAAATAAATGCTTGGCCTACTCGCCTTGACCTTAGAGATGATTTGGTCAAACTTGCAAAGGAAATGGGTTGTAAATTTGTAATTGATTCGGACAGTCACGATGTATCCCATATGGATAACATCCCGTATGGCGTGTCTGTCGCTCGAAGAGGATGGCTTGAGAAGGAGAATGTAATCAATACTTATGATTACGCTACTATGTTAAATTGGCTGAATAAATAATATTTAGCTTCAATTGACTTTTCGTACGCCTCGTGCCATAATAACTTTAGTATGAATCCCACACTACTTATTGGAGGCTTAATTTTCTTAATTCTTGCGATTGTTGCCTATATTTGGCTTACCTACAATTCTTTAGTAACTCTTCGTGAAAGAATCAAGGAAGCGTTTAGCGGAATTGATGTTCAACTAAAAAGAAGGACCGATCTTATACCCAATTTGGTCGAAAGCGTTAAGGGGTATGCAAAACACGAGAAGGAAGTATTTGAAAATGTAACCAAAGCTAGAAGTGCTTTAATGAGTGCCAAGGGCCCAGCGCAAAAGGCAGAAGCTGACAATATGCTTACTGGAGCTTTGAAATCACTTTTTGCTGTTGCTGAAGCTTATCCAAATCTTCGAGCAAGCGAGAATTTTCAACAACTTCAGCAAGAGTTATCTGACACTGAGGATAAAATTTCATATTCAAGGCAATTTTATAACTCAAACGTGCTTTCATACAATACTAAAATCCAAATGTTTCCGTCATCTTTAATTGCTTCTCAATTTGGTTTCAAGGAAAAAGAGTTTTTTGAAACTACAGACTCCGAACGAGCACCCGTTAAGGTTAAGTTTTAATGACAATCTACAATCACATTTCTTCAAATAAAATGAAGACCATTGCGTTAATGGTTTTTTTCGTTTTGTTTTTCTTAGTTGTTTCCTATATTTTAGGGCGAGCACTTGGATATGGAATGTCTTTTGTGGGAATCATGCTTGTTATCTCAGGCCTCATGTCATTTAGCTCATATTATTTTTCGGATAAGATAGTTCTTTCTCTTTCCAACGCAATTCCTGCAAAAAAAGAAAATTATCCTGAGTTATTTAACATCGTTACAAACCTTTCAATTGCCACTGGCCTTCCAATGCCAAGGGTGTATGTAATTAATGACCCAGCTTTGAATGCATTTGCAACAGGAAGGGATCCAAAACATGCGGTTGTATGCGCAACAACTGGAATAATGGACTCGCTATCCAAAATAGAACTCGAGGGTGTGATGGCACATGAACTTTCCCATGTCAAAAATTTTGATACCAGGCTTATGGGAGTTGTTGCGATACTTGCTGGAAGCATTGCAATTTTGGCAGACTTTTTTCTAAGAAGCATGTTTTGGGGAAATAGAGATAATGACAGGAATAGTAGCTCTAACGCGATATTCTTAGTCCTTGGGCTAGCATCTGCAATTTTGGCTCCAATTGCAGCTACCCTTATTCAACTAGCAGTTTCTCGCAAACGTGAATTTCTTGCCGATGCAAGTGGTGCTCTTGTAACCCGGTATCCAGAAGGCTTAGCTCGTGCACTTGAAAAAATATCAAGAGATAGACATCAACTCAAGCACGCATCAAATGCCACGGCTCATTTATTTATAGAAAGTCCATTTAAAACTGATACAAAAAAGCAAAAAACATCTTTCATTGCCTCCCTTTTCTCTACACACCCTCCTGTTGAGGAACGCATAAAAGCTCTCCGCTCAATGTAATTCCTGATATACTTAGATCTATGCTGTTTCTTTCACTTCTCCTTGGGAAAATTTCACTTTTTCTAATTCAAAAAATTAAAGGTTCATCCGGCTCGACTTGGCCCGGGCATTTGGTTATCGAGTCAAATAATAACTTTATAAAGCAAATGTTGCGCAAAAACAAAACACTTAAAGTTATACTTATTGCAGGTACAAATGGTAAAACAACCACCACTAAAGCACTTGACCATATTCTAAATCGCAACGGCGTGAGCGTTATAAGAAATGATTCAGGTGCCAATCTCCTAAATGGCTTAGCGTCTACTCTTGTTAAACATTCTGATTTTTCTGGAAGGATAAAATCAGATGCACTTCTTTTTGAGGTTGATGAAAACTCGCTTCCGTTAATACTATCAGAACTTAATAATCCAGATGCATTAATTCTACTTAATCTTTTTAGAGACCAGCTAGATAGATATGGTGAGGTAAATATAACATCGGAAAAATGGGCAAGCTCTCTAAAGAAACTATCTTCTTCAACAGTTGTTATCTCTAACGCTGATGATCCACAGATTGCTTTCATGTCAAAAAATCTTAAAGCGAATACAATGTTTTATTCAGTTATTGATAACTTAAAAACAGAAGAAAAGGTTTCGCATGCTGCTGATTCTATTGTTTGTCCCAATTGTAGACATTCACTTGAGTTTTCAAAGGTAAGCTATTCCCATTTGGGCAATTACACCTGCCCCTCCTGCCATCTTTCGAATCCAAAGTCATTTTCTACAAACATCTCAACCCCAATCAAGGGGGTTTTTAATATCTACAATCTGACGGCCGCTGTTCTTGCGTCTCACGTTGTTTTTGGTATTAATGCAAAAAATGCCACGGAGAGTCTTACAAATTTTATTCCTGCTTTTGGAAGACAAGAAGAGATTGAAGTTGATGGAAAAAGGATTTTACTACTGCTTTCTAAAAACCCTACCGGGTTTAATGAATCGTTAAAAGTTGTCAACGAAAATAATTACACTACTTTACTTTTTTTGCTAAACGACAGAATTCCAGATGGTCGTGATATATCGTGGATTTGGGATGTAGATTTTAATATCTTGAAGAAAAACGAAACAACACTGTTTGTAGGTGGGGATAGAGCTTATGACCTTGCAAATAGACTGTCTTATGATGACCTAAATGTAAGTGTGAATGACAATTTGAACACCATACTTAAAAAAGCAATTGATAATACCCCTAAGGACAAAACTCTTGCGATTTTGCCAACATATTCTGCAATGCTTGAAGTAAGAAAAATACTTTTGGGAAAATCTATTCTATAAATTTATGACAAAAAACTACAAACTAACTCTTGCCTGGCTCTATCCGGAACTCATGTCGACATATGGCGATAGGGGAAATATTACCGTTTTAGAAAAAATTGCCGAAATTAATGAAATCAATCTTGATGTTCTTAGAATTAATCAAACCACTAACTACAAAGCACTTACTTCTTGCGACCTATTATTCATGGGAGGGGCACAAGACATACAGCAAGAAATAGTAAATAAAGATTTATTAACAAAAAAAGGAGAAACAATTTCTCAAATGGTAGAAAATGACATCCCTTCTCTTTTTATTTGCGGGGCATATCAATTTATGGGAAATTATTATCTCGACTCGTATGGAACACAAATTAGGGGACTTGGTGTTTTTGATATGTATACGGAGTCTTCTGAAAATAAAGATAGGCTTATTGGTAACGTTGTTGTAAAACCCAAAGAATTTGAGAATCTAAATCTTGACCCTCCTTATATGGTAGGTTTTGAAAATCATGGGGGTAGAACATATCTTGCAAACCCAACTCAAGCTTTTGCAAAGGTTGTTGTAGGCAACGGAAACAATGGAACAGATCTGACCGAAGGGATTCATTATAAAAATTCTATTGGCACCTATCTACATGGCCCTATTCTTCCTAGCAACCCAGAACTTGCCCAATTTTTGCTTGAAAAAGCAATATATATTAAATATGGCGAAAGAATTCATGTAAAAAACCTGAACGATTATTCACATAAGGCAAAACTTCAAATGTTAAAAAAATTGAAAACCTCTTTTTAGTTCTTAAGGCTCTAGAGCTTTGTTTTTCGCTTTTTCGGAAAGTAATCGCATGTTGTAATTCTAGCCTCACAAAAGTATAAGAACCTTTCGCTTTGCTCAAGAACCTTGCTTTTCTCACTTTGTTCGAAAAGTAATCAGTTGTTGTAATTCTAGCCTCACAAAAGTATAATCAAGGTGGAATTAATTAACTTTAAAAAAAATGACAAAAGCATCAATTACATATATAAACACGCGCAACACAGCAAAACTTGCAAATCTAACCCTTACTGAAGATGAACACACAGAAATGCAAAAACAACTGAATGATGTTATTGGGTATATTAAAAAACTTAACTCAATCGATACTTCAAATGTGGAACCCACAGCTCAAGTAACTGGACTTAAGAATGTAACCCGAAATGACAATAAAGTTGAAAATGGGTTTTCACAAGATGAAGCACTTTCGGGTACTGAAAAAAAACACAACTCTCTTTTTGTTGTAGAGAAACTCGTCGATACAACTGCCTAGAATTAGTTCTTAGAATAATTAGAAATTAAGCATGGATATTCAAAATCTTACAATTAGTGACATTATTGATGGATATAAAGAAAAGAAATTTTCTGTTTTCGATGTTGTTTCGTCCTATCTTGACCGCATTGAAAGACTTAATCCCACTCTAAATGCCTATATTACAATCGATAAAGATAATGCATTAAAAAAGGCCCTTCGACTTAGCTCAGGGCAAGCAAATAGTAATTTACCGCTCTTCGGCATCCCCTTTGGTATCAAAGATATGTTTCTTACAAAAGGTGTCAAAACCACCGCTGCGTCACGAGTTTTGGAAGACTATGTTCCTCAATACACAGGCACTGCAATATCTCGATTAGAAGAAGCAGGCGCTATATCTCTTGGCAAACTTAATCATGATGCCTGGGCTCATGGATCAAGCGGAGAAAACAGCGACTTTGGCAACACACTAAATCCATGGAACAAAGACTATATTCCTGGCGGCTCTTCAAGTGGATCAGGAACTGCAGTTGCTGCAGGACTTAGCTTGTTTGCAACCGGAACTGATACCGGAGGATCAATAAGACTGCCTGCCTCTTTTACTAACACTGTTGGCCTTAAACCTACTTACGGTCTTGTATCTCGCTATGGAGTGATTTCTATGGCCTCAAGTCTTGATAGCATTGGCCACTTTACCAAAACCGTAAAAGATAGTGCAAAGATTTTATCGATTACATCTGGTCCTGACGGAAAAGATGCAACCCTTCGCCAGGCTCAGGGCGGGCCCTCGCTACAGCAATCTGAAAATGATTATGAAGCTCTACTTGGCAAGGATGTTAAGGGACTCAAAGTCGGAGTGCCTAAAGAATTTGTCGCAGAGGGGCTTTCAGAGGAAGTAAAAGCTGCTTTTGAAAAGTCGTTAAAAACTTTGGAGAAACTTGGTGCCGAAATCGTTGAAGTTTCACTTCCCCACACCGACGAAGGGATAGCAGTGTATTACATTATCCAACCTTCAGAGGTATCCTCAAACCTTGCAAGATATGACGGAATCAGGTACGGGAAAGACAGAAGTTATTTTGGGAAAGAAGCCAAAAGACGCATAATGCTTGGTACATTCACGCTTTCGTCAGGATATTATGACGCATACTACAAAAAAGCCATGCAGATCAGAACTCTAATTGTGGAAGATTATGAAAATGCTTATAGTAAGGTTGATGTTTTAGTCGCACCAGTTTCCCCAACGCTTCCTTGGAAATTTGGGGAGAAAGTAAATGACCCATTAGCGATGTATCTAGGAGACGCACTTACCGTTACTATTAATCTTGCTGGAGTTCCCTCTCTTGCGGTACCTGCGGGATTTGGCAGCAACAATTTACCCATCGGCATTCAGTTTATCGGTCCTCATTTCTCTGAGAAGTTACTATTTCAAGTAGGACATGCATATGAGCAGGAAACAAAATTCTATGAAAGGACACCTAATTTATGAGTGATTTCGAAACAATTGTTGGTCTTGAAATACATGTAGAACTTTCAACTAATACAAAAATGTTCTGTGGGTGCGCCAATCCGACTTTGCAAGACAAACCAAATACCAGAACTTGTCCTGTTTGTCTTGGTCTGCCTGGTGCTTTACCCTATCCTAATCTTCAAGCAATTGAGGACTGCGTAAAGATTGGTCTTGCTTTAAATTGTTCCGTAAACAAAGATTCCTTTTTTGAAAGAAAGAATTACTTTTACCCAGATCTGGCAAAAGGATTTCAAACATCACAATACCTTCACCCCTTTGGAGAAAAGGGTTACTTGGAAATTGAAGTAAGAGGAGAAAAAAGAAAGATTGGAATTACCCGGGTGCACATGGAGGAAGATACAGGCAAGCTTACACACTCAACCCTTCAACAGGCTCAGGGCAGGCAAGATGAAAAAGAAGTTTCTTTAATTGATTTTAATCGCTCAGGGGTTCCTTTGGTTGAAATCGTTACGGAGCCCGACATAAGGTCTGGTGAAGAAGCAAAAATATTCCTAACTGAACTTCAAAAAATCATACGTTATTTAAGAGTAAGTGATGCTGACATGGAAAAGGGCCACATGAGACTTGAGCCTAATATTTCACTTAGAAAGAAAGGTGAAACTACCCTTCCCAAATATAAAGTTGAAGTAAAAAACATAAATTCATTTAAATTCGTTGATAAAGCTATTCAGTTTGAGCAAGTAAGACATCAGGAATTACTGGAAAAGGGAGAGACACCTATTCAGGAAACCCGTGGGTGGAATGAGTTTAAGAATATTACGGTTAGTCAGCGCTCAAAAGAGGAAGCGCATGATTATCGCTATTTCCCAGAGCCCGATATTCCTCCAATCACAATAACGGAAGACCAACTTGAGAAGATTTCAAAGGAAATACCTGAACTCCCACAGAAAAGAACTAGAAGATTTGTTGAGGAACTTTTGCTTTCACACTATAATGCTGAGATATTAACCCGCGATTATGATATTGCTGATTTTTTTGAGGAAGCGGTCAAAATTGGAAGGACACATAATGTAGGTGCAGTCGCAATTGCGAATTTTATTATTAATAGAAAGGTCGAAACCCAAAACATTGAACCAGCACAACTTATAGCAGAATTTATTAAACAAACATCTGTATATCAACTTAGCGATACGAAGCTTATTGAAACAATTAAAATCGTACTCGAAGAAAATCCTGACGCTGTAAATGCTTACAAAAGTGGGAAAGTTCAGATTTTGGGATTTTTAATTGGCCAAGTTAGAAAAGCAGTTCCTGAAGCAAATGACACGGAACAAATTAGAAATAAGCTCGCGGAAATGCTACAATAAAAGGGAACAATAGGTTAATCCTATTTTAAGTTCCTGATGAAAAAAACAACCTCAAACAAGCTACGACAAACAACAAACTCCTTGTTGAAAGAATTTCAAGAAATCTATAAAGTAAATCCTATGGTAATTCTTAAAAGTTAAATTATGGCTGATTTTGTACACCTTCATAACCACTCTGAATATTCTCTCCTTGACGGTCTTTCTCGCGTTGGTCCCATGGTGGAAGCTGCACGAAATTTAGGAATGAAAGCTATTGCAATAACTGACCATGGAAATATGTATGGAGCGATTAAATTTTACAAAGAATGCATAGCAAATGAAATAAAGCCAATTGTTGGTTGTGAGATATACATTGCTAAAAGAAATCTCCATGACAAAGAAGCAGGAGTTGATAAAGATTATAACCATCTCATTCTATTAGCCAAAGACTTTACAGGGTATAAAAACTTGATGAAAATTATAACTATTTCACATCTAGAAGGATTTTATTACAAACCCCGAACAGATTTAGCTTTGCTAAAAAAATACAGCGAAGGAATCATTTGCCTTACAGCATGTGTTAATGGATACATTGGAGAACCACTCGTTGAGGGAAACGAAAAAGAAGCTCATTCTCGTTTGGAAAAACTTATCGATATCTACGGAAAAGAAAACCTATTCCTAGAGCTCCAAAGGCATATTCATGTCCCACCCCAAGAGGATCTTAATCAAAAACTTATTAAACTTGCAAAAGTTTATGAGCTTGGTGTTGTAGCAACCAATGATAATCACTATATATCAAAAACGGATGCAGAGGCACAAGAAATACTGCTTTGCATAGGAACCCAAACCACTATAACTCAGGAGGACAGAAAATTATCGATGATAGATTCGCCTGACTTCTATATTAAAACTGCAAAAGAGATGCAGGAGGCGTTTTCTGACATTCCAGAAGCAATTTCTAACAGCGTAAAAATCGCAGACATGTGCAATGTAGAAATTCCGCTGGGAAAATGGATTATGCCCAAGTTTGAAACTCCCGACGGAATGAGTACTGCAGACTATTTTAGACATTTAATAAATGAGAGATTGCCTTTGCGATACCCAAAAGTAACTGATGAAATCTTGGAAAGAGTTGAATATGAAATTGATATTATTCTTAAAAAGGGATACGAGACTTATTTTTTGACAGTTGCTGATTTCGTTAACTGGGCGCATGACCACAGCATAAGTGTTGGCCCTGGAAGAGGCTCTGCGGCGGGATCCGTTGTTTCCTACATTTTGCGCATAACTGACGTTGACCCTTTTTACTTTAATTTACCGTTTGAAAGATTTCTAAATCCTCAGAGGCCGTCCGCTCCCGATATTGACCTGGACTTTGCAGACACCAGAAGGGATGAAGTCATACAATACGTAACTGAAAAATTTGGCAAAGATAAGGTAGCCCAAATTATAACCTTTGGGACAATGGAGGCCAGAGGATCAGTAAGGGATGCTGGACGTGCACTTGGAATGCCATATGCACAACCTGACAGAATTTCAAAAATGATACCTCCAGGTTGGCAAGGCCATTCCATGACTATACCGCTTGCTCTTCAGCAAAGCCCTGATCTTAAAAAAGCGTATGACACAGAACCTGACACAAAAAGACTCCTTGATGTTGCCTCAAAACTCAATGGAGTTGCCCGTCATGCTTCAGTCCATGCTGCAGGGGTAGTAATTGCAGACAAAGATCTTACAGAATACGTTCCTCTTCAAAAGGAAACGAATGGAGATAAAATCGTTACTCAATATGATATGTACACTGTTGGGGAAGATGGCGTGGGACTTCTAAAAATGGATTTTTTGGGACTTCGTAACCTTACCATTATCCAAGAAGCGCTTCGTTTCATTAAGGAAAATCAAAACATAACTGTAGATTTTCAAAAAATATCTTATGATGATCCTCCTACATACCAACTTCTGTCCTCAGGGGAAACAACCGGGATTTTTCAGCTTGAATCCTCAGGAATGAGACGATACATAAAGGAACTTAAGCCTACTAACATTTTTGATGTAATGGCAATGGTGGCACTATATAGACCCGGACCCATGCAAAATATTCCTGACTTTATAGCAAGAAAGCATGATCCGACGAAAATTTCTTATCCTGATCCCCGACTTGAGGAGATATTGAAGAATTCTTATGGAATATTAACTTTTCAAGACGACGTTTTGCTAACCACTATTGCGCTTGCAGGCTATACATGGCTTGACGCAGACAAGTTTCGAAAAGCAATGGGAAAAAAGATTCCTGCAGAAATGAAAAAACAAAAAGAAATTTTCTTGGATGGTGCAGTTAAAAACGGCTTGGCTAGGAAAAAAGCTGAAGAAATATTTGAACTAATTGCCCCATTTGCGGGTTACGGATTTAATAAAGCTCATGCTTCATGCTACGCGACAATTGCATTTCGCACTGCTTACCTTAAAGCCCACTACCCTGTTGAGTTTATGACAGCCCTACTTACTGCTGAGTCGCGTGGTTCAACCGGTCCCCAAAAAAATGAGAAAGTCTCCATTGCTGTTGCAGAATGCAGAAGACTAAAGATTACTGTTCTTGGACCAAATGTCAATTCTTCTGGAGCAGATTTTATTATCGAGGACAATACAAAAATAAGGTTTGGTTTATCCGCTATTAAAAACGTAGGAAGTGCAGCAATTAGCACAATTTTAGAAGCACGTAACAAGAAAAAATTTGATAGTATTGAGGATTTTTGTTCAAGAGTTGATCTCTCTAAGGTTAATAAGAAAACTCTTGAAAGCCTTATTAAGGCTGGGGCTTTTGACGTATTTGGAACTCGCGCATATCTCCTAACATCTATTGCAGGCGTTGTGTCGGCAATAAACAAAAAAACTGTAAAAAAACCCATGAATCAAGGCAGTTTATTCAAAGATCTACCCCCATCTTCTTCGGAAATGATTAAAATTGATACTTTAGAGGTTGAGGAATTTAGTGAAAACGAAAAATTAGTTTTTGAAAGGGAACTTTTGGGCTTTTATCTTACTGACCATCCGCTTAATCAAAAGCTTACTTCTCTCTTTACTTTTTCAACACATAAAATTTCGGAGCTTGAAGAAGTAAAAGATGGTACCCGTGTAAAAGTTGGGGGTCTTGTTGCACAAATTAAGAAAATCTTTACGAAAAGAAGTGGCGAAGAAATGGCCTTTGTACGTCTTGAAGACCATATTGGAATTAGCGTTGAGTGTGTTGTCTTTCCAAAAATTTTTGAAAGAAGTAAGGGGTACATTATAAAAGACGCGATTTTAGTAATTGAAGGAAGGTTAGATTACAAAGAGGATCTCCCAGTAATTATAGTTGACGGCGTCAGAGTTCTTAATTGATTGTATTGACTATAATCGAGAGCTTAGCTACAATATCAACATTCCTATGGCTTCATTAAAACCAGAATTAATTACGTCCCTTGGTGGCTTTCCAGTCACAAATACGTTGGTAGCTACAGTAATTATTGATATTTTTCTTATTGCTCTTATTATTATAATTTATAAAAGTATACGCTTACGTCCTCGCGGCATACAGTCCTTTGTTGAGCCGATAATTAAATACCTCTATGAGACGACAGAGCAAATTGCAGGAAAAAAAACTTCGGCCTTTTTTCCATGGTTTGCTAGTTTTTTTCTTTTTATTCTCTTTGCGAACCTAATTGGGCTGCTGCCTGGGTTTGGTACAATCGGTTTTTGGAGGGAAGTTGAACATCATGGAGAACACTCAACTGAACTTGTTCCCCTACTAAGAGCTGCAACCAGTGACTTTAACTTAACTCTTGCTCTTGGAACAATTTCTGTAGTTGCTACTCATGTATTTGCTATTAAATTCAACGGTTTTGGTGGATATGTACGCAAATTTATTTCTCCTAATCCAGTTAATTTGTTTATTGGCATACTCGAGTTTTGCCTAGAAGCTGTAAAAGTCTTCTCGCTTTCTTTCCGACTTTTTGGTAATATATTCGCGGGAGAGGTAGTCCTGGCAACTGTTGCAGGACTTTTTGCTTTTTTAGCACCGATTCCTTTTTTAATGCTTGAATCGATAGTTGCTCTAGTTCAGGCTCTTGTTTTTGCAATGCTAACTATGGTATTTATGACAATTTTATCTACAACAAATGAGGAAGGGGGTGGTCACTAGAATATGGAGTTTACACTTACGGGTGGAGCCGTTATTGCATTTGGTGGTATTTTTCCAGCGCTAACTATTGGACTTATTGGATTTAAGGCCATGGAAGCTATGGGAAGAAATCCGGAAGCTGCTCCAAGAATCCTCCCGGCAATGCTTTTAGGGATGGCATTTGCGGAAGCTATTGCTATCTATGCCTTGATTCTTGCATTTATCGGCTAATTGAGGAGAGATAAGCTATATGGAACTACTCAATGAATTTGGATTCGATTGGAGGTTGTTTGTTGCGCAACTTGTAAATTTTTTGGTGATTGCGTACCTTTTTAAGAGATTCCTATACAAACCGGTCATGACCACTCTCAAAAAAAGAGAGGATGCAATTGACCAAGGGCTTAAAGACGCTGAAAAGGCTTCTAAAGCTCTTGAAAAAGCTGAGTCTGAAAAAGACACGATCCTTGAAGAGGCAAGTAAAGAGGCTGAGCGAGTTCTTAATGAGGCACGCAATGCAGCAACTACTGCACGAGACGAAATTCTTGAAGACACAAGGAAGGAATCAGAAAGGATTATAGCGGACGCAAAGGAACAAATTAATCTCGAAAGGGAACATTTTGCAAAAGAAGCTAAGGGAATGGCTCTAGAACTGGCTCAAAAAGTACTAGAACAATCAATAATTGGGCTATTCGATGAGAAAACGCAACAACAACTTATTAAGAAAGGCGTAACTAAGATAAGAAATGTATGAAAAAGAAAGTAATTACACAACTTGCAATTAGTTGTGCTAATAGTGACAAACTGAGTAAAAAAGTTATCGATTTTGTGCTTTTTAATTTAACAAAAGGGGAGCTTAAGTTTTTTTTGAGGGAATACAAAACGGCGATAAGTAAAAAAAGAGTATATATAACAGCTTCTTCAAGCTTGAATAAGGAAACGATGAGTTTTTTAAAAAGCATGTATAAGAATTTTGGTTTAGAAGTAAACTATGACAAAACGCTTGGAGCTGGAATAAAGATTCAGCAAAATGACATGATAATGGACTTCACATTTAAAAAATACTTAGAAGATACTATCGAAAAATTAAAAATATGAAACCAGAAGAAATAATTGAACAAATTGAAAAAAGACTTTCGACAATTCACGTAAATCCAAAAACTGAAAATATTGGAACCGTTGAAAGTGTAGGAGACGGTATTGTTGAGGTTCGAGGTCTTTCTAAGGCTGGGTTTGGAGAAGAAGTTGAATTTGCCAATGGTGCAAAGGGACTCGCCTTCAATCTTAATGAAGACTACACTTCAATTATTCTGCTTTCTCCCTCAGACATAAGAGAGGGCGAGGTAGCAAAAACCACAGGAAAAATACTTGGTGTTATTGGTAGTGAGGAATTGATTGGTAGAACAATAGACCCACTTCAAAATCCACTTGATGGAAGGAAGCTTTCCTTAAAAGGACCACTCTACCCTTTGGAAAAAATTGCCCCTGGAGTTGTTGAAAGACATCCTGTTGATACCCCACTTAAAACTGGTATAAAAGCAATTGATGCAATGACACCAATTGGTCGTGGCCAAAGAGAACTTATTATTGGTGACAGAAATACAGGAAAAACAGCAATCGCAATTGACACAATAATCAACCAAAAGAAAAAGGATCTTGGACTCAAGCAAGTTATTTGTATTTATTGCTCAATTGGACAAAAGAGAAGTAATATCGCAAGAACTATTGGCAAATTAACAGAAGAAGGGGCAATGGATTATACGATTGTAGTTGCAGCAAGTGCCTCTGACTCTGCAGCTTATCAATACCTCGCACCATTTACAGCAACTTCTATTGCCGAGTACTTAATGGACAAGGGAGAAGATGTTCTAGTGGTATTTGACGATTTATCAAAACACGCATGGGCATATAGACAACTCTCACTTCTCCTAAGACGTCCTGCTGGTCGTGAAGCATATCCAGGAGATATTTTCTATCTTCACTCAAGGCTATTAGAGCGCGCAGCTAGACTTTCCGAAAGTAAGGGGGGAGGATCAATAACTGCTCTTCCTATTATCGAAACTCAAGCTGGAGATAATTCAGCATATATTCCTACAAACGTTATCTCTATTACTGATGGACAGATTTACCTAGAAAACGATCTTTTCAATTCAGGTATTAGACCAGCTATTAACACAGGTCTTTCTGTTTCTCGTGTAGGAGGAGCGGCTCAAACGAAAGCAATGAAACCAATTGCTGGACCCCTAAGACTGGAAAGCGCTCAATACAGAGAACTTGCGGCTTTTGCGCAATTTGGAAGTGACTTAGATGAAGCGACTCAAAAAAGAATAGAAAGAGGTAAGAGAGTTGTTGAAATATTAAAACAGCCACAATATGCACCACTTGATGAATGCCAAGAAATAATTAGTATTTTTGCTGCAACAACAGGGCTTCTTGATGAAACACCAGTTGAGAAAATTAGTATTTTTGAAGAAAAAGTCTTTGACTTTATAAAAATTAAAAACAAAAAACTAATTGCAAGGCTTTCGAGCGGAGAAAAAATGGATGAGAAAGTACAAAAAGAATTAAGTGACGTAATTTCAAGCTTTATTAAGACTTTAAAATAAAATACCGTTAACTCTATGCTCGTCCATTAGTAGGACGCTCATTAGAATTAAGGTATATTCAAAAAAATGACTTGTATTTATAAATTACTTTTTTAAATATGGCACAAAACCTTCAACTTTTAAAAAGAAGAATAAAGACCTCTCAAAACATTGCCCAAATATCAAAGGCGATGGAAATGATTTCAGCTTCAAAAATAAAAAAAGCTCAAACACAAGCTTCAAACAGCAAGCCCTATACAGAAAGAATTAACAATATGGTTGATAGGGTTGTTAGAAATGCAGACACTGAAAAATTTAGTCATCCATACATAAACGGAAATGACTCTGAATCAACACTTGTTATTGCTTTTTCTCCAGACAGAGGTCTTTGTGGTTCCTTAAATACAAATATCTATAAAAAATTGCATGAGCTTGAAAATGAGAAAGTAAAGATTGTTACGATCGGTAAAAAAATTAGTCACTACTCTGCTCGCCTTAATTTTGAACTCATGGCTTCTTATCACATGGGAAATACATTACCCGATTATTCGCTTGTTTTTCAGCTTAAGAAAATAATAGATGAAGGACTTGAAAATAAGGCGTTTTCCAAAGTCAATCTTCTTTATGCAGATTTTGTATCGCTTTTTACTCAACAACCAATCATAAAAACTCTTCTTCCTTTTTCGATGAGCACACTAGGAGAGCTTCCAGATGAGGATAATATTGATTCCCTTTTTGAACCAGGACAAGAAAAACTTCTTACTGAACTTCTTCCCTACTACCTTGAAGTCCAACTTTATAATGCCCTACTTCAAGCATATACTTCCGAACAAGCTGCAAGAATGATGGCCATGCAAAATGCAAAAAAGAACGCATTTGATATTGCTGATTATCTTACCCTTGTTTATAATAAGTCACGCCAAGAAAGAATAACAAATGAGATTCTAGATTTGGCAAATAGTAAGCAAATATGAATAATAGTTAAATTATGAAGAATGAAGGAATAATCATACGTATTCAGGGGCCTATTGTTGATGTTCGTTTTGAGAAAGACGTTCCCAGCATTTATGAGGCTCTAACAATTGATCTTGGAAAAGGGAAAGAGCTCGTGCTTGAAACTGAATTTGAGTTAGGCAACAAGGAAGTAAGAGCAATTGCAATGGGACCAACTGAAGGACTAGTAAGAGGAACTAAGGTTAAAAGGACTGGCGCACCAATTGAGGTTCCAACTGGAGAAGAAACTTTGGGAAGAATTTTTAATGTTCTTGGGGAAGTAATTGATGCAGGAAAACCATTGAGTGCAAAGATTAAAAAATCTCCAATTCATAATGCAGCACCCCCATTATCAGAGCAAAAAACTAAACCTGAAATGCTTGAAACCGGAATTAAGGTAATCGATCTTATTGCTCCATTCACCAAAGGTGGAAAAACGGGTATTTTTGGTGGTGCTGGTGTTGGAAAAACAGTTATCATTCAAGAGCTTATTCGAAATATTGCTATTGTTCACAGTGGACATTCAGTTTTTGCTGGAGTTGGAGAGAGAACCAGGGAGGGTACAGATCTTTGGCGAGAAATGACTGATTCTGGTGTTATTGACAAAACTGTTATGGTGTATGGTCAAATGAATGAACCTCCAGGAAATCGTCTTAGAGTTGGTCTTACCGCACTTACCATGGCTGAGTACTTCAGAGATGTTAAAAAAGAGGACGTACTGCTTTTCATAGATAATGTTTTCAGATTTGCTCAGGCTGGAAGTGAGGTATCTGCTCTGCTCGGACGTATACCTTCTGCCGTTGGTTATCAACCAACACTTGCAGAAGACATTGGTACACTTCAGGAGAGAATTACATCAACAAATGATGGATCTATAACATCCGTTCAGGCTGTTTATGTTCCTGCTGATGACTATACAGATCCGGCTCCTGCAACGATTTTCGGTCATCTTGACGCTTCAGTGGCTTTAGAGCGTTCAATTGCAGAGCAAGGACTATATCCTGCTGTTGACCCACTAACTTCTTCCTCTCGCCTTCTTGACCCAAATGCTGTTGGTAAGGAGCATTACGAAGTTGCTTCTGAAGTTAAAAGAGTACTTCAGCGCTATAAGGATCTTCAAGACATCATTGCTATTCTTGGTATGGACGAATTATCAGATGAAGATAAACTTACAGTAACCAGAGCTCGAAAAATTCAAAGATTCCTAACACAACCTATGTTTGTAGCTGAAATTTTTACTGGGCAACCTGGAAAATATGTAAAAATTAGCGAGACAATTAAAGGATTTAAGGAAATACTTGAAGGAAAGCATGATTCAAAACCTGAAAGTGCTTTTTATATGATTGGTACAATTGACGAAGCCGGAAAAGGCAGCAAATAGCTCTCTTATATATGTTTCAACTTCAAGTCCTGTCACCATTAGGAACGATTTTCGATGATTCAGTAGAAGAAGTAATTCTTCCAACAGATCAAGGCGAAATAGCAATTCTCCCACAGCATGTTCCGCTTTTTGCAAAACTTACCGAGGGCACAATGACGATAAAAAAATCAGGTAAAAACACCATCATTGCTTTAATTGGTGGGTTTTTAGAAGTAAAAAAAGGTTCAGTTACAGTTCTTTCAGACCACGCAATAAAGGCAGAAAACATTGAGGTTGCTAAAGCATTGGAGGCTAAGAAAAAAGCAGAAGAACTTATGAAAAATAAAGAAAATGAGGAAGATTTTGCTCTTGCAACAAAGGAGTTAGCAAGATCAATTATGGAACTAAATGCTGCAGAAAAAATGAAAAGAAAACTGCATTAATTTATGCAAAGAAGAAAAATTCAACCTTCACGACTCAGTAGAACTTCAGTACGACAGAATAATAAACAGGCTCTTTATTTTGGAGTTGGATTTATTGTGCTTCTTTTTGCTCTTATTCAGTTTGGTCCCTTTTTTATTAACTTTTTTGGTAACATTATTTACTCCATAAGGGGTACAAGCAACGAAACTCCAATTGTAGGAAAGGAAATTTTACAACCACCAACCCTATTTGATATTCCAAATGCTACACAGAGCGCTTATGTAAATTTTAGCGGAAATGCATCTGTTGATGAAGGAACAATTGAAGTTTATGTTAATGACGAGCTTGAAGATGAAATTGAACTTGATGGCTCTTCAGATTTTACAGCTAAAAGAATTGGACTTACAGCCGGAAGCAACTCAATAAAGGCACGTATCGTAACCAAGGACAAAACGAGCGCTTTTTCAGAAGAATATTCTGTTTCTTACATAAAAGAGAAACCCGTGTTAGAAATTTCAAACCCTTCAAACGGAGCCTCTTTTACAAGAGCAGATAGAAAGATTACAGTTAGCGGAAAAACCGATCCGGATAATACAGTGACGGTAAATTCATTCCGTGCAATAGTTGATAATTCTGGTAATTTTTCTTATTTACTAGAATTGAAAGACGGAGATAACTCGATTTTAGTTGTAGCGCAAAACCCAGCTGGAATTACAAATCAAGGAGAACTAAAAGTTACTTATCAACCTTAATTTTCTTTTCAAAGTTTAACCCCACAATCAGATAAAACCACATTAAAAAAGGAGTATAGAAAAGGATATTAAGAAACAAACTTCCAATCAAAACTGATACAACCAGAGAAAATGCCGCTGTTCCCTCAATTATTTTTTTATTTATTCTTTTGAGAATTAAAAAATATGCATATAAAAATGCAGCTGCTCCAAATATTCCTGAGGTTGCAAGAACAAATAGGAAGCTATTATCTGTTCCAGCGTCTGCGTTACTAATTTTTGCGCCTATTGTACTTCTGAAGCCATGCTGGACTTGTGCATACCTATATCCATTAAAGCCTACACCAAGTATTGGGTTGTTCTTAACAATTTCTAAAGCATCAAATGTGGATCTTATTCTAGCTTGCGACGAAAAAGTGCGAAAAGGATTTAGTCCTTCAACTCTAAAATTAGAAACGAATAATAAAAGAAATGCTATAGCAAACAGTGATATAAGCAAAAACCTAACTTTCTTTAAAGTCATGAAAAAAATAATTATTCCAACTACTAACATAACAAGAGATGTCCTGGAATAAGTGAAAAATATTGAAAAAACCGAAAGTGAGGTTAAAAATAAATATAATGTAAAGTTTTTTGCTTTCTTTGCTTTGTAGTTTTTCCAAAGCATGGGAATTAGGAAGAAGAAAAAAATTACGTAAAATGCGCCCGCAAAATTAGGATCTAAGAATGTTGAGAATAATCTGTAGAGGTGATTATCCCATCCAAGGTATGATAGGTTCCCCAAATCTTTGTAGAATAAATATTGAATAAATCCTAAAATCAGAATGACTGATCCCGAAACTAGCACTAGTTTTCTATATTTACCACCAACTGCATCTGCAATAAATAGTAATGATAAATAAGAAATAAACCGTAAAGAATAAAGAAGAGCGACTAATATATTGTAGTTTGTGATCAGAAAAAAATTAATAAAAGCGCTTAATGTTCCAATTGCAATGAAAATTAGAAAAAATTTTAGAACTATATAATTCTTCGGCATTTTTCTTCTTTTGAGGTAGAAAAACAAAACTAATAACCCAAGAACGCCAACGATTATATCCTGGGGCAATATATATACGTTATTAGTTATTCTAATTCGCAAAAGGAGTCCAAAGGGTGCAAAAAACAAAAGCAATAATAGAAAAAAATTAATTGTCCTTTTCATTTAATTTGTACAGTGTAACATGAGTTTTTCTATTTTTATAAACAGACAGGTAATTAATGTATTTTGACTTATCTAATACTTGATTCTGAGTAAGTATGTAGCTGTATTTTTTATTTCTACTCCATGAAATATCATCATGTAAAAAGTCAACATAATAAAGGTTATGTAGTCCAACCAGCAATACTTTTTCGTCTAGTACAATTTTTTTAATATCATTTTTCTCATCATAAAAGTCACCAAATTCGAAATTAAGGTTTTGCATTAAAAAATCATCCTTTCCAGTTATGCCCAAAATCACAGGCAAAAATTTGGAGTTTGCCGCACCTCTGTAAAATATAGACACAATAGCAATAACATATACCGCACAGAGTAATATTTTTTTAAGCTGAAAATTATATTTAAATATCAAAAGCGCTGAAATAATTGAATAAACAGGAAGATAGGCAGTTATAAATCGTCCTCCCCCACTTTGAGGAGTAACATACCAAATAAAAATTGTCACAAATAAAAATACTAATAGTTCTTTATTTTTTTCAAATAATTGCTTTCTACTTTTGAGAAGCAAAGGAAATACCATAATATAAATTGGACTCAACGGATCTTGAGAAAACAGAAAAATAGAAACAAGGGATTTCACAACCTCAATAGGATTTAAGATATTAAGCGAGGTTTCTGGAGTGTAGTATTCACTAAAAATCGGGAATAGAGGATTTCCTGTTGAAAAATATGCAAACAAAAACCACGGTAGACTTACTCCTAGCACTATCCCAATAAATTGCAGTAACTTAATCACAACAGTTTTTTTACTTTTAAAGTAAAAAACCAAAAGCAAAACATATACAACAATGCTTTCTAAAGCCAGGATTTTTGAGCAAACAGCCAATCCTAAAATAATCGCGCTTTGATAAAAAAATGTTTTGTTTTTAGTTTTTAGGAATGTTGCAAACAAATAGAAGCTTAAAATTTCAAAGAATGTTCTGGATAAGTCTGAAAATGCAGTTATAGAAAGCCATCCCACAACCAGGTTGGAGTAAAAAATAACAACAGCTAAAATTGAGTAAAACCTATCAAGATATAAACGTGCGAATTTGTATATAACAATACACGTGAGAATACCAAGCATGTAATGTATGATTTTCGCGGCCATTTCGTTGCCAAAGACTAAAGCCGGAATATAAAGCATCTCCGTTAACATAGGCATCGCTGAATAATATAAAAGATTACCTGGAATATAAAAAATTTTATTCTGCAGAATGAATTCCTTTGGTATTGTTAGGTGGTACCACAATGCATCAAACGCTAATTCAGGCCCCAATGCTCCAATCAAATTTACCCCACCCATCGCAATTAAAATTATCAATAAACCAATTTCTCTATATTTGAACTTAAAATGAATTTTTTTTGTAGTTGAATTTCCAAAAAACAAAACGCAAAAAATAAGAAAAAGAATTGTTGAGATTGCAATAATCTGAGGAAATAGAAATCCTGAAATTCCAATGACAAATATTAAATATGAATAAATTCCAATAGCTACAGCAATTTTAAACATATGTCCGCCCTACAAAGTAAATGGTATAAATAAAGCGCCAATATTAAACATGTCCATAAAATGTATAGAATTTCTCTCTTTTTATTCACATTCTAATTATACTTCATGATTTATTTACAATTACAGTATTGCTTGCAACAATGCTATAATTGTTAAATTCGATGAATTCTAAATTTAAAATTGCAGTTATTGTTCCAACATATAACGAAGCACAAAACTTAAAACTATTAGTTCCAGAACTATTTAAGCAGCTGCCAGGGTGCTACGTAATTATTGTTGATGACAATTCAAGAGATAAAACCGAAAAGCTTTTGGAAAATTACAAAAGAAAATACAAGAATTTAGTATTTATTAAAAGAGAAAAGAAAGACGGCAGAGGAACAGCTGTTTTTTACGGCTTTGACTACGCTATAAAGAAAATTAACCCCGATTTTTTAATCGAGATGGACGCAGACTTTTCCCATGACCCAAAAGAAATTAATAAATTAGTTGAGGCGGCTGGTAGCAAAACCATTGTGGTAGGCTCTAGGTACATAAGAGGCGCAGAGGTTGTAAATATTCCCTTTAAACGTAAAGTCTTAAGCAAAACTGCGAACACGTTAATCAAAATCCTGCTTTCTCTTCCTGCAAGAGATAATACTGATGGCTACAGACTTTATTCAAAAAAAGCCGTTGAAATATTACTAAAACATAAATTTGTCAGTCGTGGTTTTGTAAGAATACCCGAATCTGCTTATGTCCTTACCAAAAAGGGTTTTAAAATAAAGGAAGTTCCAATAAGATTTGTGGATAGGACAAGAGGAGGTTCTAAGGTTAGCGCTTACGAAATATTTACATGGATACGAGACATAATGAAAATTCGCCTTTCAGTCTAATTTCTTTTATACACCCTCACAATTGGTGCCCCACCTGCTTCTACTTCATAAACTGAAGTGTATTCTTCCATTATTTCACTCTCATTAAGTCCGAGCCTAACAACATTAAAATATGGTACAACAATATAATCATATCTCAAATTAGATTTATAATCCATTAAGGTTAGATTTTTTAATCGAGGAACTACAATCATTGATTGAGTGCCAGTAATTCCTACTTTTACAGGATTTTTTTCTTTCTCGGCTATGTACTGCACAGCTTCCCCTATTCCTTGTCCCCACCACCCCATTTGAAAGAGTTGGTGATTATAAACATATACATTTCCCCCTACTACTTCATTAAAGTAATCTAGGTAATATGGCTTGATTTTATAAAGAACAAGAAAAATATATAAAACCATGAACGAATAAAAGGAGATAACAACCCCTCTTTTATTTTTGAAAATTCTTAAAAAATAATCAGCCCCCAAAGCACAAAGCATCGCAAATGGTG
>CAYRKM010000001.1:785930-835411 GCA_964425075.1 uncultured Gammaproteobacteria bacterium | reverse complement strand
CCTCTTTTATTTTTGAAAATTCTTAAAAAATAATCAGCCCCCAAAGCACAAAGCGTCGCAAATGGTGCATAAAGTTGAAGAATATATCTTACCCCGTGCTGTTTGAATGGATAAAGTGTTTGCAAAAAAGGGAAAATGAACCATAACAAAATCGTTATAGTTATAAAGTTTTTTTTCTTATCGATTGCTTTTAATCCGATAAGACTTAACACAAGAAATGTTAATGGTGTCGTTATTAGAAACATAATTACGTAATATGGAAAAGGAACTAGCATTAATCTTCCAAAAAAAACTTCTGGCGGTGGAAGGTTTGCATCCCTAATCCACATTTTATCTTGAACTGCCCAGGTTTCTTTTAAATTTAGAAAAGGCATTGGCCAAAGAATAAAAACTGTCAAAACTGCAATTACACCCAACATTATTAGTGACTTTGCATGTTTTAAGATTTTTTCCTTAACTTTCTCTCTTTCATATGAGAGATATGTAATAAGAACAATTAATAAAAATGGAAATAATAGTATATTTGATTGTTTGGTAAGCATGCCAAGACCTGAAAAGATTCCGCACAAAATTAAATACTTTTTTTTATTTTCAGTTAGGTAGTTAATGTAAAAAAATACAGAACCTGTGTAAAAAAACATTACGAAACTTTCAAGTGTTGCGAGTTGTGTTAATCCTAAATAGAAAGGTATCGTGGAAAATATAAGCCCTGCAAAGATTGCTATTCGCGGAGAAAAATATTTATATCCCAAAAGCACAATAAATATTATGCTTAAAGAACCAATAAATGATGAAAAAAGACGTGGGATCGTATAGTTGTATTCATAAACAGGTTTTAAAGAATATTCCTTTAGATGATATGTCCCAAGAGCTCCATAAACATATCTTACAAGCGGAGGATGATCTGATTGAATATACCAAAACGGATTTTCGAAGTCGCCCTTTAAAAAAAGTTGAATGAAGGTATATCCGCGCTCAACGTATTCTGGCTCATCCCAAGTTTTGCCTATTTGATTAATTGTAGAAAATCTTATAACTAGGGCGAGAAGAAAAATTAAGATGGATGCCTGCCACTTATTCATTCTGTTTTAAAAATAAATTACCTCTTACCAAAAAAGAGTGAAAACTCATAATCAATGCGTATAGGAGACCGGGAATACCATCTTTGTAACCTTTCTTAAGAAAATAATTCATAATAAATTTTCCTGTTGGATAAGCAACTATTTTCCACCATGAGCTTCGTTCTTTATTTTCAATCAGCTCTTCGGCTCGTAAAGTTGAATAGGTATTAACCTCCTGAACGAACTCTTTTACAGATTGGTGGGGTGTATGAATTAAAAAATTCTGAAGTTCTTCTTTTTTTCCAAATATACGCCATGTCTCATGAATTTTTCCATGCCATTTCCCTGTATCTTTTTTTGCAAGTCGTAAAAGCTTTACACTTCCCGCTTCTCCATGCAAAATCGGCTTACCCCACATATAGTCTATTCTTTTAACAAAAAATCCATTACTGCCCGATGTCTGAATGTTTCTTCTAATTTCTCGTGCCAACTTTTCACTAACAATCTCGTCAGAATCTACAAATAAAACCCACTGTGAATGCGTATAATTAAATGCATAATTACGCTGACTGGCAAAATTTCCGTTCAATGAATGTTTTTTAATGTTATTTGTGAACTGCATCGCTAATTCAACGGTTCTATCTGTTGAATTGTCATCAATTATTAAAAGTTCATCAACAAATTTAAGTGACTCCAGGCAATCTATTATTCTGTTTTCATCATTATGTGTTAATACAACTGCTGTTATAGTATTGTTCATATTTTTGTAGCTATTGCAATAAGAGATATACCCTGAGGTAACCACGTTCTAGGTTCGAATCTTTTGAGAAGAGGGACGCTTAAGTCGAACAGTTTCACGTGTGCTGGTGCAAGACTTTTGTTATTTCTGCTAAATTTATCTCTCAAGATCCAACTTAATAACCCAACAATATTAAAGTATGTAATGCTTTCTACTTTAAAACCTGCCTTTTCAAGTTTTTCTCGCAACTCTTCTTTTTCATATCTTCTAAAGTGTCCTAGGTCTTTATCAAGATTCGTGTAGGCAAATTTTTTGGCTGGCACAAGAATAACTACCTTGCCGTTTTTTTTTAAAAGTCTATGCATGTTTCTAAGTGCTTTAGAATCATCTTTTATATGTTCAAGAACATTTACAGAAAAAATGGTTTTAAAGTTATTGTTTATTTTATTAAAGTCTTTCTGTATATCAAAAACCTCAGCATGAATGTTTTTTGTGTTAAATTTATTCTGTAAAACAGTTATAAGACTTTCGTCGTTATCCGTTAGTGTAAGTGATTTTAAATGAGTAAAAAAAGAAGAAATATTGCCTGTTCCTGCTCCAATTTCAAGTGCAGGAGATTCTACGTAAGGACTTATTCTTTCTGCAATCCAACGATTGTATCTATCTGCCCCCTCTAATACTTCAAGAATTTTTACTCCTTTATATTTAGCCATTTTACTATCTTAACATTTTATCAAGTTTCTCACTTTTTTTAACAGCAAGTGCGCATAGGAGTAAAAGGAGTGGGAATATATGTAACAAAAGCCTATCAAATGAACCAACAATATGCCCTACAGGATCATATGGAGACATAATATATATTCCAAAATATACAAATACCTGCACAACTAATAGTAAGAACAAGTATACGTATGTTTTTTGTCTTATAAAAAAGAGGGAGGAAAAAAGAATTAAAATCCAAACAATATTCCAGCGTGAAATATTTAAAAACTCCTGAAGGACTTGTCTTGCTGCTGGCAAAAACCTATTGATATAAAGAAATAACTCGCCTTCAAAGCGATAATTTGGCGGTAAATAAAGTGTTTTATAGACCATCCACCCCAGAAATGGTGTTAAAAAGAAAGCAAAAACCCCCAATTTACGTAGGTAGTTTAAAGGCATATGCTTTATACTTGTTAAGATGGTAAGAATTTGGAAAAGTATGTAAAAAATTATTCCCTCATTTTTTGTAAACGCTACTCCCAAAAGAAATACCTGCAAAAGAAGAAAATAAGAAAATTCTTTTTTTTCATAGAATTTAAGCCACATTACTCCAGAACACAGCACAAAATAGGAAAGTAGAATGTCTATATGTCCGTGATCTAAATATCCTCCTTGACGCAATACTTCTTGAGTACTTGCCAAAATAAAAGTAAATATTAGACCGTAGGAAAGACCTTTTTTTTGAGCAACTGTTGAAAAAAAAGATAAGACTAGACTTGTATAAACTAATGGGAAAAAAAGCAAAACGGATTTTTCATCAAATTTACCAATTATATTTGCTTGAAAAGCTATCAGAGATTGAAATAATGGAGGAAAATCGTAATTTGCATAATGATAAAAAGCCGCAGTAATCTTGCCGTCAAGATATAATGCTTTTGCTCCAAAGAGCCAGGATGCAATCCCATCCCATGCTATCAATGGACGAATAAGGGTTTGCGTAAATACAAATATAACATTTAAAAAGATTGCTACTAGCAAAAGTAATTGACTCAAAGAGTATTTCTTTTCAAACGAAAGGTGTAATTTTCCTCTTAATCTAAATACTGATGCTATTGAGGCTAGAAAGAAAAATGTCATTGAGACAAATATCGGAACGCTAATAACAAAACTAGTTAGAGAAATAAAAAAAACTAAGATGATTCCTAATCCAAATGAGAATCCCACCCAATCAAGTAAGTTGGGTTTCTTTATAACAAGGCTTATTAAGCCTAATCCGCACAAGTACAAAAGCGTATAAAACAGTAAAGACAGAATTATCATATTTTTTTGTATATTACGATTCTTTTGTTTAGGTATTCTATTTCGTACACTAACTTATATTGAATATTTTTTACTTTTTTATATTCTATTACATCACCTAACCCTTCAAAAACATAATAGTCAAAATGCTTCGGAATTTCTGGATTTCCAAATAATTTCCCATTATTACGATAAATTTTTGCTGGATACAACTGATATCTCAAATAGTAATAGGTAAGAGGATCAACGTTAACGAGATAAATGTTTGGGGGGTTTTTGTCTTTAAAATATTCATATAGCTTTACTCTATATTCAAAATAGTATTCTTGGACCTTTTTTTCTGATTTGAAAATAATTGTATTTTTGTCCGTTATTATTTTTGTGAAGTTAAAAATTGTCCTTCCTATTCCCAACAGAACACTCCCCAACAACAGAAGGCTTACTAAAACAAAAATTGCGTTTGTTATTTTATGGTTCAGTGGTTTTTTGGTTGTTCTCATTTGTTCTCAAAGTATATACCCTAACCCTACCATTTAAAATCAGCTTCTCAGTATATTTTGATTTGAGATAACTAATAAGTTCGGGTTGTCTTACAATATTACTTACTTCATCAACTGGCCAACTATATTCGTCGTAAAGAACAATCCTTGGAGCTTTTTCTTTAATATCATTTAGTAATTCGTATCTCTTCTCAATTGTTGTTGGAATGTATGGAAGATCGTATCTTGTAGGGTTTAGTCTATCTGTTAAGTAGTACAAAGCAGGTTCGTTACTTAAGAAGAAAATATACTCCCTTTCTTTTGAATTTTCCTTAACATACGACACAACTTTGGACAAATATTCAAACTGTTCTTCAGGAATTTCAACTATTCCTGCTACTTGATTTTTACTAGAATTATTAATAGCGTTGATGCTGTCATTAAAATGTACAAAATGAGGCCTAAAAATTAGCAGTATTCTTAGAAGAAAAAGCACAATCAAAATTATGAAAAATAAACTATAAACTTTAGGAAAACTTCCTCTCGTTTTTTTTAAGTTATAAAAATTTAAATTAATAAAGTAAAAACAAATTACAATTATGGGTGTAAGCTGTAGAAAAAAATTTCCAAATCTTCCTACTACAGAAAATAGCAAGAAATAGCCATACATAACAACTGAGATTAAAACCAAAAGCTGAGAGTTAAATTTTCTAGATATTACTTCGTAAAAAATGTAAAGAGTGGAAATAATAAGAATCAAAACCTCCCAAAATAAAAGTATTTCTTTTGAAATGATATATTTTACAATCTCAATACCCTCTAAAGAGGTCAGAGAGCTCAGAGGATTTGAAAATCCCTTTCCATTAGGGAGTTCCATTCCTGAAAAAACCTTAAGCACATCAAGAGTTGTAAAAAGATAAGAATCAAACCACCCTTCAGAGCTTGACCAAATCCAAAAAAACATAAAACTAATAAATGCACCTAAGCACACTCTTAGTAATTTCTCAAAGTATTTTTTGTAGTTCTCTACACAAACAGATGCAGTAAAATAATATGTAAGTACACCCAAAATGACAAATAATCCAATTTCTTGACTCACAAGAAAACTTATTGCAGAGACTACTCCTAAAAGTATGGAATTTATTGGTTTGGAGGTTGTATGATCTTTGTAAAGAAAAAGTATCGCAAGAAATGGAAGAGCATGCCTAATAGTTATTCCGGGAATCAAAACTATGTAGACTATAAAGAGAAATCTTATCATATTGTTGAAATTTAAAAGCCTGACAACCGGACGTATCATTAAAATACCTACAGCAATTCCAAATGCAATAAAGTAAACTCTAAAAATAAATATAGATGAACCAAATATCTTAAATACTAAATAAAGCGGATAAACGTAAAGCGGACCATACGTTATGTAAATGTCTCTATACATTAACTTTCCATTTTGCATGTGACTTACCCAAGCCAAAAACTGCCCCTCGTCTATTAAATTTAAACTACCATAAAAAGGTGTAACAAAAAAAAGATTTCCCAAAAAAAATGGTACTAATAAAATAATTAAAAATTCAAAAAAACCCAAACTTATTATAATTTTCTTCATTATTTTTTTAACCTTCTAAAAAACACAAACATTATAATAGCTGAAATTAAAAGAATTCCAACTACACCAAAGAAAACATAAAACTGGTCTTGTTGCCTGGGGTAGTTATTAACCGTATACCAATTTATTGCGGTAGACTTTGGGGGATTAAATTTAACAGGAATTAAAAGCATTAAGGTAATAATTGAAAATAAAGATATAGCAAGAGATAAAGAAAATAATTTGATAACCTCAATAGAATTCAATTTCTTAAATTCGAAACTTTTTGAAATAAACCCAATTATCAACTGCTTGCTATTTCTAAGGATTATAAATAAGTAAATAATTAATGATATAAATGAAATAAATCCCCCGATATATAAAGATGCTGGTTTGTAGGTTAATCTAACGAAATGGCTTCCCTCGGGCACATTAAATACAAAAAATGGACTGCCTGAAACATCAATTTTTTTACTATCAACTTCTACATTCCAACCTGAATAAAGCGTTTTTTTAATAGTTATTTCCTTATTTCTTTCAGAATTATATGTGAATGAGAATACGGATTGAGAATTTTCGATAACTTCATAGTCCCTTACTCCCTCAATTATATTTACGTTTGGCACTTCATATAGATATATACTTTTTTTATTCCAAATTTTACTAAAACCATTTTCTTTTTTATACAAAATTTCCATGAACGGCTTAAAATTGTAACTTTGAAGTGCTATAAAATTATCGTTCCCTGCATTGTTTGAGTAAACTTTCACCATATAATCTCTTCCTTTGACTAAAGTTGCATCAAACGGTACCATATAAAACATGCCATCCCTTGCGTCACTACAATCCAATGAAGATTTTCCGGCTAAGCTGCTTGTTTCTTTATCAAGAATCTCAAACTCGACAAAACAGTTATTAAGTCTATTGTAATTTGCAGTTATAACTCTAACCCCAATTAATTGGGTTTCCTCTGCTTTGAATGGAATAATTATTTTAGGTAAATTATCTACGTCTATTCTGTCTTTCAATTTTATTTGGACTTTTTGTTTTAAAGAATTTAAGTCATAGTCTGAAGCTACATACCTAATGCCCATTTTTTGCAAACTCAAAACACTGGCCTCATCAACATTACCCAGGTGATTCTTTATGGGAAATTCTTGATTGAATTTTACTTTGTATGCATTAATTTCCATTGCGTCATCATTTTCTGCTTGTTCAATTCCGTAAATTAAATTAATATTTGGTGGTAAATTATGATTTCCTACCTCCACTACTCTACCTTCCTTGTTTCCAATTAATGCTTTGACGAGTTCGTTCTTTGGATAATACAAATTTGAGTTAACTAAGGGATTGTAGGACACAAACAATAGACCGGTTTGTATAAATAGAAATACACACAATATTGCTCCAACTTTCTTTTCACTATGCTTTTTATATAGGAGGGAATAATAAAAAAATAAGATTGATGAGGCGATAATAATAAAAAAATGTGTAACTAAGTAACCTCCAAACAATTCCACTTTTCCTCTAAACAAGACTTTAACCATAAGAATACCTAAAAGAAGTAAAACTGTTGAAAACAAAATAAACCACCTAGTGGATTTGGGTGCAATTTTGTCAACGACTCCTGTTTTTTTAAGGAAAGTATCAAAAGATAGTGCAAAAAGCGTTGCCAAAGAAAAACCAGTAAAAGCGATAACTCTATGATCTGCGCTTACTTTCAATAGTGGAATCAGTTTTAAAAGGTTGAATGGAAAAATATTAAAGGCAATAGGGACAGATAAAATAGCTGCATATAGCCAAAAAGTGGCAATCGGTTGTTTTATTTTTCTATAGTAGAAAACAACAAATAAAATACAAATAATTCCAACATATCCTCCAATACTTTCTTGAAAATTCGTTGATGCTGTAAATGATTTGTAAAATTGAGTATGAGGTGCACCCTGGATAAATGGTATTAAATTTATAATCATACCTTTTAAGGGTAAATAGAACTGCATAGTCTCGCTTACTCTCTTATCAAGGGCATAACTATTTAAAAGATATTCAAAAAAAGGAATTAACTGGAATGCCGCAATTCCAAACGACATTGCAAAGTACAGAAATAATAAAAACAGTTTTTTTCCAAAACCTAGCCTTACAAGCGCATAAATTGCGATAAATACACTTATATGAAAAAGTGTTTCTGGGTGACCACCAAAAATGGCCATGGTGTATGAGACCGGAAACCAAAGAGTAACCTTGTTCTCTCTCTTAGATTTTTCTATTAGAAAAAGCATTAGGGGAAGCAAAAGATATACATTTGTGTGCGGCCATAAAACCCAAACTAAAAAAAAACCAGATGTGGAAACAACAAGAGCACCCAATATAGCTGATATTGTCTTTACTTTAATAGCTTTTAAATATAGATATGTAAACAACGAGAAAAGAGAAATTTTTATAAGTGGCGTTAGTAAAAGCGAAAGGTTGATGGGTAAAAGGTAATACAGGAGGTTAAATGGTGAAAAAATAGCAACCTGCGGATTTGCCAAAAAAGGGGCGCCCGCCCCATTCAGGTTGTTCCACAGAGGAATTTCTCCATGTAGGATTTTCTCTTTTGCAAAATACCTCCATGGTTCAAACTGAAAAATAGGATCCGCAAGCAATGAATTGTGCGGTTTATCCCATTTTTCCAGCGTGTAGGACGGAAGGTAATTCAGAACATCAAGAGGAAACATTATCTTAGATAACAGAATAAAAGGCATTAGAACAGCAATAATTAATACTATTTTAGTTTTCATTTTTAGTTACAATGACAAAACGACTTGTGTAAATTATTTTTTCTTTCCTCTTTAAGTCTTTTGCATTTTCATAAATTCTGTAAACCAGACTAGAATTATCCTGGACATTTCCTCCCTGAGACAATGCTAGAAATTTATAATTATCTACAGCAGTACCAATCTTCTCAATATAGCCTCCACCCTTTATTGCAAACTGTCTATCTTTTGAATCAATTAAAATTTTTTCTATTGCTTCTTTCTGAATGCTTACTGCCTGTCCATAATTATAGGAGAGGGGGGGTAAGGGATTACTTCCAGAATTAGTAGTTAAATAATAATTCTTTTTTACAATAAAAAATGCATTTGCAAAACAAACTAAGATAAATAAAAGGGAGATATACTTGAATTTTTTCTCTAAAGCAAAAAACCCCAAGCCCACTATAATAGCAACAACTGGAAACACTAATGGAAAGTACGCTACGCCCGGTGCTGTATGAACAAGAAACCCCGCCAAAGGAATGAATAACCACATTAGCAGAATCCCAACGCCTGATTTACTGTTTTCCTTGAAATAATAAAAGAATCCGATTAGTGCTAAAATGGAAAAAACTAGAAAAATAAATATAGATTCAGGAAAAACAATTCCTGTTAGTTGTTGACTAATTCTTTCTAAAGCTTGGGGCAGTTGATGAATTGTCCTTTCATCACTACTTGCCAATCCCAGGAAAAGTCTTACTCTATTAATTATCCATAACGCAAAACCCCCAGTCTGGATAAATCTATTTGAAAAATCATAAAGTAGAAATGGAAAAATACCGATTACTAATCCTGTTAATCCCCGTATATATTTTTTAACATCTAACATCCCTCTTATCCGCCACCATAAAACAACTAGAGGAACTACTAAAACAGCGTTGGAAAGTTCAACCTGCAAAATTAACCCAAAAGATAATAATAGAAAAAAAATATACTTGCCAGGATTTTTAAATGCTAAATATAACAGCCAGAAGAAAATAACAGCAAAAAAGGGAATTGGAGATGTGTGATATGGCATTCTTGAATTAATTATCTGCAATGGTGATGTGGCGAAGAATAACGCAGCATATAATCCTTTAGATGAACTTTCAAACGTTTCAGCTGTAAACTTATAAACCAAAAAGGTACTCACAGCACCAAGTATTCCAAAAAGTACAGCAGGTGGAGTTACTGAAATCCCCCCCACTGCCATTGCTAAAATTATCAGATATATTGATAATGGTCCCTGGTGCAGCCAAGATATTGATGAAGGTATTCCAACCAATGGAATTGACATATTAAGAAGAGCATTCCTTGCAACCAAAAAATCCCTCCCTTGATCTCCTATGAAGAGTGTCAGCTCGCCAACTCTATATAAATTTAAGAATAATGACACACAAATTACTAAAATAAGAAGAAAGTAGTTCTTTGTTGTTGTGCGTAAAAAAATTTCTGACAATACTGCTGGAATAAAACCATAATATTTTTTTATAAATTGATACCTACTTTTATTAAAATATTTCTCGATTTTAAAGTTATTCCTATTGCTCATTCCTACATGATGCATAATTTTTGATTCTGGAAAAAAGATTATTTTATAACCTTCCTTTTTAAGCCTCATGCAAATATCTGACTCTTCAAAATACATAAAAAATTGCTTATCAAAACCTCCAACCTTATCGAAGACTTTTTTTCTTAGAACAAGACATGCACCACCAAGGACATCAACCTCCTGAATTTTAGTTTTATTGATATTATCCAGTCGATATTTTTTTGAGTATTTGTTTTTTGGAAATAATTTATTGAGAAAAGAAAAAGTAAAAAGCATGTCTGGTAATTTTGGGACTCCACTTATCGTCAACAAGCTTTTTCCCTCATTGTCTATCATTGAAGGTCCAATTATTCCTATTTTTTTATCCTGTTCCAACATATCTATCATTTTTTTAACAGAATTTTTATAAAAAACAGTGTCTGGATTAATAATTACAAGATATTTACCCTTTGCGTGTTTTGCGCCTTGATTGACACCTCCACCAAAACCTTTGTTTAATTTATTTTTTATTAAATGTATTTTCAGCAAACTTTTCTCCAGAATCTTCTTTTCGGAATTATTATCCACAACAATAATTTCATAAGAATATCCTCCAATAGATTTTTCAATGCTTTGAATTGATTTTTCCAACTCTAAGGGAGTATTGTAATAAACGTAAATAAATGTAATGTCCTTCATTTATATGATTTTCCTAAAATAATTTTCTATATCTTCAGCACTTCTTTCCCAAGACCAATTTGATTTAACTAAATTAAATGAATTACCGCTAAATTCCTCATATTTTTTTTTATTCTTTAATAAATAATTTATTTTTGTAACAAAATCTTTTGGGGTTCTCCTCAAGAGATATCCTGTCTTATTGTTTATTACCGTTTCTTTATATCCCCCCTCATTAACTGCAATTACTGGAACTCCACAAGCCATTGCTTCAAGTGCAACCAAACCCAATGGTTCCTTTCGAGCCAAACACACAACAAGCCTTGTGCTTCTATAAATACTCCTCATGTTCTTTCTGTCTAGCCATTCTTTTTCATATAGCAATTCTCTAATTTTTACTGATTTAGGAAGATTATTCTTAATGAGCTGAAAGGTATCATACCCATCAATATAATGAAGTGAGCCCACAAAAAGAACGTCAAATTCTTTTTTAATTTTTAGCTTAGGATTAAAAAATTTAGTATCAACACCGAGATAAATCACTTTGGCTTTCCTTCTGTATTTCTTTCCAAATTCCTTTTTTGTGAAAAAGGAATTAGCGATTACGTAGTTAACTTTTTTAACATTGCTTTTATCAATCAATTTTAATGTTCTTCTAAAAACATATTCGTATACTTTCTTTACAAAATTTCCAACCATTGGGTTACTTTCATTCTCATATACCAAACGAAAATACGGATCGTGAAGAAAAAAAACGGTATTTTTATTCTTAAAACGTAGAATGAATGGTGACTCTATTCTTGAAGAAGCATGTACGAATAAAACATCGTACCCTTTTTCTTTAATTTTTAAGAATATTTTCTTGTTGAGTTTGTAGAGATTATAAAATTCGATTGTATCCTTATATAATCTTGTTTTCCAATCGTTTCCTTTCCACTTTCTACTTTTAAATGGAAATGAAAAATAGTTTGAAAAAAAAATTTCTTCCTCCTTTTTGTAACTACTGCCGATCGTATATAAATCTACAGTATTATTTTTTTTGAGTCTTTTGGAAATCTCATTTACTGATTGCCTCGCTCCGCCTTTTGGCAATTCGTGAAAAATAGCTATCTTCATAATTTCACCAATTATAACACTCTAATTAGAGATATCTTTTTATATAAAATAGGGCAAGAGGAAAAGATATTGCAGTGCTTATAAGGCCTGCAATTGCAGCACCCAAACTATTAAATAAATATATAAGTGGGACTATTAAGATTAAAACACTAACCAATTTCAATCCGACAATTTTGGCAGTAAAATCTTGTCTTCCTATTCCTAAGAAAAAAGATGTAATTATTCCCATCAAGACCTGCAAATACCCACTTACCACAAATATTTTAAAAAGGATATTTGCTGCAAACCATTTCTCACCTAGCAGTAAAAGTATTATTTGCTCTGAAAACAAAAATAAGGCAAAAGCTAAAATTCCCCAGCTAACACTTACCAAATAAAACGTTTTTATAAAGCCATTTCTAAGTCTGATTTTATCTGTACTAATATTTGAGAAGATTGGAAAACTAACTTTAGCAGGGATATCTCCAGTTTCACTCATTACTTTTAATGAAAAACGCTGTGCGGCCTGATATATACCTAGAGTAGAAACACCTAAATATTTTCCGATAATAAAAGTATCTATCTGTGTTGACATATAATAAATTCCCCCCGCGCTTACTAGCCATTTACTGAAATTGAGTATTTCTTTAAACTCACCCATCTTAATTTTTAAACGGGGAAATTTTTGAATTAATACATATGAAAATATTGTTTCTGCGAGTGCAGAAATTAGAAGTGCTACAAACAACATAATAACTGTTGGTGCAAGAAGTATCAAAAGTATTGAAAATAAAGAATCAGTAAAAATTCCTATAAACTTAAGCGCAACATCCTTATGAAACTGTAAATTTCTTTGGAAATAGAATATGTTTGGATTTAAAAACCCTTTTATTAGGGGTATTACCGATATAAGTAACATGCTATTCACTAATTCCTTTTGATTGAAAAAAACAGCAAGAGGATATGATAATGCAACTAATACACCAAACACAATTATTCCTCTTATTATGGAAAGGACAAATGCAGCATTAACGTACTTATTTCCATCATTTCTTTGAATAAGAAACTGCTGTACTCCAAGTTCTGTGAAAACTTCTGTTGTCCCAAGAATAATTACTGCCAAACTATAAATACCAAAATCCAAGGGTGTTAAAACTCTTAAAATTACTGCGTATTTTAAAAAAGTAAACAACCGTGATGATATTTGTAAAAGCCCCATCCATCCACTTCCATGCAACGCTGCTTTTGCATGATTTGTCGGAGCATTATTTACAGTTCTCTTTTTATTTGAGTTAAAAAAACCTTTTAGAAAACCTAAAGGCATTCCTAAAAGAACTGCAAAATCGCTTACTATCTGAAGCGCAGGTAAAAAGAAAATCGAAGAAAAAGACTTTGTGTATAGATAGTTTTTCTTAATCGACCACAAAATATAAAACAAAAATAGTGCTATTAATAAGTAAAAAATTAATATGTTTCCAGTTATTAAGAATTTAAATAGTAAAAGAAGGCCAACAATATATCTTAAAAAGATAAGTGGTGTTTGAAATCTAAAATATCGAGCCTTCCCATCACCCATAGCGTATCCTAAAAGCTGGATAAAAGCACTAAATATATTACTTTTTTGCCTCCAATAAACTATGGCTTTCTTTTCAACAAAGAAATTTAGTTTTTTTTCCTTCATTCTTCTTGCAAATTCCAAATCTTCGCAAGTATCCAAATGTTCAGGATAACCATTTACACTTTCCCATGTTTTTTTTCTAAAAGCCACAGAACGAGAGGATGGTAAGAAGTCAGACTTTACTTTATCAATAGGAACACAGGTGTAGGTAGCTAAACTTTTCTCAAAAGGACTTTTAACAGTAGGTAAATAAAAACCAGCAACTACGTCAATTTTCTTATCAGCAAAGGGAGCAGTTATTTTTTCGAGCCAGTTTTTCTTTAATACGCAGCCTGCGTCAGTAATTGCAATTATTTCAGACTTTGCAATCTTTATTCCAACATTTCTTCCTGCTGCTCTGTTTAGTTCTTTTGTTATAACTTTAATTTTCGCTTTGCCTTTATAAGAGGCTTTAAAGTTTTCTAAAATTTTAACGGTTGAGTCGTTTGAGCCTCCGTCAACAAATATTATCTCGTCAGCTATTTTAGTTTGTAAATTAATACTTTTAATTAATTTCTCAATCGAAATCTCTTCGTTACGGAGAGTAATTACAACAGCGGTTTTCATTTTATTCTTTTTAAAATTATGAAGTTACCACTTTTTTCCAATGGCATAATTTTTTTATAGTTCTTGCTCTTTCTACAAAATTCGTCAATTGCAGTTTTTACTCCTTTTGAAAAAAAATTGTAGTCATCAACAATAATAATTCCAGATTTAACCATTTTTTCTTTCAACGCTTGCAATGCAATAATGGTTGGTTTATATAAATCAAAATCTAAATAAGCAAATCGTATTTTTTGGGGAAAATTATCGTTATTGTTCGCGGTCTTCTCAATGAATCCTGGAATTATTCGAAGTCTTTCTTCTGGAAAAGGTATTGAGTGCAAACGATTTTTAACATCTGAAATAGCGTACTTCATACTATGAAAATATCTATCCATTCTCCCGTAATTAAAAATGTCATTAATCAGTATGTCTTTCTTTGTTGGCTTTGATAATCCTTCAAATGAATCATACAACCAAAGATTATCTTTTGTTTTTAGTATTTCATTTGCAATAAGACTAGAAGTAGCACCATTTGCTATCCCAAACTCGCAAATGTCACCTTTCAATTTTTTTGTTTTGTTTAGATAGTAAATGATATGAAGTGCTTCGAGTATTTCTGTCCCATATAATTCCGAAAGTAAATTTGTCCTGTTTTTATTTTTTGGAACATTTTTTAAAATATTTGTGAAATAAAAATTCTCAACCTCCTGAACAATTTGTTTTTGCTTAAATTTTAAGTGGTCTACTTTATACCGCGGAATAATTTCATATCCACTTGGATTTAAAAAAGTATTTGCAACCTGCCTAAATAATTTCCCGATCATATTGCTTTAAAAGTTCATAAAGTATACCATACGATTATGCTTGACCCGTATAGATTAATCGTTATAAATGCACTGCTTTTTTCACTTGTTTTGGTTTTTTTCTTTGTCTACAAATATGTATATCCCAAAAAAAATATTCCCCCTTTTTTGCTAGTTTTTGTTTTTAGTCTTCTTCCACTAATATCTTTACTTCGAAAGGGTACTTATCAAAGTGGAGATTTTTCATTGCACATTTATGAAACGATGTCTTTTTTTGATAGCTTAAAAGATGGGATAATTATTCCCAGGTGGGGAGAAGAGTTAAATGCTACTTATGGCTATCCTATTCATTTATTTGCCTATCCACTTCCAAGATATATAATCTCACTCTTTGTTTTTGTTGGCTTCTCCTTTATTGCAAGTTTGAAAATATTTCTTGCTCTTTCTTTTATTGCATCGGGCATATCGATGTATTTATTTGCAAAATACAATTTCGGAAGGTTTCCTGGAGCGGTTAGTGCAATTTTTTATCTATTCGCACCATATCATCTTATTGATCTTCATTTTCGGGTTGCAATTGGAGAAGTTCTTTCATTTGTTTTTATACCGTTAGTTTTTTTCGGTATACAATTACTAATTCAAAAGATAACATTTAAAAGATTTTTATTTTTGTCTTTTTCGACTGCTGGGATTATTCTTTCACACCAAGCAATATCTTTGGCAACAATCGCGCTTTCCATACCTTTTATACTCGTTTTCAATTCTTCTTTTAAAAAGAAGCTGGTTATTTTCTTAACTCTCATATATGGACTTCTTCTTAGTGCGTTTTATTGGATCCCTGTAATATTTGAGAAACAATTTACTTTACCCGGACTATTTCACGAAACAGTTTCTTTTGAAAAGCTTACTACACTTCTTTATTCTCCGTGGAGATATGGCCTTCTTTTTCAAGGGCCGAAGGGTGAATTAGGATTAATTGTTGGCTATACACATATTTTTGTTACCTTAATTATCTTATTCTTTATTTACAAAAATAGAATTCCCAAAAAAGTAAAACGTTTGTCAATTTTTTTCTTGGCTTCTTTTTTTCTATTTATATTTTTTATTACTAACTACTCCTCTTTTCTCTGGAACTTGTTTCCAATTGCAAAAGATATGCAATTTACAAGTAGATTGCTGGCATTAATTGTATTTATTTCTTCCTTGCTTGCTGGGGTTTTTGCGTTAAGTGTAAAAAGAAAAATGTTTGTTTATGTAATTATATTTTTGGCAATAGCATCTACAATCCTAAACTGGGGCAACAGAACAACTATTTCTGATATTGATGACAACTGGCTTAGAAATAATATTCCAAAAAGTACAGCAGAAGGTGAAGGTAACGGCCAGTCTGCTCCAAGGTGGGTAGATTCGAAAAAGATTTGGATGGATGAAATTCCACCAAAACACATCGAAATAATTGATGGAGTGGGTGAAATTAAGGAGAGCCTTAGATCATCTGCTGTGCATAAATATATTATCAATGCAAAAACGGATATGACCCTTAAAGAAAACACCCTTTACTTTCCGGGCTGGAGTGTATTTATTGATGGTAAAAAAACCCACATATATTTCCAAGAAAAAGCAAATCCTGGGGTTATTCATTTTAATTTAAATGAGGGATTGCACATAATAACGGTGGTTTTTGAGAAAACAACACCGCGAATAATTGGAGAAAGTGTTTCATTAATTGCTCTTATTTTTGTTGGTTTAATTTGTCTAATTAAAGTTTCAAGGAAGTTGCCAAAGTTTTAGATATGCTTCCGCTACATTTTTCCAAGAATTTTTCCTTACCCACTCATAACCTTTACTTATCATTTTCTCTTCCTCTTTTGGATGATTATAATAATATAAAAATTTCTGGGTTAGTTTGTTAACACTATTAACTGGCACAACAAACTCACCTAAAGGTGAGTTTAATAGATAGTCTTTTTTTATTGGATTATCATAATAGGCAAAAACTAGTCTTTTTTGAGCTAATGCCTCGAGGATTGAAAGGTAACGCGAAACAAAAATATATCTGTAACTTGTTATTTTTTTTTCAATATTTGGGTCTAGAGGAGAAATATCGGCAAGACTTTTAATTTTTTCAAGAATTGGTCCATCCCCAACGACAGCAAGGCTAAATTTTGGCAGTATTTTTTTTATTTTTGTACCAGAAAGAACATACTCATAAGCGTTTGTTTGATTTTCAAGTCTTCCAAAGAAAAGCGCAGTTGGTAAAGTTGGTTTTTTGCTTTGCCTTCGAGGGATATCTACTCCACCGTACAAAATCACAGACGGACTTGCTTTATACCACCTCTTCATAAAGGAACCTATGCATATTGATCCACTTGAGATGGACTCGAAGATTTTTCTTTGGATTATCCAACTTTTTTTTATGGGATAATCTTCATACCCATGAAATGTTATATAGATTTTTTTGAAAGGAAAAAGAAATCTAAAAGGTAGTATCCAATAAAAGACATCATGGACATGAATAATATCTGCTTTTCTAATTAGTGAAATATTTTTAAAAAACCAATACCAAATATAAAATTTTTTAAGAAAATTTTGATTGCCAATAGGTATTCTATAGATTGTGTGGTTTTGGAATTGCTCTTTTCTTTTTAATTGTGTATCATTTAATTCAGTAACGATTGTTACTTGTTTCTTTTTTAGAAGAAGCTCCCTCGTTAATTTATTTACGTGCTTCTCAACTCCTCCAATATGAGGATGATAGAGGCGCGTCAGGAATAAAATTTTTTTATCAGTTTGTTTCATTTTGATTGATTAAATAGTAGTTTTATATATTTAGAATTGTATAGAATAGCTTGATTTCATGGGCTAAAGTAAAATTGTAGCTTCACTGTCACTCTGACCATCTGACTGCTAGTTAGCTACTCTGCTAGCTTATTTTTAAGAATTATTTTACTTTTTCTTAATCAAACCTTGGGCAAATTTTTTTATATTGTAACAGACGAATGCAACAATTTTGGAATGGTCACAAACTGAGTACTTCTTTGTTGACAAATCTTTAAAGAAGCTTCAGAATATAAACGTTAAAGAGATCAATTTTTCCCATTTTTAAATTTGCTAAATTTTTGTTTTTTCAAATTTATTTAACATGCAAATTAGTTCTCAATTTACACTAACATGCAAATTAGTTCTCAATTTACACTAACATGCAAATTGTAAAAAAGATTTACTATCTACTATTTGATATGGTGCAAACCCTTGTAATCGCGGGGGCAATATTTGTCGTTATTTATGCTTTTCTTTTCCGACCATATCAAGTAAATGGACATTCTATGGATCCCAATTTTCAGAATGGAGAGTATGTTTTAACAAATTTGATTCAGATGCGACTTTCATCTCTCAAGAGGGGGGACATAGTAGTATTTAATTCCCCTGTAGATAAAGAAAAGGATTACATAAAAAGGATCATTGGATTACCCGGCGATACGGTTAAAATTGACAATGGTGAAGTTTTTGTAAATGGAACACAATTAAGCCAAAGCTTTCTTCCCTCCAATGTAAGGACAGCTGCGGGAGATTTTTTAGGTGAAGGGCAAGAAGTAATTGTTCCAGAGAGTAGTTATTTTGTAATGGGAGACAATAGAGGTGCAAGCTCGGATTCAAGACAATGGGGTTTTGTAAAAAAAGATGAGGTAATTGGTAAGTCTTTTCTCGTATATTGGCCCCTAAATCGTCTTAGAGTCGTTGAACATACAGAACTTTAAGACTCAAGAAGTCTTTGGTAGATTCTTTTAAGCTCTTCTGTCGTTTTTTCTTCATTTCCCTTGATTGTTATAACAATCTTTCCTAAAATTCTTGATTGGTCAAATTTAACATTCCATCCATAGCGTTGATTTAGGCTCTTTGCCATTTCATCTTGCTCTGGAATATATATTTTGTCTTTCTTCTTTTGAGGTTCTTTTTTCTGAATTTCAGCCTTAACTTGTCGGGCAACGTCTTCAGCTCCTCTTACGCTTATTCCTTCAACAAGGATTTTCTTAAACGCGGCAAGCATTAACTTGGGGTCACCAATTGATATAAGCGGCCTAACATGCCCTTCAGTAATAACTCCAGCAGCCAACGCGTCTTTTATAGCGTCAGGAAGGGTTAAAAGCCGAATTGAATTTGAGATATAAGGTAAAGACTTACCTACTCGTTTTGCAACTTCCGTAACTGACAAATTGAATTCATCAATAAGTCTTTTGTATGCCTGGGCTCGCTCAATTGGGTTCAAGTCTTCTCGCTGAACATTCTCAACAATTGACATTTCAAGCATTTGTTGAGGACTTGTTCTTTTAACTACCACTGGAACTATTGGTAATCCAAGTATTTTTGCTGCTCTCCAACGTCTTTCTCCTGCAATAATCTGATATCCCGCAGGAGTTTCTGCTACAACAATAGGTTCAAGGATTCCTTGTTCGCGAATAGAGTTAACTAGATCTGTTAATGATTCAGGAGAAATCAAACCTCTGGGCTGAAGTGGATTGGGCTGTAAAAGTGTTATGTCAAGCTCAACGATTGACATTTGGTTATCCATAAATTCTTTGTGGACAAGCTTTGCTTATCCATAAATTCGTTTAATTTAAGAGTACTTAAGGTAAGCACTCAAAAATTTCTTAAATTACCTCTACTATTTTTTTACCTCTTAGTGTCTTGAACTGAACGGAGCCATCATTTATTGCAAAAATAGTATAATCTTTACCCATAGAAACACCATCTCCAGGATGATATTTTGTTCCTTTCTGTCTAACTATAATATTTCCCTTTATGGCTTTCTGACCGCCATACATTTTTATACCCAATCTTTTTGCAATTGAGTCTCTATTTCCTTTGACTGATCCTGCTGACTTTGTATGTGCCATATGTTTACTTGCTTTTTATATCTTCTATTTGAATTTTTGTCAACATTGAACGAAAACCTGTAACTCTTCGAAATCTTGCTTTAGCCTTAAATTTAGCAATTCTTACTTTTTCACCTTTTATCTGGTCGACTACTTTTGCAGTTACAACTGCACCATCAACCAAAGGTGTTCCAACGGTTACTTTATCATTATTATTGACCAATAAAACCTCGTTAAACGATACTTTCTCACCAGCTTTTCCCTCAATCTTGTCAATTTCAAGAATAAGCCCTGGAGTTACTCTGTATTGCTTTCCGGATGCTTTAATAACTGCGAAATTCATATGTTAGGTATTTTAGCAGAAAACCTACGTAATTTCTAGAGTCGTGTGTCTTTTAAACTCATAGCTAATTGAGGACACGATTCCAAGAATTATAAAGGTCGTTAGAAGAGAGCTTCCGCCGTAGGAAACTAATGGTAAAGTTATACCAATAATTGGCACAATTCCCATGTTCATTCCTATATTCACAAACATTTGCACCAAAAAAAGGAAAAAAGCCCCAGCCACTATAAGTTGAGCGTACTTATCCTCAGTGCGCTGATAAACTTTATAAATTCTATATAAAAGATAACAAAACAAACAAATAACAGATATTCCCCCAACAAACCCCAATCCTTCAGATATTGAGGCAAATATAAAGTCAGTGTGCCTTTCTGGGAGAAACCTAAGGACTGACTGAGTTCCTTCTCCAAGACCTTTTCCAAAGAATCCACCACTACCAATTGAAATAAGTGACTGTATAGCATTGTATGATGATCCTGATGGATCGGCAGTCGTATTAAAAAAGGTTAAGATTCGCGCTTTCTGATAGTCTTTAAGCAAAGGAAATACGAAAGGTACTGGTAGAACAAGCAAAACGACAGATGTCACAAAATAACGCACTGGAAAGCCGTACATTAAAAGCATGCCAGATAAGGTTGCGCCATACATAAGCGCTGTACCTAAATCTGGCTGCCGAAGTATTAAAAAAAGGATTGGCAAAGATAATCCTACCGCACCCAGAAATTTAAAAAGCCTAGTTGTTTTGAAATTGGCGAGAAAATAAGCTATAACGAGTATGAAAAAAGGTTTAACAACCTCTGAAATTTGCAACTGAAAGCCAAAGAAATAAAACCAGCTTTTCGCAAAATTAACCTCAACACCCAAAAACAAAACAAGAATTAAACCCAAAATGCTTAGAAAATAAAGAGGCTTTATATAAAGCGTGAAAAAATTATAGTCAATGTTTAGAAAAACAAAAAAAACAAAAATTGAAGCTAAAAGAAATAGCAATTGATGCTGAAATAATGTTCTATCAATTGAAAAAAGGGTTGCAAGACTTATAAAAACGAGAAGAATTGAGGGTATTAGGAGTGTAAAATCTATTCTGTGCAGTGAGAAACGATTCATTGCAAAACCTCAATTTTAAAACTGTCTGATTTAATTATTTCATTAACCAAAGCCTTCTTTTTTATTTCCTTTTCAAAATCCTGCGGCCACGAAGACAAATATACATTGATTTTCTGATCAATTTTTGTTCCCATCTTCTTTCTTTCACTCTGAATTTGACGAATAAGGTCCCTAACCTCACCTGCAACAGCATCTAAATTGTCTTCATTCGTATTACCTTCTATCTTGTACTCATCAGCTTTACCTTTAAATACCAATTCGTAAACATTTCCCTCTTCCTTAACAATTTTTAGAATTTTGGGGGAAATTTCACTACCAGTGTATGTAAGTTCTCTAAAAGGTATTTTGACTTTAACACCTTTTTCTTTCCTAAAAGCATTTAACACAGATGAGAGACTCATTGCATTACTCATTTCTTTTTCAAGGTTATCATTTATTAATGAGGCATCTACCTCTGGCCACATTTCTAGGTGAACAGATTCTTTATCAGTAAGATTTCTGAATATATTCTCCGAAATAAATGGTGTGACTGGAGCAATTAATTTTGAAAAAGTTGTCAAAACGACATAGGTTGTATTATAAAATGCTTGTCTGTCTTGTGGGTCTTCTGACGAAGGTCCAACCCTATCTCGAGAACGCCTAATGTACCATGTCGAAAATTCATCAACAAAGTGTTTGCAGGCACTAATTGCAGCAACTGTATTGTAATTATCAAAGCTTTCAGTTACTTCCTGGTTTAATTTTTGAAGTCGTGAAAGGATCCATTTATCAAGATCATTTTCTGATGTCCTGTCTTCCTCTGGAGTTATATTGTCAGCATTTGCATAAGTTACAAAGAAATTATAAATATTCCAAAGTATTAATAACGTTCCTCTTACCTGATCCCTATAATCAATCTCAGAAATTCTAATATCCTCACCATTCATAACAGGACTTCCGAGAAGATACATTCTAAGTGCGTCTCCTCCATACGTTTCTATGAGTTTTTTTGGATCTGGGTAATTTCCAAAATTCTTACTCATCTTGCGTCCATCGGTTCCCTGAATTACACCCTCTACAACAACATTTTTAAAAGCCGGAGAATCAAAAATAGTACCGCCTATAACATGTAAAACGTAGAACCATGCACGAATTTGTCCTGTGTATTCAGCAATAAAGTCAGGTGGAAAAAATTCTTCAAGTTTTGAACCATCGAAGGGAAAATGACGTTCAGCAAAAGAAGCACTTCCAGCCTCTATCCAGCTATCGAGTACTTCTGGTGTTCGTTTCATATCCCGAGTACATTTTTTGCACTTTATCACTATTTCATCTATTTCTGGCTTGTGAAGATCTACAACTTTCATACCAGATAATTCCTCTAATTCACTGATGGATCCAGGAACTATACGCTCACCACACTCGCACTCCCATACTGGCACTGGGCTTCCCCAATACCTACTCCTTGAAATGTTCCAATCAGGCGCGCTCTCAAGACTTTTTAAAAATCTTCCATGTTTAAAGTGTTCTGGATACCAATTTACATTTTCGTTGGTTTTCTTAAGTTTATCTTTCATGCTAGAAACATCTACATACCATGCATTTTGAGGGTTAAAAAAGAGTCGGGTCGCACATCTCCAGCAGTGAGCAACACTATGAGTAATCTTTGTCTCATCATACATTAGTCCTCGACTCTCAAGATCGCTGTTAACGGCTGTGTTGCTATCAAGGTAATACATCCCACCAAATACTGGCACCTCTTCACCGATCATTCCTTCATCATCAACATAGGTAACAACCTGGATCCCTTCTTTTTTCATTACCTCCATGTCCTCGGCTCCATAAGCTGCCAAAGTCACAATACCTGTTCCTTCTTCTGCTGTTACAAAATCTCCACCAACTACAATAAAAGCCTTTTTACCTTCATCGATTTGGTAGAAATCAAAATGAGGCTCAAATTCCTTCCCAACCAACTCTTCTCCCTTAAACTCATCTACTTTTTCCCATGGAGTTTCGTTTTTAAGCATTTTTACTGTAGACTCTGCAAGAATATAATATTCGCTTCCTTGTTTTATTTTTATGTATGTGAGTTTTGGATTTATGGCGAGTGCTGATGTGCCAATTTTTGTCCAAGGAGTTGTAGACCAAGCAAGAAGATAGGTGCTATCCTCTCCCTTTATTTTGTATTTATATGTATTTGCACTCTCGGTAATATCTTTGTAATTTTCAGCGTCCATTGCTACCTCAAAATTTGAAATTGGGGTAGCACAGTGGGGACAAAAAAGAGAAACTCTTAAACCCTTGTAAATCTTTCCTTTATCATACATTTGCTTAAAAACCCACATTACGCTTTCCATGTAGTCTAACTCCCAAGTCTTATATGCATTTTTAAAATCAACCCATCTACCAATATGGTCCACATACCATTCCCATTCCCCGGAAACCTCATCAACATAATTCTTGCATTCTTCAATAAACTTTTTAACACCAACAATGTCTTCTATGTCTTTCTTTCTTTTTAGATGAAGTTTGTTCTCAACTTTATTCTCAATTGGCAAACCATGACCATCCCATCCCCAAACACGTCTAACTCTATATCCTTTCATTGTGTAATATCTGCCAAACAAATCCTTGGGAAGGCTTGAGAGAAGAGAGCCATAATGAGGCATTCCCGTTACAAATGGGGGGCCGTCTAGAAATGTCCATCTCTTGTTCTCTGGTCGAGAAGAGATGGATTTTTCAAAAATATTATTTTTCTTCCAATAACTAAGAACTTCTTCCTCAATTTCTGGAAATGATACACGTGACGTAACTGGCTTTAACATATTGGTATTATAGCGAATTATCGACAGATAATGAAGCTATATGAGAGTTTACTTTTGAATAAACTCGATTATAACGAATAAACGTCAGTTTATGAAGTTATATGAGGGTTTTCTCTAAATTTTGCTTAAACTCGATATAGTGAAACAAAGCTGAGGCTGAAATTAGGAAGAGTTTTTATTTCATATGGCTTAAATCATAAAATAACGCTTTCCTGCTCAGATGAATTATTAGGCAAGATATACACATCCGCATTATATTCATCAGTTCCCACAAGTTCCGCCTCACCTTTTAGGATTGCTTCATATGGCTTACATGCATGGCAACCTGTCCCTTGAGCACAAGAAAATTTCTCAAGTGCTCGAGCCAATTTTATTTTCCTTGCAGCTTCCAAAACTCTCTTGTGCGCGTCTTCCCTAGATGGCAAGTCGCAAGGTGTTAGCTCGTTATTTCTCTCAAGATACCAATAACTTGCCCTTTCGACTTTTCGAGTCTGACAATTCTCAACCAAAAGTAGATAAATCGGAAGCTGCATAGAACTGCTATCTTCATCATTTTTTCCTGTTTTGAAATCTATAATATGAACAGAATCTGTAACGGGAAGATATTCAAGCCAGTCTATCTTTCCGCAAAGAATTATATTTTCATCCTCAGACAACCAATAATGAGGCAAATCCATCTTGATTTTCACTGCTTGGTGAGAAATTGGTCCAGGGTTATCAGTTACTCTCTTCAACATTTCCTCACCGCGCAACCTATATCTTGCCTCAACCTCAGAATTTGTAAATCCCCCACGCTTTCCTTCAATTTTTTTCCAAGCAATATTAAATTTACTAATAAGCGGCTCTTTAAACCTCTCATCCACTGGAAGAACCGAAAGGCTTTCCACCACTTCATGTACTGCTTGTCCTAATGCTAAAGGTGGGCTCATCAATTTTATCTTGTGGTTTGTTTTGGGATCTTTGTAAATATGCTTAAGAAAGTAAGCTCGTGGACACTCCTCATAGTCACTAATTGAGGTATGTGATACCCATACTGCCGTATATTTATCCTGAGACATAAATTGATTATAACGAATTTTCGGAGAAAATGAGATATATGACGAAGTGATTACAATTCTGAAGGAATTGCAAGAACGAAGTGATTATTGCGAATTAACGTAAGTTAATGAAGCTACATGAGAGTTTGCTTTTGAACAAACTCGATTATAGCGAATTTTCAAAGAAAATGAGATATATGAGCGAAGTAATATTGCGAATTTTCGGAGAAAATGAGACATTTGAACCAAACAATTGCATGCTAAATTGTTCTCACATACAATATCATTATGAAAATAAGAGACATTGTTTTTACTAATCACGCGATTGATAGAATGAAGGAAAGAGGAATAAGTGGTGATTGGGCGTGGCAAACAGTAAAACACCCTGAAAAAAATTCCCCAGGGAAAGAAAAACACACGACAGAATTTACCAAAAGTTTTAATGAATATACCGTTACTGCAATTGGCAAGAAAAATGATGTTGGGGAATGGGTTATTTTGTCCGTTTGGATGGATCCGCCATTAAAGGGCACGAAGGATTATTATCAAAGAGAAAGATATCTTAAAGGACAAGACAGAAATAGAGCTTTTGACAGAAAAATGGAAAAAGCAGGATTTTGGGGCAAGATGTGGCTCGCTTTTAGGAAACAAGCAGGATTTTAAAATTTTTTAAATCTCAAAGTTTTGAACTTGTTCAGGTTTTTATGGACCATTCAAAGAAAAGCACTTATTTATTCTCTATTGATGCTCTTCGTGTTATTGCTATTCTTGGAGTTTTACTAATTCATCTTACAACCAAAACTCTAAGTGTTGTTGGTCTTGATCCAAATCTTGCGCCTTTTTCATTATTTCTAAATCAAGCAGCTCGTTTTGCAGTTCCCCTGTTCTTTTTTATATCAGGATTTGTATTGGAATTAAATTATCGAGAAAAACTTTCGTACATGACTTTTTTTAAAAAAAGAGCATCTCGCATTATCATTCCTTTTCTCTTCTGGTCAATTTTTTATTACCTTCTATCTCATTCTCCCTCGCAATTAATTTCTTCCAACTTCTTTCTTGCCATTCTGCACGGTAAGGCTTCTTATCAATTGTATTTTATTCCTACTCTTATTTTGTTTTATTTATTCTTTCCACTTCTTCACAACTTGATAAATATTCTTAAAAAACCTCTTGTTCTTATATTTCTTGTTCTTCTTCAAGGAATACTGGTGAGTTGGGATTATTATTTTAAAAACTTTGAAACCTTTTACATTTTAAGAATTGCTCTTCTTATCTGGCTTATGTTTGTTTTGGGGATGGTTACAAGCCACTACAAAGAAAGGGTTATGGAATTTGTAAAGAAAAATTTTAAAGTTTTTGTGATATTACTTCTAGTTTTGCTTCCCATAATTTTCTTTCATAGCAAATTATTTTTCCTATCAACAAGACGAATTGGATACATATATTCTCAGTATCACGCTCTTAACTATCTTTATTCACTAATATTTGCAGGGGTTACTTATTATGTTCTAGAAACAAAACAGTGGGGAAGAAAAGTTTTCATAACGCTTTCCAAATTGTCTTTTTTTGTATTTTTTGTACACGTTTTTATATTGGAGAATGTATGGAAATTGTTAGCTCAGCCACTTATCAATTCTCAAGGGAAAAATGCGGTCGGACAACTTTGGTTTGACCCACTATTTTTTGTAATTATTGCAGGAATTTCTTTTGGAATCGCGTATGTGGTACACAAAATTCCACACCTATCAAAACTTACTGGCTGAAAAATCTGGTTCAAAGTTCTAGTACGTCAATGTCTTGAAGGGTAGGAACTTTTTCTGAAAAAACTTGAGCAACCGACGGTGCGGGGTGGAGTTCCTCGCCTTCAAACAATCCTGCTACTTCATAAATAATTTGCGGATAAAGTTTTATGGATATGTTCGGATCACCATCGTGTCCAGTACCTGGAACTGGTATGTTTAAATAATGATTGTATCGCGCATAAAGTCCCTGAGCACCAACTGTTACTCCGTAAAGCCTTAAGAAATCTGGTATTGAACTTTCTTGTTCGTCTGTTAAACCAAATGCTCTTTTGAGGTCTATATCCCTCATTACCACTCGTCCCTCTACCCCTTCGGTTTGTGATTGGGTAACCTTCCACTTCAACAGCCAATAGCTTTTGTCGTTAATTATTGTTTGTAAAATTCTAAGCTCAGCAGCACTTCCCACAATCCTGATTCTCTCGCCCTCATCCTTGTTTGCTTGAGAATTTACATCAACGAGGTGCATTTTTACACCATGGGAATTCCACCAATGGGGCATGTCGTAATCCTCGGGCTTTCCTTCTTTACGTGCTTCAAGCATTTTTTATAGCTACTACTATTTTCCAAAATAACTAGATAAGTTTTATGCTTCTGTCTCAGGACTAGAAAAGTCTGGCATAATTTTTCCATGCTGAAGAACAAGATACACAGCTGACCTAAATGCTGTTCTTTTTGCTTCTCTTCTTTTATAACCAACGCTTTCAGGATTACTTTTCTCTCTTTGAATCCTGGTCCCAACGTAAGCACGCTCTACGTGTCTAAAAAATTCACCCCTAGAATCACTTATCCCTTGATGAAATAATACCCTTCCTGCCTCTGCGCCATCATGAAGTAACTCCTCAACGCTATCTTCGTTAAATTCCTGATCAGGATAAGTAGATTGAAGCTCATTTACTAACATATAAGCATCCACCAAATACTGAGGCATGTTCTCACGAAAAAGCTGAATAGCAGCCATATCTGTATGTAAATACAGCGACTCTATGCTTGCGTTAAATCTACCTACTTCTGCAAGCTCTTCTTCTTTTATAAATTCTGGGTCTCTATCCAACTTCATAAATTTACGTAGAAAAAATTATAGCACCAAAATTTTAAATTGCACTAATCTTTATCTCTTTTCAATTATTAACCTCGCTCCTCACCAGTCATAACTCAGGATATTACTACAAAATATATAGAAAATCACCTAAGACTTGACAAACGCATAAAAAAAGTTTTATTCTTTAATAGTCTATGCTTATGCATGAGTGTGGACTTGCCAAAGAAGTTACTAGTACTTTAGAGGGACACTAAGAAGTGTTTTGCCAAACTGGCAAGACAATCAAAAAGAAATAAAAGGGTCTGCTCACAAGGTGGACCTTTTTATTTAAAACGAGGAATTCAATTCTGCCTGAGAAATGTAGGATTTTTAGGCCGTAGGTGCAATCTTTACTTATAAACAAATCCTTCTTTCTACTTCAATTTTCTTTCTAAGAACATCACAGAGACTTGGTATTTTTATGTCTTCAAGAAGAATTTAACAGGAAAAGAAGTGCATATCAATATAATGAAATTAACCTAGCTCTTTTATTGCCTGCTTTGAATAAAAAAGGATGCTAGGTTGTAAATTATATTCTTTTTTACTAAGCTCTTCTTTTGTAAACCATCTTATTGAGTTATGTTCTCGCTCGGAAAGTTTAATTTTGTTATTCCTTGCCTTGAAAAAATATATAAAATGAATGTGCTTATGACCTTCTTGCAGGTCTGAGATGTCGAGAAATCTAGGACGATGTAAAAACTTTGTACCAGGAGATTTAATTTCTGGTTTTTCACCTTCAACTTTTACCTTTATTCCGCTTTCTTCCTCAACCTCTCTTATTACTGCTTCTTCAGGATCCTCGTTCAGTTCGATATGTCCACCAACTGGAAGCCATTTATCTAGCTTCTTATGGTGTATCAAAAGTACTTTTTTATGATGTACTACAAAACCGCTAACAGCGAAGTCAATTAGTTTATGTATGTGGGACATGATTTTATTTAGATGTCTTTTTATGAATAATATCTAAAATACTATCTGTAACCTTATTTTTTGAAAGGCTTCCATCTACCTCTACTACCTCACTTCCAGATATCTCTACTGCTCTTTGTATAGCTTTATTTAATCTTACAAGAAAACTTAGATCTGCTTCACTCGGCGGAGCCTCTCCCCTCTGAACAATCCGTCTTACCATCTCTTCTTCTGGAATTGTAAGTAAAACTGTAAAATCTGGAGTGATTAGGCATTGTTGGGCTAGACTATGTGCCCACTGAAAAGAATCAAAATTAAATTTTACGCCAGAATCTTCCATTCTTAATGCTTGATATGCTATAAATGAGACGTTGCCTCTATCCGAAACTGCAATTCCTCCTGCGTTAACAGTTGGTGCTATTATAGTTTCGTACTGTGTAAGCATATCGCTCAAAAGAAAAACCGTATCTGCTAATGGAGTTTTTTTTTCTGGATGCAACGCATAGAATCTTTGTTTTTCCAAAATTTCTGTTATTATCCTACCAGGAGGAAAGGCGGAGAACTCAGCAATGCCTTCTACTGGAACTTCTAATCTGGCTTTGAGTGAGTTAGCGACAGTATTTACCTGTGTTGTTTTACCAACTGCATCTACCCCATCTATAGCAATCCACATTCCTCGCTCTGCCATACTATTTCCTCCAAAACTTTCTAAGAGTGCTTTGCGTCTCAGATGAAACGTTATAACTATCTAAATCCTCAGGACCAACCCAATAATGGTCAACGTGCTCCCCAGATAGTTGAACTCGTCCGTTAATAAATTCTCCCGACACAACAAAATTAAATTGTCTTTTGGGTTTTCCTGACTGACTCAGATAATCAAATGAATCTACATAATCCAAAACCTCATGTACTTCAAAACCAACCTCTTCTCTTGCTTCTCTCCTAAGCCCTTGAAGTAGTGATTCTCCTAGATTTATTCCTCCACTCGGAAGTTCTACAACGTTTGGCATAAAATCAGCCGCGGTTCTTTTTACGAGAAGAACACCACCTTCACGATTTATTATTATTGATCCACCAACCAAACCTCTTATACCATCTTTCTCTGCTTGTGCTTCTAATTTGGCTACTGTATCATTCATGTGTTCTCCTCCAGGTCTTATCCATTGATCTCTCATTGTCTACAATAAACTTTTGTACTCTTTTATAACTTTCTCGAATCCTTTAATATATTTTTCTACAATAATATCGTCCTGATCTGTAAACCACACGGGTAATTTAATTGCATTTTGATAAAATTTTCTTGCTTTTGGAAAATCTTTCAGCTTGTAATTTACTTTCCCTTTATATTTGGGAAATAGATCAGAAGGGTCCTGAAAAAGAGGCAATTCATTTAACGGTCTTGTTGAATCTGGAATGTCCACTTCTATCAAACCTTCTGCATGCAAAGCTGCAACAAACTTCTCAATAGCCAATCCCCCTAATTCTTCAGGAATATACTGCATGACGTACCCATACCATGAAGGAGACGAGCTTTCTGGCATTTTTGGAATTCTCAAACCCATCATTTTTTGAAATGCTTTACTAAATTTTTCAGATGAATTTTTTTTACCTGAATGAATCTTTTCAATACGCCTAAAATAGACTTGCATCATTGCAACAGCTAGCGGGTGAGATCTTAATTTTAATCCCATTCCTGTTACTGCGTACTTTCGTAGTGGATAATTTTCAGGAATCTCCTGCCTACACCGTTTGTTATAGTGACCAAGAAGTAATGCTCTGTAATAAATATCTTTGTCTCTGGTTAACATTATCCCACCCTCCCCTCCAGTAATAATTTTTGGCCCTTGCAAACTCCAAGCCGCTGCATCTCCAAAGGTTCCAAGTAATTTTCCTTTATATCTAGCACCATGAGCATGAGAGCAATCTTCAAATAACTTAAGATTATATTTTTTGCATATCTCAAGAATTTTATCCATGCTACAGGGGATGCCCCACATATGCGTAATCATTATAGCTTTTGTTTTAGCCGTAATTAATTTTTCTATTTCGCCAATATCAATATTACCGTCTGATTGTGCATCGCAAAGCACTGGAACAGCTCCTGTAAAAAATATTGGAGAAATTGTTGCAAAAAAAGTATAAGCTGGACATATTACTTCATCCCCTTCTTTCAATCCTGAACCAATTAAGATGGAGAATAGTGCGTTTGTGCCTGAATTTGTTAGGAGAGCATATTCTACGCCATGGAATGATTTAAACTCATCCTCAAACTCTTTTATTATTCCGGAACGATCATAGATTGAAGTTTCTTTATGCAATTGTTTAATGACAGCATCTTCCAGTTCTTTATCAATTATTGGCCAATTGAATTTAGCCTCTGTTCTATTTTTAAATATTGGCTCACCACCATTTATTGCTAGCATATCTATAAATAACGACTAGGATTTATGTATTTACCTTCTTTTTTTGATTCATAACAGCTTTCAATGAATGCCATTTGTTGCATGTGCTGCTCTATCTCGCTATATTTATTCTTTTTTCCCTTAAGCTTTTCAACGAAATAGTTTAACTGCATTCGTGTAATATCTTCTTTAGATAGTTTATGCTCAAACTTTGCTACAAGTGCACCATCTGTATTATATCTGTAAAATACCCCATCCAACAACTCAATGGTTCCCGTTGAAGATACGACCTTCAGGTATTCTGTTTTCGGTGGAATTACTCTAGAAATAATAATGCTACCATATATCTTTTGTTTGTTGTATTTTGCAAGTATTACAGCAGTATCTTCTGCATCATAACTAACATCTTCCTTAGCGCGTGAACTAAACTCAGCTATAACGCATGTGGGCATACCAAAATACCATACAAGAAGATCTATTGTGTGATACCCCATATCCAAAATACAACCTCCACCTGATGAGCTTCTCTTTCCTCTCCAGCCTTCATGAGGATTATTAATTGAGATTGAATACTTAGCTTCAAAAAAGAATATATTTTTAAGATTATTTAATTCTTCTTTAAACATTAAATAAGACGGGTTAAATCTTCTTTGAAGAGTTAACATTACCTTGATATTTCCTCTCTTCAATAATTTACAAATCTTTTTTCCTTCATCTATATTCATAGATAAAGGTTTTTCTTTCAAAACATGCACTCCATGTCTTACCGCCTTTTGAAGAATTGATAAATACTCCGAATGGGGAACAGCAACTATAACAAAATCTGGTTTTCCTTCGTGAAAAAGAGAGTCCACATCAGCGTAACAAGTAGCTCTTATCTTCTTACCTATTTTCCTTGCTGTATCTAAATTTCTGTCTACAACCCCGCAAATTTCAAGTTCTTGTGAAATCGCAATCGCAGGTATGTAAACAGTTGTTGTCTGCTTGCCCAAACCAATTAGACCGACCCTCAAATTCATTTGAAATATTCTAGCATAAAATATTACGTATTTCACTTTAAAACCTGCTCTATGTCGCGCAATCGTGGATGTTCAAGGGGGGGGTAGGGAAGAATTAGTTTTTTTGCCTCAAAAAGGCCGGTATATCAAATACACTTTCTTCGTCATTTTCCTGAGGCGCTGATGGTTCTTCTTGTTGTTGATAACCATTTCCGTTGTTGTACGCTGAACTGTTATCACCCTTCTCCTCCATGGTGTTTTGCACCATTTGCTGCAATCTTTTTCTAGATTCATCAAATCCTGTTGCAATAAGCGTAATTCGAATACTATCTGATGCTCCCCTATCAATTGTTGCTCCAAAAATTATATTTGCGTCCGGATCTGCTGCCTGTGTAATAATTCGGGATGCTTCCTCAACCTCTTGAAGTGAAAGATCCTCTCCTCCAGCGATATTAAACAAAACTCCACGAGCTCCTTCCATGGAAACCTCAAGAAGAGGTGAGGAAATAGCCTGTCGCGCTGCAATTTGTGCTCTGTTCTCTCCTACTCCTACTCCAAGGCCCATAAGAGCGGTTCCTGCGTCATTCATGATGGATTTTACGTCAGCAAAGTCGACGTTAACGTAACCTGACTGCGTTATAAGATCAGAAATTCCCTTTACACCGTGTCCAAGAACTGAGTCTGCCACTCTAAATGCCTCAAGAAGGGAGAGTTTTTTATCAACTGACTCCAAAATTCTTTGGTTTGGCACCACTATAAGTGTGTCTACGTGGTCTTTTAATTCCTCTATTCCATCATCTGCTGCAACCATTCGCCTTGTTCCCTCAAAATTGAATGGTTTTGTAACAACAGCGACAGTAAGAGCGCCTACTTCCTTTGCAACTCTTGCAATAATTGGTGTAGCTCCTGTTCCTGTTCCTCCACCCATTCCAGCAGTTAGGAAAACCATGTCAGAACCTTCTAAAAATTGCTTGACCCTCTCCACGCTTTCCTCAGCAGCAGCTCGTCCTACTTCAGGATTTCCTCCAGAACCAAGACCACGCGTGTAATTTTCACCGATTTGAAGTTTGGTAGAAGCTTGATTGTTTAGAAGTGCCTGCGCATCAGTGTTAACGGCTATAAAATCCACTCCGTCTATTTGACCATCCATTATCATGGAATTAACTGCATTGCTTCCTCCACCACCTATACCCATCACGCGGATTTTTGCAAAACTTGCAGTTTGAGGCTTTATTAACATAATAGAAGTGGTCAAATAGTATCACATCGAAAATTAATTTGCAATTAAGTCAGAAGGGTATTATTTGCCAGGAATAAATTTTTTAAGAAGTTTGGAAACTGAAGGCATACCCTTCATTTTGAAGTTAAACCCACTTAGGATATTATCAATTCCAGGAAGAGAAGCTGAAGTCTCTCCTCTAAAATTTCTTGAGTAAACAAGAAGTCCAACAGATGTTGCAAATGTTGGATTTTCAACATCATCAATAAGTCCTGTTATATTAGTTGGAATACCAATTCTTACAGGCATTGAGAGCATTCTCTTTGAAGAATCCTCAGCGCCTACTGTTTTTGCTCCACCACCTGTTATAACAATTCCAGCAGGAGTTTGTGTAGCAAAACCAGACTTTTTTATTTCTAGTGCGATCATTGTAAAAAGCTCATTGAGCCTAGGGCGAATAATCCCCTCAACCAAAGTCTTTGAAGAAACTTTTTTTACGTCCTCTGGAAGGTGGAGTTCATTAAGATCCAAATCATCTTCCTCACCCCTTCGTCTTGAATCAGGCTCTGGAAGTTTTACTCTTTTTGTGTAGTGTTTGGAAAGATATAATTTTATCTTTTCAGCGCTCTCTAAAGAAATCCTGAGTCCAATTGCAAGGTCGTTAGTGATGTGTCTTGCTCCAATTGGAATGACACTTGTGTAAGAAAGAGCACCATCAGCATAAATAGCTATATTTGTTACACCTGAGCCAATATCTGCAAGAACTACTCCTAATTCCTTTTCTGTGTCTGATAAAACTGAAATTGAGGACGCAAGACCAGAGAACACCAAGCTTTGAACATTTACGCCGGCCTCTGATGATAATATTCTCTCAATATTTCTAACCCCAGCTGAATTGGCTGTAATAATATGAGTATCAACCTCAAGCCTAACTCCTGCCATTCCCACTGGATCTTTAATTCCACCTTCACCGTCTACTGTAAAAGTCTTTGGGATAACATGGATTATCTCTCTTGTCGAAGGCAGTGAAACAGCTCCTGCAGCCTCAAGAACTCGTTCTACATCATATTCTGAGATTTCACCATCAGGTTGAGAAACAGCAACAACCCCTTTTGAGTTTTGTGATTCTATATTTACACCACTTATAGATACAAAAACTCTATCTATGGAGTGTCCTGCCATGCGCTCAGCGCTATCAAGTGAGGAGTTAATTGCATCAGATGCCTCTTCAATATTTACAATTTGTCCTTTTCTTACGCCTTTTGAAGGGACTTCTGAAACCCCTAAGATATTGATAACTTCCTCATCAACTCGACCTATAAGTGTGGCAATTTTTGAGGAACCAATGTCGATTCCCACTACAATATCAGCGTTTTTCATCTGTACTTAGTTTAGTAAACACACTAGAATTTTACAATAGGCTTATTGTACCTCAAATCTACTAATGTTGGGCGTTTTCCATCAAGGGATAGTCGCCTCAAAATTGCTTGAAGAGTCAAGATCTGCTCATCTATTTTTTTCTGACTACTTATAAAAACCTGCACATCATTTGTTCTAAACTTAATCATCCCAGAGACGGATGAAATAGCAAGTTCTTGGAAGGCTATGTTATTTGCTCTTAATGTTTTTTCTACATCTTCATTTCCAATTGAAGACGTAGATTGAGGATTTAGAATTATTGTTTTGTTAGAAAAAACAGTAACAATGAGAAGATACCTAATCCCATACAAAATGGCGCTAACTGCAAAGATTATGGCTATAACAATTCCTAGTAATTTGAAAAGTTTTTTAAGCTTCTTTTCCTTTTTTTCCTTAACAAACGGTCTGATTTCAGCTTTTCTACGTCGTTTGAAAAGAGAGACTTTACGTCTCTTGGGGCGACTTTCGAGTTTCTCTTCCTTTGCTTCCTCCATATTTGTAAATTTCCTCAATAATTCTATTTGTAGCATTCAAAGAAGCAGTCATTTCTTCTTTTGATGCATTTTTTCTGTATTCTGATTGTTTTTTAATCATAGCATGAATTGTGCTTAAAAGAAGCTGTGGGTAAAGGTCTTTTTGTAAAATATATTCCCCAAGACCTATTTTTTTAGAATATTTCGCGTTCTCAAGTTGTTCGTTCTTTTGTCCATATGGCAAAGGCACCAGAAGAGCAAGCGTTCCAAATGCAAGAAGCTCTGTTACGATATTTATGCCAGACCTAGAAATTACAAGGGAAGCATTTTTCAAGAGCCAACCAAACTCTTTGGTATCAAAAAATGGTTTTAAAATATAATGCTCTTTTAAGTTTTCGGGCAATAGATTTCTATATTCCCTTAGAACTTGTAGGTCATTAAACAAAGTATTACTCCCCGTCTGGTGAATGACCGTAAAATCATTAAGTAGAGTGGTAAGTATTTCCTTAATCTCCATATTTATTGAATGAGATCCAGAACTCCCACCTGTTATAAATATAATTTGTCTTGGGCTTTTTGTAATTGCTTGTGAGGAGTCTAGAAGTCCTTCGCGTATAGGATTTCCTGTAAGAACAATGTTTTTGTTTTTGAAATTCTTCCTTGATGACTCAAATGAAATACAAACAACATCCGCTAATTTATCTATTATTCTTGAGGTCATTCCTGCTCCTAATACCTGTTCGTGAAGAACAATTGGAATAGAAAGAATTCTTGCAGCAATTGCGACTGGAAGAGCAATATACCCTCCAAAAGTCACAACAACATCTGGTTTTTCATTCTTCAATAATTTTAATGCCTCAAATACTCCAATAGGAAATTTTGCAAGTGCAGGAATTGTTTGGGGCGTTACAACTCTTTGCAATCTTCCAGTCCTAATTGTTTTGAAAGGAATATGAAGCTCTTTGCATGTTTTATATTCAAAAGACTCCCCTGAGTCTCCCTCATGAGAAGATTTTCGACCAATTACCAAAATTTCCTCGTCCTTTAATTTTTCAATTACTGCAAGAGCTGGCGCAAAGTGTCCTCCTGTTATTGCTATTTTCATATTATTTATTTAAAGACTCGTAACACTCGAACATAAGTCTTTTTTTAAACTCGCCCGCCATGCAAGCCTGAGCTTGCAAAGGCGTTGCGGGCAGGCCTCCTGTTATTGCTATTTTCATAATTATTTCTTCCTTGAAGGTACTTTTTGTGTACGTTGCATGGCTATATTTAATAATAACCCAATTGCTATGTAATTAATAAGGATAGAACTCCCTCCATATGAGATAAAAGGAAGAGGAACTCCGGTTAAGGGTATAAGAATTGCTTGAGAGGCAAGATTTATAAGTGTTTGCACCGAAAGAAATACTACAATTCCAGTTGCAAGTAGTTTGCCAAACTGTGTTTTTGCATTTTGTGCTATAAAAATACCAACTAAAGTAAGTGCGCTATATAAAGATATTAAAATTACAGAGCCTACAAAACCTGCCTCCTCAGCAAAAATTGCGAAAATAGAATCTGTCGTGTGTTCTGGAAGGTAGGCGTATTTTTGTATAGAATTCCCAAACCCCACTCCAGTAAGTCCACCGGAGCCTAACGCTATAACAATTTGCTTGGTGTGATAAGAAGCCTTGTCTAAATGTTCAACGTCAAAATTTTGAAATGATGTAATTCTTTGAACTCTATAAGGAGCGGCTCCAACCAGAATAACTAGCCCAAGAGCAACAATGGATACAATAGAAACTATTTCTTTCCAAGAAGCGCCTGATACAAAATAAACGGAAAAAGAGGTAACAGCAATGATAAATGAAGTCTTAAGGTCGGGTTCAATCAAAACCAAACCAGAACACACCCCCATCAAAATAAGAAAAGCCAAAAGTCTTCCTTTCTCTTTTATTGACATCCATGAAGCAAGATATAGAGAAAGAGAAATCTTTAGAAGTTCTGATGGTTGAAAAACCGCAAAACCCAAATTAAGCCACCTATGTGAACCATTTAATTCAAGCCCTATTCCCGGAAGAAAAACTGCAATAAGACAGACCAAGGTAACCAAAAGCAAAGGTAATGAGGATATATACAATAATTGCTCACGAATTCGAGACACAACTATGGCTCCAATTACACCCAAAACTATCCATACGCTTTGGTTTTTTATGAAATAATATTTATCCTGAAGATTAAGCTGTGCTGTATATGAAGAACTTTCATAAAGAATAAAAAGACCAAGAAGCGTGAGGACTGCAACAATGACAATAAGAAACAGACTTCGCTTATTCATAAGGTAGGACTTATTCTTATTGTATTATTGAAGGAAGGCAAGATAAAGACCCAATAGCGCAAACGCAAAACCCAAAAGCCATGCGCGCATAACTATTTTTGGCTCTTCCCAACCTCGTTGCAAAAAATACAAATGAAGAGGTGCAATTGGAAAGGCTTTTTTACCCAAGAACTTTTTTGATAATATCTGAATAAGGGATGAGCCAACTTCTATAACAAAAAATCCACCTATAACACCTACTGCTACGGATTTTCCGGTTAAAAGTCCAATAACGGCAAGTGCTGCCCCCAATGAAAGGGAACCGACATCTCCAAGCCAGAGTCTCGCTTTATAAATATTGAAGTAAAGAAAGGCACCCACGGAACCGATGAGAATAGCTATGTAAATAGCTAAAAAGTCATCTAAAAGCGCACGAGATATAACCAAAAAAGCACAAAGACAAATAAGAAGGGTTCCTGAAGCAAGTCCATCGAGGCCATCTGAAATATTTAGTGCATTTGTAAAACTTACTATCACAAATGCTGCAAACAATATATATAAAGGACCAATCGTAAGCTCACCAAGACCGGGAATGTGTACAAATGTATACCCATTAACATACAAAACCCAACCTATTATTAATCCCAAAATCCATTGAATCAGAAATTTATATTTAAATCTAAGCCCAAAAAAACTATTACGCTCAGCATTAAGAATTTTTTTCAAATCATCATAAAATCCAAGTGCACCAAATCCAATAAAAGAGAATAATAGGACAAATAATTCCCAGAGTCTTACTTCTATCCTGAATAATCCATATGCCCAAAGAGTAAGAAGAGATACTACAAAAATAATAAGTATTCCTCCACCAAAAGGAGTTCCCACCTTCCACTCGCTTAATTTATCAAAAATATATGCCCTATTATTGAAAATGTCTCGCGTTTTTTGATGCTGCCGTTGCAGCTTCATTTTGTACAAAAAATCAATAAATGGGATGATTAAAATTGCAGTGATAAATAACGATAAAATCGCAAATCCAAAAACTTTTTCCATAATAAAATCAAATCCTAGCGCAATTAATATGAGCTAAACAATTCTAGCATTATATACCTCAAAACTGTAAGCTTCAAACTATTTATTAATTCTACACTATTTTATGTATTCGAAAAACATTAAAATCTTTGAACAAACTATATTTCATTGGGTGTTTTGGAGTAAAACAAAGGATTGTTCACTAAAGAGGAGTTATTTTTTCTTCTTCACAACTTCATTAAAGTCAGTGTAATAAGAAGTGTCTGAATTAATGTTTTTCATAACAGTTGTTGAAGGGCCTACAGACACATTGTTTCCAATTATTACTCCTGGCATTGTTGTTACCCTTGCTCCAATTTGAGTATTGCTACCTATCATTACACCTAAATTTCTATATCCTGTATCTACCTTCTCATCTTTGACAATACTGGTTACATTTTTTCTATCAATTCTGACATTTGCTGAAGTGAATAAAGCACCAAGCCTAGAATTTTCCCCAACAACAGAATCTTCAAGATGCCCAGAGTGAGTTTTGGAACCTTTCATTATCAATGAGTTTTTTACTTCCATAAATCCTCCAATAACACTTCCTTCCTCTATACATGTTCCATCTCTAAGAAGTGAATTTGAACCCACAAAAGCATTTTTTCCTATGTAGCATGGTCCCTTTACAGTAGCGTTTTCCATAACTGTTGCTCCATCTTCAATTACAACTTCTCCCTCAATAATTGCGTGCTCCGAAACTTTTGCAGACTTCGAAATTTTTCTTTTTAATTTTGAAAGTATGTAATTTTTTGCGTTTAGAATATCCCAAGGATATTTCAAACTAACAACATTAGCATTGGTAATCGCAACTTTTACCTTTCCCATCTTCGCATATCTATCAAGCGCAGTTTCAAAACTGTAATGCTCTTTCTCAACTTTTTTTACTACATCCAAAAATCCTTTGTTTAAAAAATATACACCGGTGATTTTCAAATCAGAAAACCCTTCATAAGAACTAGGCTTTTCTACAACCTCTAACACTTTATCACCATCAAGTTTTAACGCTCCGAAATGTTTGCCTTCTGCTTTTTTTCCAAGAAGAACAACGCCGCTCCCGTCAATTTTTTTATCAATATCCTTTTTGAGCTCTTCAAATTCTATATGATTTGAATTAATAAGATAGAAATCAGAATTAATGTGTTTGGAGACAAGAAGTAAAGCTTCACCTGCTCCTTGAGGTGTCTTTTGTATTACATAGGTTATCTTTACTCCATACTCTGACCCATCACCCAAAACCTCATAAACATCATTCTCATTTGAAACAACAACAATAAGATTATCTATTCCGGTTTTTTTAACGGCCCTAACTGTATGCGCAATGACAGCTTCTCCTGCAATTTTTACTAATACCTTGTGTTTTGTGTTGTAGGGAAAAAAACGACTGGAAACACCTGCTGCCAAAAGCACTGCGGTTTTAACTACCATTTAAAATTTATCCTCCACTTCTTGAATGTCTGCGCCAACTTCTTGAAGTCTTTTAGCAAAATTCTCATATCCCCGATCTATGTGCTCTACTCCTGTCATGATGCTCTCACCTTGTGCAAGCAAGCTTGCAATTACAAGTGTTGCTCCCGCTCTAAGGTCTGAAATTATAAGAACAGCGTTGTGAAGTTTTCTGGGTCCAAAAATCCTAATTCCCTGTTGATAATGTTTGTCTTTTTCATAATTAAAATTATAGACGTTTTGTGGATTATCAACTTTTGGTTCATAAAATTCTATCTTTGCACCCATTTTCATTAACTCTGAAACATACCCAAACCTATTTTCGTATATTGTTTCATGAATTGTAGACTCACCATGTGACTGTGTCATAAGAATTGCCCATACACCTTGCCAATCTGTTTTAAAACCGGGTTCTGATGACGTTACAATATCTGAAGGGAGAAGCGTGTCTTTAACAAAAAATCTAACACCATTTTCATTTTCCTCCCAATCTCCTCCTGCTTTTTTAATTTCAGATAAAAATACTTTTACATTTTTAAGATTTGTATGGGTTAAAACAATATTCCCCCCAGTCAACATGGAAAGAACGGCAAAAGTCACTAACTCATTGCTGTCTGAGACTATCTCGTGAGTTGTCCCATGTAGTTCTTTTACTCCCTCAATTACAATCACCCGTCCGTCTTTTCTCTCAATTTTTGCCCCCATTTTATTTAAAAGCAAAATCAAATCATCAATCTCATGCTCTTCTGCTGCGTTTTCAAGAGTAGTAATACCATCAGCCAAAACTGAAGCCATAATAAGTGTTTCAGTTCCAGTATGGGTATTCTTCGCAAATCTATAAGTTGCTCCTTTAAGACCATTTGTCTTGGCATAGTAATAACCATCCTCGGATTTATATTCAATTTCTGCACCCATTCTCTCAAGCCCCTCAATGTGCATTTCAATTGAGCGAGCACCAAGCCTACAACCTTCAGGATTGGGTACAACTGCCTTCTTTGAACGAAGTAATAATGGTGCAATAAACATCGAAGAAGTTCTTACGCGTGCTCCTTCAGCAAGAGTAATCATAGGATTTTTAATATCCTTCATGGTAATTGTGATCTCATGAGAATTTCTCTCTACGGTTCCACCCAATGACTCAATTACCTCCAAAAGAGCATCAATATCTGAAATTTGAGGAATATTTTTTAAAACTACAGGTTCTGAAGTAAGACATGCTGCAATCACAGCTTTCGTAGCCACGTTTTTTGAACCTGAAATCCTAACAATTCCTGAAAGTTGATTTCCACCATTTATTATAAATTTCTTCATATTATTTTAAAGTTTGCTATTTTTACTAGCTTGTAAGATTTTTTGCAATCTTGTATACATCTCCAGCCCCAATTGTAAGAATTATAGCCTCATCGTTTGTGTATTTTTGGCCTACATATTCTACCACATCGTCAAATTTTTCAATGAATTTTACATGCCTATTTTCAGCTTCAAAAGCCTTAACCATAGCCTCATTTGGCAATATATCCTGCTCTGTATCTCTTTTTGATGGGAAAACAGGAAGAAGTATTAATTCATCAGCCTCTAAGAAGCTTTTTGCGAATTCCTGAAGAAGAGCCTTTGTACGCGAATAAGTATGCGACTGGAATATTGCTATTAACTTCTTCTCGGGGTAAGCTTTTTTAAGCGCTGAGAGTGTTTTGATTATTTCCTCTGGATGATGTCCATAATCATCAAATATCATAACTTCATTTTTTGTTTTTCCAAGATACTCCAAGCGCCTTTTTGAGCCTTTCCAGTCTAATATGGCTTTTTTTATCTCGTCTTCTTTAAATCCTAGCTCATACAAAATCGAGATAACAGCAAGAGCATTTAGCGCGTTATGTCTACCCGGAACCAAAATTGTAAAATTCCCTAATTCATTTTTCCCTTTTTTTACTTTAAATTCGGATTTTAGACCATCATTTTTAATGTCCGAGATAATATAATCATTTCCCTTTCCTTCTCCGTATTTTTTTATTTTTATGTCTTTTTGAATTAACTCTGGAAGTCCCGAAAGGATCTTATCATCTCCATTTATAAGCAACGTCCCGCCGCTTAGAATGGTATGAGCAAAATCAACAAATGCCTTAAAAATATCATCAACGCTCTTGAATAAATCAGGATGGTCAAAATCGATATTGTTAAAAATTGCATATTTTGGCTTCAAATACAAAAATTTAGGAATTTTGTCATAAACAGGCTCTGAAGAATATTCATCTGCTTCCACTACAAAATACTCTCCTTTACCAAAATGTCCAGGTGACCCTATGGGAAATAACTCTCCTGTTCCAACGGAATAAGATGGATCTACTTTTAAATTTACGAGTGATGACGCAAGAAGTGAAGTTATGGTGGTTTTCCCGTGTGCCCCTGCAATTGCTATTCCCTTAATGTCATCCCTTTTAAAAATCTCCCCCTCCATCATTATTCCTAAAGCCTGACCCTGAGTAAGGACGATAACTCCTTTGTTTTTTGCAAATTTGACTTGGGGATTATCAAATCCACCATGTGCACCGGTTGTAACTACAAGACAATTTTGGGGCAGCGTATTGCCAAAAAACATATCTAGATCAAATTCACTGAAATTAGAATATATTTTTATTCCTTCTTTTTTTAAGGATTCATCAGTTATAAATTCCTCAACAACATCACTCCCAGCAACGCTAAACCCTGCCTGGTGAGCAATTATTGCAAGCGGACACACTCCAACTCCTTTTATACCCACAAAAAATATTTTCTCAATCTCATCCAGCTGAGGTAATTCCTGTAATTTATAGTGCATATAACGCATCAGTCACAATTTTTTTCTCATTCCAAGGCATTTCACCATTTCCCATATTCATAGACTGCTCATGACCCTTTCCCGTAGCAATAACAACGTCCCCTTTCTTTGCTATTTTTATGGCAAATTCTATAGCCTTTTTCCTATCTTCAATTTCAATTAAATAATTCTTTCCTTCCTCATAATCGTCAGGGTTAACAGATTTAAATTTCTTATCAATTCCTTTTTTTATTTGTGAATTAATCGCATTTACACTCTCACTTCTCGGATCCTCCGAAGTTAAAACAATAACGTCTGCGTTTCCTGCTGAAATTTCACCCATCAAAGGTCTTTTTGTAAAATCTCTTTTTCCGGCAGAACCGAACACGTGAATTAATTTTCCTCCATCCTTAACCAGTTTTCTTGCCTCAGGCAACATTTTTTCAAAAGAATACGGGGTGTGTGCGAAATCAATAATAACTGTAATGTCTTTTGCTTTTATTATTTCTTGGCGGCCTTCAGGAGCCTTAAATGAAAGTAGCGAATTTTTTATTTCCTCATCAGATATTTCCAATTTCCTCGCGATTGCAACTGCTGCCAAAGCGTTCAAAGTATTGAATTCTCCAAACAATTGAGTCTTTATTGGAAAAATATTTGTAGACAAATCAGCATTTTCATGAAGAGAATATGTATAAAGTCTATCCTTTGAAATTCTTTTTTTTATAAATTCGTATGACCCATCATCCATATTTACAACATTAAATGGAGACTTTTGAAGAAGTTTCAATTTGGCTTTTACATATTTGTCATAAGTTCCATGGTAGTCAAGGTGCTCATGTGTAATGTTGGTTAAGATAGTGGCATCAAAATGAACTCCTGCAACTCTATTTTGATCAAGCGCATGTGAAGTAACTTCTAAAACCAGATACTTTGTACGTAATTCGTAGGCTTTTTTTATATATTTTTGAAGAAAAAAGGGTGAGGGAGTGGTCACATGAAAACCCACATCATATTTTTTTCCCCCTATGAATGCTCCAACCGTTGAGATGAGGGCCGCCTTTCTATCGGTATTGTTTAAAATATGATATAAGAGCGAGGAAGTGGTGGTTTTACCATCAGTTCCAGTAACCCCAATAACAACCATTTTTCTCGATGGAAAACCATAATAAATATTTGCAAAATATGCTAAAAAAAGATGAACACTGTTTTTGAGAATTCGAATACTCTGACGGATTGTTTGCAATAACTTCATGAGCTATAAGAATTTTGAAAAAAAGAAGGCTCCAATAAATATTCCAGCAACACCAGCAACTCCTGCTGCAGCAGTTGGCGCAGGCGAAGGAAGTTTGAGGTAGGCAAATAAAGCTCCAACTATCATTCCAGCAACTAAAGCTTTTAATATTTCCATAATGGGCTTAATACATTATACGTTCCCCAAAAAAGCAATTCAAACATCATTCATTCGGGGCAATATTATAATATTGGATAAGATCCCTAGCAATTGAGAAAAATAAGGGAGCAGCTGTTTCTGAACCATAAATTGATGTTTTCGGTTTGTTTACAACAACAAGCATAGTTATTTTTGGATTCTCAGGTGGAAAAAATCCAACGAATGATGCGTTAGTCTGCGTTGGATCATAATGCCCTGCTACAGGAATTTGCGCAGTTCCTGTCTTTCCAGCAACTTGATATTCAGGAATCTTTGTCCATTTTGCCTCACCCTTCTCAACTGCATTTACCATCATCCAGGTAATTAAAGTTGCTGTTTTCTCACTTATTGTCCTCCTCTTTGTTTCTGGCTTTATTTCGATAGTTTTGCCATCCTCTGTGATAATCTTGTCAACAACTTGGGGCATCATAAGTTTTCCCCCATTAGCAATCGAGTTAACTGCAGTAATCAGTTGAATTGGAGTAACAGAAATTCCCTGTCCGAAACTTGCTGTTGCAAGATCTATTGGATACCAACTACCTTCTTCCCTTATTTCTCCGCTTATCTCCCCTTGAACATCTATTCCTGTTATGTCTCCAATTCCAAATTTGTTAAGGTATTCGCTCAATTTCTTAACGCCTAATTTTTGTCCAACAAAAACCATTCCTGTATTGTCTGAGTGCTGTATCACCTCAGTCATTGTAGTGTTTGGATAGTACTCGTCGTTCCAAGTTTTTATTTTATAAGAGCTAACCTCAATTGGACTGGAACAAATGGTGCAACGCGTGTCAGGCTTTACAAGTCCTGCGTCAATTCCTGCAGCCATAACCAAAACTTTAAAAGTAGATCCAGGCTCGTACAAACTTGAAACTGCAGGATTCTTGTATAAAGAACCATCATATTCATAATATTTCTGAGGGTCGAATTTTGGATATGAAGCAGAAGCCAAAAGTTTTCCTGTTTTAGTATCCATTATTATTACTGTTCCACCTTCTGCTTGATATTTTTCAATTCCACGTTTTAACTGCCTGTCCGCCATATATTGAACCGATCTATCTATGCTTAATACGAGATTTCTCCCATCGATTTTCTTCTCTTCTCTAACATCTGTTAAAATTGGGTTTCCCAATGCATCTTTCACTACATAAATTCTTCCTGGTCTGCCTTTTAGTTGTCTGTCGTAAAATCCTTCCAGCCCAAAATATCCTTCGTCATCCCCCAATTCATTTTTTCCCACAAAACCTACCAAGTGAGCTGCCATGGATGCTTCTGGGTAAAATCTAGTTGACTCTGACTGAAATCCCAAAGCGTCAAGGTTCAATTTTTCTATTTCCTCCTTTTTCTCGTAGGGTAATTTTGATCTTATTCTGACCCAAAAAAGGTCTTTACTGAGAAGAGCTGAGATTGATGCTTGATCATAGGACAAAACCGGTGAAAGAAGGTTGGCGTATCTACTTTCGGAATCAATTTTTTTAGGATTTGCATATAGAAGATAACTTATCTTATTTGTAGCCAAGGGGAAATCATCACTAAACAAAATCTCTCCTCTCTTTGCAGAAGAAGCTAGCGACTCAGTACTTTGTTTGCGTCCAGAATCATGTAGCTCTTCGGCTTTTACCACTTGCCAATAAAATAACCTGAGAACAACAAGAAGGTAAGCAATTAAAAAAAGTGGCAAAAGTAAAAAAAGCCGGGAATAGTTGCTTTTATTCATTGTTTCAGGCTAAGTTTTGCGTTTTTATGAAGCGAAATGTAATTTGAAGCGTCCTTAAATCCTAACTCGGCGGCTCTTGAGGCAAGTGTTTCAAAAGACGCTATCTCCAGAATTTTCGAATTTATTATTTGATTTTTTTCCTCTAAATTATCAATGCTTATTTGAAGCTTCTTCACTTCAACACTATCTGAGGCTAATTTGGTAGACAAATGTATATTTACAAGCCCAAGAAAACCCGTAACCACAATCAAAAGAATAATTAAAAAGTATATTTTTTTCATATTTTGAGCTCCTTTTTTATAAATTCAAGTCCTTGAGCGAGAAATATACCGGGAGTCTCTGGGAAGAATGCCAGTTGGCATTCGACCCAAGAGTTAACGGTATAATTTGGACCTTTATCAATTTTTTTTAAAAACCCGCATTTTAGCACTTCTTGACCTTCTGTTCCTTAAAAGCTCATCCTCGTTTGCTGTAATTGGCTTTAATGAAACTATTTCTCCCATTCCTTGACTCCTCCATTCATCAAATAATTTCTTTACTATCCTGTCCTCAAGAGAGTGAAAACTTATAACTACAACTCTTCCACCAGGACTAAGTAGCGTTATCGCATCCTCAAGTCCAAATCGCAAAGCATTAAGTTCGTCATTTACCTCAATGCGTATTGCTTGAAATATCCGTGTTGCGGGATGGATTTTCTCTTCTCTTTTTCGAACTTTCATTACTAGTCTGGAAAGTTCTGTCGTTGTTTCGATTTTTTTCTCTTTACGGCTTTTTACAATTAATTCTGCAATTTGTTGTGCATTGTGCTCCTCACCATATTTCATAAATATTCTTACTAATTCCTCTTTTGAATAAGAATTAACCACGTCATATGCAGTTAATGACTGATTCTTATCCATACGCATATCAAGTTTTTCTTCATTTCTGAAACTAAAACCCCTTCCCTCACTTTGCAATTGATTACTGGAAAGTCCCAGATCAAATATTATTCCGTTAACACTTGAAAAAGAACAATCGTTAGTAATTTTTTTAATATCTTTAAAATTTCCCTCACATACTATCAAAGCGTCTCCAAACTTTTTTTTGAGATGTTCAATCGCCTCTTTGTCACGGTCAATTGCAAGCACTATTCCTCCTCTTTTAACTATCTCACCACTATGTCCTCCTCCACCTGCTGTAGCGTCAATATATTTTCCTCCTTTTATTACATTTAAAGCATCAACTGCTTCTTCTAGTAATACTGAAATATGATGATATGAATTATTATTCATTTGATAATTGTTTTGCTATTGTCGGAATCCTTACAGATATAAATTTTTGATTATCTTCCCATAGTTTTCTGTCCCAAACTTCAACATACTTCATTACCCCTGCAAACACGATATTTTCATGTAAATGTGCGTATTCCTTTAGAAACTCAGGCATTACAAATCTTCCTTTGCTATCAAGCTTTATTTCAGAAGCGTTTCCCAAAATGTATCTTTGCATTTCCCTTGTCTCTTGATTTAGATAAGACTTTTTTTCACTACCCTCAAGTAAAGCTTGATAATTCTTTTTAGAAACTACCAACAAGCAACTTTCTATCCCCTTCGTGACAATTAATTCCTCGCCAAGTTCTAGCCTGAATTTTTTTGGAAATGATATTTGAGATTTTGATGTAAGACGTGCGTCATATTGTCCAAGAAGCATATTTTCCTACCCTTTCCTACTTAAGCCTACAATATATTTTGACTCACTTTTCACGGAATGTCAAGTAAGAAATTGGGGATTTTGGGGCAAAATATGTGGTGATTAATCTGTGAAAATAATTATTTAAAGCATGCCTTTAAATCAGAGTGATTTATTCTTCTAGAAGCGAAACTTTTTGTGTTATTGCTCCGACTTCGCCACTTGTAAGGTTAACTCTAAGCTGAGCAGTAACTTCCTCTACGCCTTTGTCATATTTACACGTTCCTGAAGAACAAGTTCCTATGGTTATTTGTCTAGTTATTTCGCCACTTCCACTTTTAGCCTCAGTTATTTCTTCCTCACTTATCGTAACAAGCGCCCCCCGTGAAACTTTTTCTGCACCCTCAAGAGCCTCATATTCAAGGGATCCCTCAATTGATTTTACTTTTTCAAGATTTGTCACAGTCATTTCTACTTCTTTACCCCCATTAATTGGCGCTAGCTTAAGACCAATATCCTCAGCCTTCATTTCAACTACATTTTCCTCTGCTGTCGTGGGTATTTCTGGATTAGCACTGCTACCACCGCGAAGGAACATATAGACAGCAACTCCCACCACAAGAACAACCGCAGCAATACCTAAAAGAAGTAATTTATTCTTCGGAATCATATGATTTATCATACTCACAATGAAAAAAGGAAGTCAAGGGAGAAAAAAAGAGCGTATCACAGTTTCTACTAACTTTTCTTTACCAACAAATAAAGAAGAAACATCTTCTGGGTGTTGGGGTTGGTGTAGAAACTTTTGGTTTTTGGGTAGGCACAACCTTAATGGTTTCATTGTTTTGGTATTTGTTATTTGTTGCTACTCCACGAACACTTGCAGTTGGCACTACTCCATCATCCCTAGGATAGACAACGGTGAAATATGATAGGGTCGTTGTAGTGTTTGCAATTGAGTGGGTAATAGGGTTTAAAACAGTATTCTTTGGAAGAGTCTTCCATCTTTTTGTCTTTAGATCATAATAGGCAATTCTTAGCGTGTTTGGGTTTCTTCCATTTAGTTTTGCAGGGTCATATGAAAGGTGAACTATTACTGGCTTATCAAATGAAGTAACAGGATATCCGTTAAAGGCAGATACTGCTGAAAAACTAAATATTTCACCTACAGTATTAAATCCCTGTTGCCATGGGAAAGGGATAGGGACAGTTTGGTTTACAAGACTGGTTGGTCCTTCTTGGTTAGCATATACTTTAAGGTCAATTGAGGATGAGCTTGGAGGTATCAATAGTCCCCCCGTTGATGGGCCGCTACCTGCTGTTACCGCTTCAGTACCTCCTGTAGAATCACTTGATGAATTAACATTTGGACAAACAGTAAAGCCAGGACATGGGTCAGAAGTTGAACTTGATGAAGAACTGCTTGAGCTAGAGCTAGATGTAGGTGTTGGAGTTGGTGTTGGAGTTGGAGTTGGAGTGGATGAGGTTGCATTCCAAACATTACCATTGTCACCAACTGTCCAAATATTAGATGAGCTTAAAGCAAAAACATTACGCATACTTGATGTCCCCCACATTCCACTACCAGAATACTGAGTCCAGGTGGAACCATTATAATTCCAGACATTTCCACTTGCACCAACTATCCA